>DAONDU010000243.1:0-2237 GCA_035402725.1 Paludibacteraceae bacterium | reverse complement strand
TTTATGTCCGCTTCGCTCAAAAAACTATCGCTCGGAAGTCTAAAATCCTCCAAACTCCTCCCTTTGGTCGTCAAACAGGAGTATTTTTAACGCCTTCCTCACTTGTTTTTTGGCTCACCGAACGAGGTCAGTCCCAGCAACTCATAGATTCAGTGCAACTGTACTCTTTGCGGATAATCATATTATTTTATTAAGACCAGCAGGGGGAGCAACAAAAAGAATACGGCACAGAAATATAAAATTGCCATGCCATGCAGCAGCAGATAAGCCAGCAGAAAAACGATAATCACCATGGCTTGCTTGTTTTTAAGAGATTTATACCGCTTCCAGATCAACAGCAGCCAACCGACGCAATACATGGCAATGGCTAATTCATCCCCCTGATTGTTGGTGATAAATGTAAAATACTTATTCTTAATATAGCTGGAATAAACTGTAAACACTTTTAGTTGCAGCAGTTCGGGTTTGTAGCTTTGGTAAAGAAAGAAATACATCCCAATTATACCGGCTACAACAGCCACCCAGGCTGCTACAACTAAAAGAATTTCTTTACTACGGATTTTTTCCAAGATTATCACATTTTTGTCGATTTAATTACCGATCCGTCTTCAAGATAAAGTTCAATACCAACCAATCCAAATTTGTGATTTCCTATGAAAACCACCTTTGAATAACCGGGTTGAATGGACAGATGTTCAACTTTTACTACTTTAATGTTGAAAAATCCATAACGATAATCATCGGTGGTGGAATGATGTGTAACCTTAAATTCAACGGTTTTCCCATCTTCCCTTTTGTGCGACCATTTATCACCTTCATTAGCATCGTATTTCATTATTACCACTTGTTTCCCCGTCGAGTTGATGAGCGCAAAGCCCTCACTGCTATTTATGGCTTTAATTCTGAGCTTCACCTTATTGCCTGATTCCATGTAGCTTGTAACTGATTGACCAAGCAATTCCATGACGAATTGGTCGCCCAGTAGTTGCTCTTTCCCCTGCAGGGTTGGAGGAACGGGTATTGTTGTTTCAAATGTAGTCATACCACCGCTGTTTTCCACCACTTTGGACTGGATGTCGGCAATGGATGCACCATCCAGTGTTGTAACACCTTTGGCAGTAGCTCCCACTTGATTTTCAACATAGTCGGTATCACCTCCGATTGTCATCTTCTTGCCTGTACCTTCCGTGTCGCAGGCACTTACCAGCAAAAGTAAAAAAGCCGGTACAATAATTCTAAACAAATTTTTCAATGTTTTCATGGCTGTTAATTTTAGGAGTTTATATGTCAGGTTTCATGAAGTTAATGGAAGTTGGTAAAATCTCTGTACAATTTTAATTATTTATTTTTACATTTCCACACATATCGCTAAATATTTTATCGCAATGTTGACAAATTATTAAAGAGGGGTTATTATATGCTCATATACTGCTAACTAAATGGTTGATAGTTATTTCAGATTTATTTCTTTAATTTTCTCCATCCCCAATACTTCCCATTGCATTTATCTATTTTGAACAAACACCGCTCCACAAACCATACCAGGCGATAAAGAACAGGATAGCGTTTCAATCGCTGCATCTGGTCAATATCGAATGAATAGGTATCATAGTCGGCAAGAACAGCTTCGGGCAAGAGTTCTTCAAGTACCTGTCGGCGTTCGGCTTTATCGAGCTGCAGGTTGGTGCTGCTGATGCCGGTATTGTCGAAGTATGTAACGTATAAATCCGTATATGACACTTTGGCATTGTGATGGAGCACGGCTTCGAAATACCATTTCCAGTCGGAAACAATACGAAGTGTTTCATCATAAAAACCGACAGTCTCGAACAGTTCACGACGGATATATGCCGAAGTGTGTTCTATAGTACCACGATAAAAAGTGAAGGCAGTAACAGGACGCTTATCATTGTGTCCACGTCGGATTTTTCCATCCGGCCGAATCATTATTTTATTACCCACAAACACATCGGGCTGCTGTCCTTTTTCAATCAGTTCGTTTAACTTTCCGAGCATCTTCTCCACCACATGTTCGTCCACCAGCCAGTCACCGGAGTTGAGAAAATGAATGTATTCTCCCTGCGCCATACGGATGCCTTTGTTCATGGCGTTGTAAATGCCCGAGTCAGGTTCCGAGTAAAAGCCCCCTGCAATTTCACCGTTTGCACTTTTCCAAGTACAATTTGTAAATCCATTTGCAGTAGCATTAATGTCTTTAATAAAGCTCTGCAAAACTT
>DAONDU010000242.1:0-2337 GCA_035402725.1 Paludibacteraceae bacterium | reverse complement strand
TTATTTTTCTGAATTTCCATAACTCAGAAACTCAAACAACATTATGGCTATTGCTACAAAAAAAACAGCGAAAATACTGGTTTTCTCAACCGAGAAGATTTCAGACCCGGCTATCGACATGGCCGGATTGATGAAACTGCATTATCCGCCAACAGTATATACCATTACCGTGCCTTGTTCGAGCAGTATAAAATCAAAATGGATTTTATATGCTTATGAAAAAGGGTTTGACGGCGTATTTATCGCTGCCGACGGAAGCGACTGTGTGTATGGCGAAAGCTGTACCGAAAAAACCGGTAGATTAGTGACAAAAACACATGAATTGATGAAATCGCAAGAGATTGAACCGGCGCGTCTGCGTATGGCAGCCATCTGCTCGGTGTGCAGCGAGTCTTTTGTGAAGCAAATCAGAAGTTTCAACGATTATTTATTAAAAACTTTACACCCAGAATCGTGAACCAGGATAAGAAAAACATAACGTATGACGCATTAGTCATCGGAGCCGGGATTGCCGGAGGTGAAGCCGCCCTCAACCTTGCCAATACAGGTTTCAAAGTGCTGCTCGTGGATAAGGACGACAGCATCGGAGGGAAAATGATTTTGTTGAGCAAAGTTTTTCCCACCCTCGACTGTGCCGCCTGCATAACCACCCCCAAAGTATCGGAGATATCCAGACATCCCAACATAACCATCTTCACAGGAAGTAAGGTTGATAATATAAGAAGAGTAAACGAAAACGAATTTACCGCAACCATCTATAAAAAACCACGCTACGTGCATGTGGAAGACTGCACGGCTTGTCAGAAATGCGAACAGGCCTGCCCGGTTAGTGTCAGCGACCAGTATCAATTCGGACTGGTGGGGCGCAAGGCTGCCTATATTCCGTTCAGTATCTGTAATCCGAAAGCTGCCGTCATCGATATCGAGAACTGCACGCTCTGCGGCGCCTGCGAAAAAGCATGTCCTACCGATTGCATTGATTTCACCATGGAAGAAGAACAGTATGACCTGCATGTACGCACTGTTGTTCTCGCCACGGGCTTCAACCTCTTTGATCCGTTGAAGATGCCGCGTTACGGATTTGGAACCTACAAAAACGTACTTACCTCCATGCAAATGGAACGCCAGATAGCTCCCACGCGTCCGTTCCACACCATTCTGCGTCCCAGCGACGGAAAAATGCCCGATAAAATAGCCTACGTGCTGTGTACAGGTTCGCGCGATGCTTCGGTGGGTAATCCCATCTGCTCGCAAATATGCTGCATGTATTCCATCAAGCAGGCACAGCTCCTGATGGGCGCACTGCCTATGGCTGATATCACCATCTATTACCTCAATATCCGCTCCTTCGGAAAAGGTTTTGAAGAATTCTACGAACAAGCCAAAGGAATGGGAGTGAATTTCGTTAAAGGGAAAATAGGTAAAATCACCGAAAAGGAAAACGGCAACCTGATGCTTCGTTATGAGGATATCAATGCCGGAAAACTCAAAGTGGCAGAACACGATATGGTAGTGCTTTCGGTGGGCGCTTTGCCCAATACCGAAGCAAAAGGTATGTTTGCCGACGATCTGAAGCTGGACAAATTCGAATTCGTGGGACAACCCGACCTGATGGCCTCACCTGCCCAGACAAGCATCGAAGGTGTGTTTGTAGCCGGAACCGCGTCAGCACCGATGGATATCCCCGATGCCATTCTCTCGGCAGGATCAGCGTCGTCCGAAGCCATCAGTTATTTAATGAAAAACGTTGCCCCCCAACCCCCTAAAGGGGGAGTTAAAGTTGAGCAAGTCAGTGGCTGCTAACGTTATAATAATAATTAATGCAATTCTGTAAATAATATAAATACTGAAAAAACGCTCTTGTGTTACCCCCCTTCAGGGGGGTAGGGGCAGGTAACTATTATGGAAAAAAGAATAGGAGTATACATTTGTCATTGCGGTGGAAACATTTCAGACTACGTGGATGTAGAGAAAGTGCGTCAGTCCGTGGAAAATGACGATAATATCGTGCTGGCAAAAACAACCATGTTTGCCTGCTCGGATGCCAATCAGAAAGACATGGTGGATGATATCAATAACTTCAATCTCGATGGAGTAATCGTGGCATCCTGTTCACCGAAACTGCACCTGGTCACATTCCGCAATGTAACCGAACGCGGCAACCTGAACAAGTACACGTATGTGCATTCCAATATCCGCGAACAGGCATCGTGGGCGCATTCCGACAATAAGGAAGGAGCCACCGAAAAAGCAATTCACCTGGTGAAGTCGGCAATAGCCAAAGCGCGGCACACACAGCCGCTCGACCCGACCAAAATTAAGGCCGAAAAAAGCGTG
>DAONDU010000241.1:0-2478 GCA_035402725.1 Paludibacteraceae bacterium | reverse complement strand
GAAGAAATGCAGAAAAATGAACAACTGGTGATAGAAGCACTGGCTTACATCCGGGGTAGAAGTCTGAGTGAGACATTTTTTATTGTTGATGAAGCCCAAAACCTGACACCACATGAGGTGAAAACCATTATAACAAGAGCTGGTGAAGGTACCAAAATTGTTTTTACCGGTGATATTCAGCAAATAGATTCGCCTTATCTGGATATGCTTTCCAACGGACTTGTATATATGATTGATCGTATGCGGGGTCAGGATGTTTTTGCTCATGTAAATCTTGTCAAAGGAGAAAGAAGCTATTTGTCCGAACTTGCAAGTGATCTACTGTAAAATTTCATAAATTCAGCTTTGTGTGAGACCTTACTTAAAATTTCGATAATTTTTGCTCCTTATTGATTTTTAATGACATTACGTTCCAGATTCAATTAATGTTAAAAATTGAGCAGTTCCATTATCGGTTGAGTGATAATATTCTATCTTTGTATTACTGATAGAGATTAATATGCTGATTGCAACTATACTAAAAGGCATTATTATTGGATTAAGCATTTCGGTTCCGCTGGGACCAATTGGTATGTTGTGTATTCAGCGTACACTTAACCATGGACGCAAATATGGATTTATTACCGGTTTGGGTGCTACGACCTCAGATTTGCTTTATTCAGTTATTACTATTTTCTTCCTGAGTTTTGTCATCGGCTTTATAGACGAATACCGGTTTATTCTTCAGCTTATCGGAAGTCTGATTGTTATTGGTTTCGGTTTTTGGATCTTCAGAAGTAATCCGGTGACACAACCTCTCCCTCATGAAAAATCAGATCATTCCCTTTTGGGCGATTATATTACTTCATTCGGTCTTACCTTATCCAATCCACTGATTCTGTTTGTGCTGATTGCTCTTTTTGCACGGTTCGATTTCGTTGTACCCGGAAATACAATCTGGGTTTTAATATTAGGTTTGTTTTCAGTGTTAATTGGTGCTTCGATCTGGTGGAACCTGTTAACCTTTTCAGTTAACCATTTTCGCAATAAATTTAACTTCCGCGGATTGAAAATTATCAACCGCATTACAGGAATTGTAATTATGTTGATAGGTGGAGCGGGCACAATTATAAGCCTGCTAAAACAATAGATATGCAAAAATGAATTTCAATTATTCCTGTTTTTCCTTTTTCTGATGTTTCAACACTTTAGCATCCAGATAAAAGACAATTTCTTCCATAAGATTATTGCAATGATCACCTGAACGCTCAAATTTTCTTAATACTGTAGCCAGGTGCAACACATAGAATGCATCAGCCGGATGTTCAACAACATATTTAGCAAGCAGTTCATAGTCATCACGATAAATTGTATCTACCTCATTATCGATGGAGAAAACCATTCCGGCTTGTCTTGAATTTTCTTCTGTAAAGGCGTTCAATGTTTTTTCAAGCATTGTTTCAACATGGCCTGCCATTTCGTCGATCCGAACAAGCTTCAACAGGGCTTCATGTGTCCCCATGTTTTCTGTTTGCAGAACAAAGCGTGCAATTCCTTCTGCAAAATCACCGATACGTTCAAGTGTTTTATTAATTTTGAGTATCGATAGAACGAGTCGCAGGTCGATGGCAACCGGGCTGAACAAGGCAATATAATTCTCGCAATCACTGTCAATCTTCAGTTCAAATGCATTGACTCTTTTCTCCAAACTTATAACAACGCGTGCCAAATCACTGTCGGAGTTTACCAAAGCAGACTTAGCGTTACGCAGTTGCGACAATACGAGAATCCACATCTCAGAAATGCTGTTTTTAATTTGAAGTAGTTCGGTTTCAGTATGTTTCATATTCTGTTTTTGTTATAATCTGATAAATAGTTAATTTGAATGTTCTGAGCAAATACAGGACATTATCCGAAACGTCCGGTGATATAATTTTGTGTTTGTTCTTTTTGTGGATTGAGGAATATCTTTTTTGTATCGTCAAACTCAATCAGTTCCCCGAGCATAAAAAAACCTGTTTTGTCGCTTACGCGGGCTGCCTGTTGCATATTGTGTGTTACTATAACAACAGTATATGAATTTTTAAGTTCAAAAATCAACTCTTCAATTTTTGAGGTAGAAATCGGGTCGAGGGCCGAAGCAGGTTCGTCCATCAGGATTACCGAGGGTGAAATAGCCAGAGCGCGTGCAATACAAAGCCGCTGTTGCTGTCCGCCCGAAAGTTCGTAGGCCGATTTTTTGAGTTTATCTTTCACCTCATCCCACAAAGCAGCCTGCCTGAGAGATTTCTCCACCGTTTCGGCTAATTCTTTTTTATCCCTGACTCCATTCACCCGAAGTCCGTAAGCTACGTTTTCGAAAATTGATTTAGGGAACGGATTTGGCTTCTGAAATACCATACCGACTTTCTTCCGCAATTCATCTACTGTAACGTTTTTATCGTAAATGTTTTGTCCACCGATAAGACATTCTCCGGTTAGATGAGTATCAGGAATGAG
>DAONDU010000240.1:0-2520 GCA_035402725.1 Paludibacteraceae bacterium | reverse complement strand
AAGTCTTCAAAAACAATTTACTACAGCGGTTATCACGAATTGGCTTACCTGCATCACGCAAGGTTTACGCCAGATCCGGAAGTATTGACTGAAGTCGGATTAAAAGCTGGCGATACTTATTTTTTACTCCGTTTTAATGCCTTCAGGGCGCATCATGATGGAGGAATACAGGGATTGTCTTTGGATAATAAACGTAAACTGATAAACATGCTTGAGCAACATGGAAAAGTGTTCATTACCACAGAGAGTAATATTGATGAGGAGTTTAGTAAATACAGTCTCAGGGTTTCGCCCGATAAAGTTCATTCGCTTATTTACTTTGCAACCATGCTCATTGGCGATAGCCAGACAATGACTTCCGAATCAGCAGTACTTGGTACTCCGGCTATCCGTTGCAACTCATTTGTGGGAAGGATTTCATATCTCGAACAAGAGGAACATGTTTACAACCTTACCTATGGCTTTTTGCCACATGATACCAATGCTATGTTTGACAAAATTGAAGAGTTGTTAACAATTCCCGACCTTAAATCGGAATGGCAACGCCGACGTCAACGAATGCTCGCGGATAAAATCGACGTAACAGCATTTCATATCTGGTTTATTGAAAATTACCCCGAAAGTGCACGAATAATGAAAGACAATCCCGAATATCAGATGAGATTTAGATGAAAAATATGGAATGTGGAATGATTAGTGATTAACAATAAACATTAAACGGTAAACAATTAGTGATCATCAATCCAACGATTCATCGATTCAACGATTAAACATTACACACTACACACTACACACTAAAACTACTGCTTATGAAACTCATTCTCGTTGCCGGTGCCCGTCCTAATTTTATGAAAATAGCTCCTTTGATGCATGCGCTGAAGGGACATCCTACCATTCGAACTGTGCTGGTACATACCGGTCAGCATTATGATGTGAAAATGTCAGGGCAGTTTTTCGACGAACTGAACATTCCCGCGCCGGATATCAACCTGGAAGTGGGCTCCGCAAGTCATGCCGTACAGACAGCACGGATAATGGAAGGATTTGAAAAAGTTTGTCTGGATGAAAAACCGGATGCGGTACTGGTGGTGGGCGATGTCAACAGCACGGCTGCCTGTACGCTGGTGGCTGCCAAACTGGGAATTAAAACAATACACTACGAAGCTGGTTTACGCAGCGGCGATCGCTCCATGCCCGAAGAAATAAATCGTCTCGTAACTGATGCCATCAGCGATGTATTTATTACCACCAGCGCCGATGCCGACGAGAATTTGCTGAAGGAAAATATCCCCGCGGAGAAAATCCATATGTTGGGCAACCTCATGATTGATAGCCTCACCGAACAACTCGCTGTTGCCAAAAATACAAAACTTGAATTCAGGTTGTTAAACCAACCAAAAACAATTAGGATAGGGGAGGACTTCCATGATGGAAATTATGGAGTGATGACTTTCCACCGTCCCGGCAATGTGGATGACCCGGACAGCCTGACGAAACTGGTTAAAATTTGGGGAGAAATATCCCGCCGTATCCCGTTGATTTTTCCTGTGCATCCGCGTACCTATAAAAATATCCGGGAGTTTGGGTTGGAACAGGTCATCGACGCATTTCCCAACTTATATTTTATCGAACCGCTGGGTTATCTGCAGTTCATTCATCTGGTGAGCCGATCAATGTTTGCACTGACCGATTCGGGAGGCATACAGGAAGAAACCACTTATCTTAATATACCGTGTTTGACAGTAAGACCGACCACCGAACGTCCCGTCACCGTATGGGAGGGAAGCAATAAACTGATAAAAGTGGATGAAATCATATCCGAAGTGAATGAAATTCTGTCTGGAGAAGGCAAAAAAGGAAACACTCCTAAATACTGGGATGGTAAAACAGCCGGGAGAATAATAAAATTACTGGAACAACTGGAATTTTGAGAATTAATTTGAAAGATAGCATAAAGATACAGTTTCCTGAAATCGGAATTTAGAAATATTCAATAGGTTGTTACTTAATTATAAAATTACGGTATAAGAGAAATGGCTTACGGAAATATTACAACAAACGGAAAGGAAAAGGGAATATTATTCAGAGTGAAACTGAAGGTATTCAAGTGGCTGGCAAAGCATTTTCCTCACAACTCCGTACGGGTGTGGGCTTTACGTGTCTGCGGTTTCAAAGTGGGAGATAAAGTGTACGTCAGCAGTGGTCTGATTATATCTACCATCAGCAACGAAGAAACTTACAACCTGGAGATTGGTGACAGGGTATCCATTTCACCCCGGGTCACCTTGATACTCACTTCCGACGCTAACTGGTCACACCTGAGTGAAAAAATAAAACCAATCAGAGGAAGCATAAAAATAGGAAATGATTCGTGGCTCGGAGCAGGAGTCATTGTACTGCCCGGTGTGACCATCGGCGAGTCATCCGTCATTGGTGCCGGTTCGGTGGTAACAAAGGATGTGCCTTCCAATTCGGTTTATGCCGGAGTACCGGCCAGATTAATACGTAAGATTGAATAAT
>DAONDU010000239.1:0-2542 GCA_035402725.1 Paludibacteraceae bacterium | reverse complement strand
CGCCAGCATGGAGCCACCGCCAGCAGCTGAACCCGACGAGTTTGAAACTGAATTCCGGGTGGCAGCCGCAGTTTTCGCTCCACCTGTTTGATCAAGAAAAGTTTCAGCTTCTCCGGCTGCAATTTGTTCCAGCTTCATCAACGGATTTTCCTTCAGGTCGGGCTTCATGTCCACCTCTTTCCGATCCTTGGGTGGTTTCAGTTTCTTGTTTTTCAGGCTGGGATGCGACAAATCAGAACTGCCGCTTGCTTCGATGCCCTTACCATTATAGGCGACATAGGCTGGAGTTGATGTCCTGAAGAGCGGATTTTTGGCTAAAAACGCCAAATAGCCCCCAAAGACCACAACCGACATAATAAACACTATGAAAATTTTCTGCCTGATACTTCTTTATCCTCTAATTTAATTATCATCCCTGCTGTCAGAACAGCAATTATTTCCTACTGATTTTTACCTATCAACACCTTACGAATCACGTTCATGTCTTCTGTCTTCGCTTTGATAACATAAACACCTTCGGACAAATCCAGTTCAATCCTTTTCTGTTGCCGCGCCTGTATCGTACCGGAATAGATTTGCTTACCGGTGAGTTCGAAAGCTTCGACAATTCCCTGCGAATCCGACATATTATTCAACCAGATAGTTTTGCCTGCCGAATAGATGGTGATTAAGTGCTGACCGTTCGGTTCGATGCCGGTTTTACTTCTGCGTGTCAGCAAAAAGCGTTTTTCAGCCTGCAGATTGTTGGCGGCGCTAAAATAATATGTTGTTGTATCTACTGCAGACAAATTAATCTCCGTTTCTGTTTTCAAATCCTGCAGATATAGGGTTTCGTACCCCTTCAGTTTACTTTTGTCAATTTTCAGGGTGTAATCACTCTCATTGCCGGCACGAAACGCCAGATAGGTTTCGTCAAGGTCTTCAGCTGCATTCAACTGATATTTACCACTCAGTTCATCAGCATATAGCGCTACACCTGTAGCCAGCATTATTTTTTCACCATCATAGCCGTTGTCATAGCCGTGCGATTTACCGGGCACACTGTACAGCCATACACGGTCGGAACCGCTGGTACCTGTTACATCAACAGTCATATAGGTTATCTCTTCCTCACTTTCTGATTGTTTGATATGTTGCAAACTTAAGCCCGGAATTACTGAAATATCTTTTACTGCACTATAAGGTATTGTGACTGTGGCATTTGCTCCTCCCGTATCTTTAACTTTCACCAGAAAGCCTTGCATGGAAGGTATATCACGGGGGATACCATTGCCTGCCAGACCTTTAGGTATTGCAATATAAGCACCCACCACAGCATCTTTACCATCTTTGGGAGCATTTCCCCAGTCCATCAGGCTGCCGGTATTATAGATATGAACAGTAGCATGCACATCGTCTGCAAAATCCAATTGTTTGATATCGATCGGTGCGGTAAACGAATTGCCAAAGATGTTGTAACCCGAACCGTAATTTTTTGTAGAATTGACATCTGTCGTTTTTGTGAGTGCAAGAGTCATATCATTAGTAACAAGTTTTCCCCTAAAGGTAATCATCTTTGGCTTATCCTGGGTTATCTCATAGCCTGCAAACGGACTAAGCACATCGTTATTGCCCAGGTCCTCCCATTTCTGATAGTATGCATTCAGATTTTTATTTTCTTTGTACTTCCTGATGTAGGAGCCCCACAAACTCGAATTGCTTGCCAGGGTACCGGAATCGGAAACCGGAACTCCGAAAAACTGCCAGCGGTAAGAGCCTGAAAAAGTTTGATTGGATACGGGGTCATACCACGACCAGGGCGCTCCCTTCAAACCACGGGCATACATCTGCACCGTAGCTTGCACATTGGGATTGAGCTGAGGATTAGTAAATATCAGACTGCCGTTAGCTTGTAACGAATCTGCCTGAATAAGAATTTTTGACGGATCAGTTTCCGAACCCGTTACCTTACCCTGCACAGTGAGTGATCGTGCCGGTGGTATGACTGTAGCAAGCGATGTTGCATTGGTTAAGTTATTGATAGTATGACTGGCATCGAGCAATTCAAGATTTTTTGATGCCGGTTTTGTAGGATTATTTGTTGACGTGGCAAATTCCACACTATATCCTTCTTTGACTACCCCACAGGTCCAGTTAGCGGCATCACCCCAGTTGGTACTGACTGCACCTGTCCAGTAATTATTTTTTCCATTTACAGTAAATGTGGCCGAATTAGTT
This sequence comes from Paludibacteraceae bacterium, assembly GCA_035402725.1. GTDB lineage: Bacteria > Bacteroidota > Bacteroidia > Bacteroidales > Paludibacteraceae > UPXZ01. The sequence continues at coordinate 325 of DAONDU010000239.1, read as the reverse complement.
CCACAACCATATTTGGACGCAACCGTAACATTATAGTCGCCCCGTTCAATCAGTTTAATATTTTTGGTAGCAGCACCACCGTAAGTTCCTCCATCTGTTTTAGCCCACACATAATCATACACTTCATTCCATCGGGGGGTATTTACAAGGGTACCCATTGGAATCGTTGTGGAAGTATTTGATACCGGCTCAAGAGTAACATCGCCGGTTGTTTCATAGAAATTATATCCGGCTATCAGTCCGGCATCTGCAGTTGTGTAATCATGAAAACCACCGCCTGCCAGCGCAGTTATCTCAGCTTGTGTCAAGGCGCGATTCCAAAAGC
>DAONDU010000238.1:0-2574 GCA_035402725.1 Paludibacteraceae bacterium | reverse complement strand
AAGAATTTGCAGCAAAGCAAATGCCTGAGTCTGCGCTGACTGAGTTGGAAGCAATCCTGGCACAGGCAAAAAAGGAAAAGAACTCACCGCAAATTATTAAAGCTACGGTGTATAAAATGCGCTTTCTGCTCGAAAAAAATCCCGACGAAGCTGTCGGATTGATTAAAACATTCGAGGCTTCGGCAAATGAATGCAGGGACAGCGTAGATAAAGCAGTGATGCATACTATGATTGCTGAACTCTATTATAAATTTTACGAAAGTGATCAGTATAAAATTAACCAACGTACAGAGATAGAAGGCGTTGTTCCGACCGACATAAAGGAATGGACAAAAAACATTTTCTTCAATAAAATACTCGAACAGCTCAACCTGTCGGTGACTGATATTGCCCTCCTGCAAAAAACACCCACCCTGCGTTATGCCGACATTCTCGAAAAGGGTGATGATAGCCGGACTATGCAGCCAACATTGTACGATTTTCTTTCGTACAAACGTATTGAATTATTAAAGAATTTTGCAGATGATGAGCTGAAAATTAAAGCTCCCGAAGCTTTCCTGGAGGATGCTTTGTCTGTGGTTCCGGTTCTGGATACCAACGAAGTTGTCATTCCGGATGAATTAAACGGTGTAAAACATTACATCCTGAATGCGTACAACCGGATTATCGATTTTAATGAGACTAAAAACAATATTCCGGCATTGGTCTATGCCCAGTTACAAAAACTGAATTTCGAAATGCCTGACCATAATGAAAGATACCTCACCAGACTGGATGGACTGGAAAAACAATTTGCCGGAAACGAAGCCGTGGTCGAAATACTGGCTGCAAAAGCATCGTACTTTCTGAATAAAGCCAATTTGTCAACCGAGAAAACCGATGACAAACGAAAATCCTACGAAATTGCAGCTGAAGGTATTCGTAAATATCCCGAATACAAACGCATCGGCATACTGAAAAATATTCAGGAGAATATTCTTCAAAAAAACGTTCAGACTACATTCAACAAAGCCGTAAAACCCCAATCGGTCCTCAAAATAAAACTCGCGAGCCAAAACTTATCGGTGCTGCAACTGTCGGTGTATAAAATCAATGGTACTGCCGTAGAATATTACACATATCTGCAAAACCGTCGCACCGACAAATCGCTTTATCCAAACCGTACAATGGTGGAAACCCGCGCTGTGAACATCATATCCGATCCGAATTTTGAGGAAGTGAGATCCGAAATTGAAATCAAAACCGGAGACTATGGCATCTACGAATTTGTGCTGGAAGAAAAAGGTAGCAAAAATGACAATGAAAAAGCATTCGGATTTTTTACGGTGACCGATTTTGCGTTTATTCAGCGAACAAGCAGAGAGAACTTCAGCGACATATACGTGCTGGACCGCATCCAGGGCACACCGATAAAGGATGTTACCCTGAATACTTATGACACCAAATGGGACGGTAATGCCTATCAGATTAATTTCCAGAAAAAATACCAAACCGATACAAACGGATACGCCTCGCTTAACTTTACGGTTCAGGATAACGACAATCTGCTTTTCTTTGAAAAAGGTAAAGACCGCTTCTTCACTTCTCAAACCTATAATTCGTACTGGTACAGTGGAACAAAAACGGAAAAAGAAGTTGTGAATGTTGCACTTTTCACCGACCGCTCGTTGTATCGTCCGGGACAAGCACTGTTTTTTAAAGGAATCGTATATATTTCTGAAAAAAACAAGCAGGAAGTTGTAAAGAATATAGTTTTTGATGTAAAACTTTACAATGCAAACGGCGAGATCGTTTCGAAAAAGGATATGAAAACCAATGATTTCGGATCGTTTGCAGGTGAGTTCGTGTTGCCCGAAACTGGTCTGAACGGCGCTTACCGGTTGGAATGCAATGGATATTCAATAAATGTGTGGGTGGAGGAATACAAGCGTCCGACCTTTGAAGTTACGGTTGAAAGACCGAAAACAGAAGTCCGGTTTGGTGAGGAAGTGAAAGTAAAAGGTGAGGTGAAAGCTTATGCCGGTTATGCTATTCCCGATGCACAGGTGAAATACCGCGTGGTTCGTCGCCCGCACCGCTTCTGGTGGTGGCATCGTGAACCGGAACAGATTATCGCGAGTGGCAAGACATTATCAAACGCAGATGGTGTTTTTGAAATATCATTTGTTCCAAAAAAAGGTAATTATACAGAGATAAGCTGGCTTCGGGGTGTAAATGACCAGTTTTACACCTACACTGTGTATGCCGATGTTACAGATCCGAAAGGGGAAACGCAGCAGGGCGAACAGTCCGTTTCGGTGGGCGATAAATCGCTGTTTATCATTTCAGATATAGCGGACAAAATTGAAAGAAACAAACAGCTGACCCTGGATGTAATTACCCAAACACTCAACGGTGAAACAGTGCCTTCTAAGATAAGATATTCGGTCATCAAATTACAGGAACCTGATGTTTGTTATGAAGAGTTGAATGACACGATGAAGTTGAAAGAACTTCAAACAGTGCTGAGCGGCTCATTAGAAACCAAAGATAAGCTCGTGCTGGATATGAAGAAACTTGTTTCGGGCATGTATA
>DAONDU010000237.1:0-2593 GCA_035402725.1 Paludibacteraceae bacterium | reverse complement strand
AAAGGAAAAATGCGCGTATCATACGATGGAAACATGTCAGTGAGCACATTAAGCAAACAAATAGATGTTTTGACTGGTGATGAGTACCGTGATTATGCCAAAAAACTGTATAAAGATCAGCCGGATGTTATTGCCAAACTCGGAACCGAAAACACCGACTGGCAAAGTCAGATTTATCAGACAGCCCTGAGCAATGACCACAACGTAAGTTTATCGGGTATGGCAGCTATGATACCTTATCACGTTTCTGTGGGTTACACCGGTCAGAATGGTATTCTCAAAACCTCCAATTTCCAACGTGTAACCGGAGCTTTGAATTTGAATCCGACGTTCTTCAATGATGCTCTGAAAGTAAACCTGAGTTTAAAGGGAATGTACGCCAAAACCCGTTATGCCGATACCGGTGCAGTAGGTCAGGCCGTTGCCATGGACCCGACTCAGCCTGTTACTTCAGGTCTTGAACCTTTCAAAACTAAATTCGGCGGTTACTGGGCATGGTATCAGACCGACGATAAGATTGGCGTTATTCAAAATCCACAGGCAACCTACAATCCTGTAGCAGGATTAATGTTGAATTCTGATGTTGCCAAATCGAAGGATTTTATCGGTAGTGCTGCTTTCGAATACAAACTGCCTTTCCTTCCTGAATTAACTGCACATTTGAACCTGGGCGGCGAAATTTCGAGCGGTAAGCAAGATCTTCTGCAACCGGTTACTATGGGCAACCGCAATAACTATTACGGACGTCAGGGATGGGATCAGATTGACAAGAGAAATACCTCTTTGACTTATTTTATGCAATATGCCAAAGAAATCGGCGTGAGCAATTTTGATATTATGGGTGGTTACGAATGGCAACATTTCTATCGCGAACAACAAAATGATTATAAAGGTTTGTTTAAGACAGATACAAATTCTGACGGTGTAGTGGATAGTAAAGATGACTATTACGATCATATCGAAAAAACCAAAGCAAACAATAAGTATTTTGCTACCGAAAGTTACCTGGTTTCTTTCTTCGGTCGATTAAACTATTCCCTGCTGAACAGATATTTATTCACAGCTACTCTACGTGATGATGCTTCTTCGAGATTTGCCAAAGATACCCGTTGGGGTTTATTCCCTTCGTTTGCTTTTGCATGGAAAATCAACGAAGAGAGTTTCCTCAAAGACGTTCGTAGTCTGTCAGATCTTAAACTTCGGTTAGGTTACGGTATCACCGGTCAGCAAAACCTGCAACAGGGTGATTATCCTTACATACCGGTTTATACAAACAGCACTGAAGGTGCATTCTATCAATTCGGTAACGATTATGTAATCACCTATCGTCCGGATGCATACAATCCTAAACTTAAGTGGGAAGAAACAACTACTAAAAATATCGGTTTAGATTTCGGTTTCCTGAAATCGAGAATAACCGGATCGGTAGATGTTTACCAACGCGACACCAAAGACCTTATCAACGTGGTTCAGATACCTGCCGGTACAAACTTCCGCAATAAGGTAATCAGCAACATTGGTAACATGACCAACAAGGGTGTTGAATTTAGTATCAACGGTAAAGCAATTTCGACCAATGATGTAACCTGGGAAATCGGTTATAACGTTACTTACAACCAGAATAAGATCACCAAACTGACTAACGGATCTGAAAAAGGCTATTATGTAGCTACCGGTGGATTGTTCCAGGGTTCAGCTCAGGCTCACACGGTTGGATTTCCTTCATCATCGTACTACGTGTACGAGCAGGTTTACAATGCTAACAAAAAACCTATCGAAGGACTTTTTGTTGACCGCAGTGGCGATGGCATCATCAATGAAGCCGACAAATACTTCTATCACAATCCAAACGCCGACTTCCTCATGGGTCTAAGCTCAAAGTTGATTGTTAAACGTTTTGATTTGGGTGTATCATTAAGAGCAAGTATCGGTAACTATAATTACAACTCTGTGGAAGCACAGCGGTTGAATGTAGGTAGTGCATACGTATGGTCACCACTTGGTTACTTCTCCAACATGACAAGATCGGCCATGGAAACCAATTTCTCGGGCAAATCTACCATCCAGTACATGTCTGATTATTTTGTACAGAACGCTTCATTCGTTCGTTGCGATAATATTACCCTTGGTTATTCGTTCGATAAAGTGTTGAATGTAATTTCCGGCGGACGTATTTATGCAACCATTCAAAATCCTTTCGTTATTACAAAATACAAAGGATTAGATCCTGAAGTTTACGGAGGTATTGACAGCAATCTTTATCCGAGACCTACCATTTCAATTATTGGCGTAAGTCTTAACTTTTAATTAACTTATTAAATTTTAGAATTATGAATTTGAAACATATTAAATATTATTCCCTGGTAGCCCTTACAGCAGTTACATTTGGCGCTACTTCCTGTATAGGGGATTTGGATGTTACGCCGATAAATCCGCAGGTAACCCAAACCTTTGACAAAGATGCCGTTTTTGCTAAAGTGTATACCGCTTTTTCACTGACCGGACAACAAGGGGCAGCAGGAAACAATGACATCGACATTCCCGATGAAGGTCGTTACTCACTGTACCGTTGCTTATGGAACCAGAACGAACT
>DAONDU010000236.1:0-2613 GCA_035402725.1 Paludibacteraceae bacterium | reverse complement strand
TTCCCGATGAAATAAATATCGGTGAAGAAATTAAATTATCGGTTAATGTGAAAAACACGGGTTCAATGGATGGCGATGAAGTGGTGCAATTGTATGTTTCACTGCCTGACAGCAAGCTCAAAAAGCCCATTCGTTCGTTGCAGGGTTTCAAAAGAATTCACCTGAAAAAAGGGGAAACTCAAACTGTGGAATTCTCTTTAAAACCGGCGCAGTTTGCTGCCCGCGATGATGCAAATCTGCCCGTAGTTCAAGCGGGCGATGTGCTGCTGAGCATTGGGGGTAAACAGCCCGACGAAAAATCGATTGCAAATAGAAAAGTAATTCAGAAAATAGTAAAATTAAGAGGTGATAATTTGTTTATTAATGATTAGGTATGAGTTTTAAGTGTAAAAAAAGATTGTTTTTGTGTTTTCTCATGGCGGCTGTCGCTTTTAGTGTGTGTGCTGAAAACGGCAGTCGTTTATGGCTTCGCTTTGCGGAGACAAATGTAAGGAAGACCTTTTTTCAGGAATTTGTGCCTATAAGAATGTATTGACAGTCAGCGTTTCGGCGAAGTACAGTCGAAACTTCGCGTACAGGCACGCGATGCGGTTTGGTGGAAAGATGCTTGTCTGCTTTATTTTCAGACTTTCTCAAAACTACCAATTCCGTATGATATCGAGCGTCCGGTACATGATCTGGATAGTTTAAAAAAAATTAAACTGAATTTAACGCATCACAATTAATGAACAAAATTTTTCTTGAATTGCTAACTTTGGGAAAATTACAAAAAGAATAACATGAAAAAAACGTGGAGATGGTTTGGGAGAAAAGACCGGATTACACCCGATATGCTCCGGCAAATCGGGGTGGAAGGCATTGTGACCTCCCTGCATGATGTGCCGAATGGTGAAATATGGACATCTGAGGCAATTGAGGAAGTAAAAAGCTATATCGAAAGTTTTGGACTACGCTGGTCGGTGGTCGAAAGTTTGCCGGTGAGCGAAAGCATTAAATATGCCGGTCCCGACCGGGACAGATTAATCGAAAATTACAAAGTAAGTCTGGCAAACCTGGGGAAAGCGGGTATTAAAACCGTGGTTTACAATTTTATGCCCGTCATTGACTGGATACGCACAGACCTGAATTACAAACTTCCTAACGGTACTTACACTCTGTTCTTTGATAAAATTCGTTTTGCATATTTTGATTGTTACATTCTCAACCGCCCTCAGGCTGAAAAGGATTATTCAGCAGAAGAAATGGAGCAGGTCAATGAACTGAAAAAAACAATCACCGAAGCCGAAAAAGAAGAGTTGGTGAATACGATCATTGTGAAAACACAAGGATTTGTCAACGAGAATTTTAAGGGAAATGTGAGTAAACCGGTCGAATTGTTTAACGATTTACTGGCATTATATCAGGGAGTGGATAAACAACAGCTTCGTGAAAATCTGAAATATTTTCTCAACGAAGTGATTCCGATTGCCCAAAAGTATGATGTCAACCTCTGCATTCATCCTGATGATCCGCCGTTTCCGGTACTAGGATTACCACGCATTGTCGGCAATACCGAAGATATTGAATGGATATTGAATGCTGTAGATATTCCCAACAACGGATTTACGTTTTGTGCCGGCTCGCTTAGCTCCGGTTTGCACAACGATGTTCCTCTTATGGCGCAGAAATTTGTCAAGCGAACCCATTTTGTGCACCTTCGGAGTACCGATGTTGCAGAGAATGGCAATTTCATTGAAGCATCACACCTCGAAGGCCGCGGTCATCTGGTGGAATTGGTGCGTATTTTCGAACGCGAACATCCTGGCCTGCCCATGCGGGTGGATCATGGTAAACTGATGCTCGACGATGTGGAGAAATCGGATAATCCGGGTTATTCATTCTACGGACGGATGTATGCGCTGGCCGAAGTTTCAGGCATTATGGCAGCTGTAAAAGATAGTTTAAAGTAAATATTAAAATAGTAAATAAAAATGATGAACGAACAATTTAGTATTGAAGGAAAAGTGGCAGTGATAACCGGCGCCGGAGGCGTGCTGGGTGGAAGCATTGCAAAAAGTTTTATAAAGGCAGGTGCCCGGGTAGTAGCTATGGATATCCGTCAGGAAAACCTGGATGTACGGGTAAAAGAACTCACTGTTGATGGAGGTGAAGCCATCGGTATTGTGGGCAATGTGCTTGATATTGCCAGCCTTGAAAATGCGGCAAATCAGATCGTTGAAAAGTGGGGACGCATCGACATTTTGCTCAATATCGCAGGCGGGAATGTGCCCGGAGCGACACTCAACGACGACCAAAGCTTTTTCGATATGAAAATTGCCGACTGGGAAAAAGTAACTAATCTGAATATGAATGGTACTGTATATCCGAGCTATGTTTTTGGCAAAATAATGGCCGAGCAGAAATCGGGCAGCATCATCAATATCTCTTCGATGGCAGCCTTGCAATCCATGACACGCGTTCCCGGTTATTCGGCAGCCAAAGCTGCAGTGGCAAACTTCACACAATGGCTGGCTATGGAAATGGCAATGAAATATGGCGACAAGGTGCGTGTCAATGCACTGGCACCGGGGTTTTTCATTGGCGACCAGAACCGTGCGGTTCTCATCAATCCCG
>DAONDU010000235.1:0-2614 GCA_035402725.1 Paludibacteraceae bacterium | reverse complement strand
GCACTACCACGAATAGTGATAAATTAGTCATGCTGTTTTATAATTTGTTTTTTGATTACCCGATTGTCGAATACCGCTGTTTGCAAATGATTGTTTAACATTGTTTTAGCCGTATTTTCTGTTGACCGGGTGGATTATATAAAGCCTGTCAGAAATTTTTTGCAAATGTAAGGAATATTTTTTGGAACTAAGAATAAAATATAGTTAATTTTGTAATGTGGAGTTTGCAATTTGAGGTATTCCGCTTTTCTGTTTGCTGTAATTGTCGCATAAATTTCAAATTATAATTCAATAGAATAATCTGGTTAATTTATGGAGGCAAAATGCGTTTATATATTCTAAATTGTAACAGACAAGATTGTGTATTTAATTCGAAACTTTTTAAAAAATGAAATCCGGAAGTTTTTACAATCCGGATTTCCTTTCTCTGAAATCTAAAAAAACCAACCAATCTAATCTATTTGACCAAAATAAATTATACAATATAAGTGGTTGAAGCTGTATCACCACCTCTTCCTGTCCAGTTTGTATGGAAAAATTCTCCTCTTGGTTTATCAATTCGTTCGTACGTATGAGCTCCGAAATAATCCCGCTGAGCCTGCAACAGATTTGCTGGCAAACGTTCTGTACGCAGTCCGTCGAAGTAGCAGAGTGCGGAGGTTAATGCCGGCACAGGAATTCCGTTCGTAAGTGCTGCTGTACAAACCCGGCGCCATCCTGCCTGAGCTTTTTCCACAATATTTTTGAAATAAGGGTCAAGCAAAAGATTATCCAATTCAGGATTATTATCGAATGCTTTTTTGATATCGCCCAAGAATACTGAACGGATGATGCAACCGCCACGCCACATAAGGGCAATACCACCATAATTGAGGTTCCATTTATATTCTTTAGCAGCTTCCATCATCAGGTTGTAACCCTGAGCATACGAAATTATTTTTGCTCCAAACAGCGCATCTTTCAAATCCGCAATCATTTGTTCTCTTTCTCCGGTGAAGTTTACTGCAGGACCACTGATAGATTTAGAAGCCTTTACACGCATATCTTTCTGAGCAGACAAGCAACGTGCAAATACCGACTCACCGATTAATGTCAAAGGAATACCAAGGTCAAGTGCCGAAACAGCTGTCCATTTTCCTGTACCTTTTTGTCCGGCAGTATCCAGAATTTTTTCTACCAAGGGTTCACCATCTTCGTCTTTGAAGGCCAGAATATCGCGGGTGATTTCTATCAGATACGAATCCAAATCACCTTTATTCCATTCTTTGAAAACTTCGTGCATTTCATCGGCAGTCAGGCCCAGCAAGTCTTTCATAACCTGATACGCTTCATTGATAATCTGCATATCACCGTATTCAATGCCGTTGTGCACCATTTTTACAAAATGTCCGGCTCCATCTTCGCCTACCCAATCGCAGCAGGGAACATTATCTTCCACTTTGGCTGCTACTGCCTGGAAAATATCCTTCACAGCAGGCCATGCTGCAGGTGATCCTCCGGGCATCATCGAAGGACCGAGCAAGGCGCCTTCTTCACCGCCCGAAACGCCTGTACCGATATATAGTAATCCTTTGCTTTCAACATACTTCGTACGACGTATTGTGTCAGGGAAATGTGAGTTTCCACCGTCAATAATAATATCACCTTCTTCCAAATACGGAATTAACAGGTCGATAAAATCATCAACAGCTTTACCTGCTTTTACAAGCATCATCACTTTACGCGGACGTTCGAGTGAATTACAGAGTTCTTCTATTGAATGAGTTCCGATAAAATTCTTGCCAGAACCACGACCAGAGATAAAATGATCTACTTTCTCGACAGTACGATTAAACACAGCAACTGTAAAACCTTTACTTTCCATGTTTAATACCAGGTTTTCGCCCATTACGGCCAAACCGATTAATCCAATGTCTGCTTTTTGTTTCATGATATTTATGTGTTATTATTGAATAATCTATATTTATAATTAAAAACGAGAATACATCTGATTACTTAAATCCTAAGTCTTTTAATTTTTTCAATATCCTGTGGTTAATATTCGACGCTTGAATTGAAAATACTTGAAATTCCCTTCGAACAGGATAATCGCCACGTTGTTGCTCAAAGTTCGATATGTCAGCCCGAAGAAGTTGATCGTCATTTCGGATATCGTACGTATGCAAAATAGCTTTACTAAGAATTTCCTGTTCCGATAATCCTGTTCCGTCAATTTTAATCACCGGATTTGCGGGTGGTTCTATTCCGGATGGTTGCCAACTGTTCAGTTCCAGATTGAAAAAGTTGCTGATTGCCTGTACACTCATCTGGGTTCCGGTAGCTTTTCCATCTTTGGAATAGCCTGCAATATGAGGTGTTGCTAAATCTGCCATGTTCAATAATTCCGGATCAATGTCGGGTTCATTTTCCCAGCAATCGCAGACAAATCCTGATATTTTTCCGGTTTTCAGTGCATTTTTCACTGCATTTGTTTCTACCACTTCACCACGACATGAATTAATCAGTATGGGATTTCGATTTAATGAATTAAAGAAAATATCATCTGCCATGTGAAAAGTGGCATCTTCACCTTTCATATTCAGGGGGACATGCAGGGTAATAATATCTGCTTCCT
>DAONDU010000234.1:0-2637 GCA_035402725.1 Paludibacteraceae bacterium | reverse complement strand
GGTAACACACAAACATTCACACCAAGCTACTCTTTGGGTCAATGCTGGTATGCTTCAATTGGTATCAAGTATATGTTCAACTAATTAAAAATAAGAAAATATGAAATTTAAATATTTATTTCCAGTATTCGTTGCAATACTTGCCCTAATGACAAGCTGTAACGATGAAAAAAATGTAACCTTGCTCGATGAAATTCAAGTTTCGTCTTCCTACGTAGCAATTCCAGTGACTGGTGATTCAGAAACAATTACAATAACAGCTAAGCAGGACTGGGCAGTAGATACTGCTGCTTTAAGTAAAAGTAAAGTTAAATGGTTAGTAATTTCAAAAATTTCCGGAAATTCCGGAGAATCTGAAATTACATTCAGTGCGCCAGCTACTCTGAATGGACGTTCTGCAGAAGTTTTAATTAATTGCGGTGGCGTTACTCAGAGAATTAATGTCATCCAGGGCTTACCTAAAGTTTCTACTGCAACTGCTGCAGAAATAAATGGAAGTACAGGAATAGACGGCAAGCTTTATCAGGTTTCAGGCGTTGCAACCAAAATAGAAAACACTATTTATGGTAACTGGTATTTAACTGATAAAACAGGAACAGTTTATATTTACGGAACTCTTGATGCAAAAGGTCAGACAAAAAACTTTGCAAGTTTAGGAATTGATGTGGGTGATGAAGTTACTGTTGAGGGACCAAGAACAACTTATAATACAACAATAGAATTAGTCAACGTAACGGTTGTCAAAATCAATAAATCACTTATCAAAGTAGATTCTGTTAAAAACGCGGCTCTACCTGTTGAAGGTGGTGAATTTACGGCATACCTTAAATATAAAGGACAAGGTGTATCTGTTGAAATTCCTGAAGATGCTAAGTCCTGGTTGTCAATCTCGTCTATACAGTCAACTGGAACTAAATCTGTTATAAAATTCAAAGCAGCAGCAAATACAGGTGGAGATCGCAGTGCTACCATCACATTCAGTACCACAGACGGCTCAAAAGAATCTTCCGTGCCGACAACGCTGAGTCAAAAAGGAGCGATTATTAAAGCAAGCGTCGCAGAATTTATTGCAGCTCCGGTGAGTGATACTCAATATCGTTTGTCAGGTGTTATTGGAAAAATTGATGATGCAGCATCCGGCAAAATATACCTGAGAGATTTCTCGGGTGAAGTGTATGTTTATAAAATTACCGATTTTTCCAAAAAAGGTCTAAAAGTAGGTGACATCATCACGATTGTTGGAAAACGTGCCGCATATAATGGAACTCCACAAGTCGCTGGTGCTGTACTTGAAAGCTCAATATCTGTTACTCCTGCTACTATTAGCGAGATGTTAACAAAACCTGATGATCCTAATACTTACTTTATAGTTAGTGGTGTTATTACAAATATTGCAACAGGTGATTATGGAAATCTTACCATTACAGATGGTACAAATACACTTTATTCGTATGGTTGCTATCCCGGATATGGTGCAACGGGTGACTTTAGAAAAGGTCTGATTGCTGCAAAAGGTATTAAAGTGGGTGATACTATCACTATTATTGGGCCAAAAGGTTCTAAAAACAATGTGCCGCAAATTTCAAATGGTTTTTACTTTAGTCACGTAAGTGCACAATAATTGCCGAGAAACATAAACTCTCACTGAAAACCGCTTCCTTACCCGAAGCGGTTTTTTTATTGTACACAATTAAATTTGATACGAATTTCACTATCTTTGTGAAATAATAGGCGATACACTTAAATATATGCATAAAGAATTTCAACTAATTCTGACTCCCGAAGAAGCTGCTACAGAAGCTCTGTTTCATAAAAAAGTAGCAGAAAATGCAGGAATAGAATCCGACAGAATATCACTGATTCGTATTCTGAGAAAATCGATCGATGCCCGTACCACTTTTCCAAAAATCAATGTTGCCGTTGAAGTTTTTTGGGACGAAAATCCACCTGAAAAATACGAAGTTCATATTGATTATGGATACGTGGGTGATAAACCCACCGTAATGGTTATTGGTGCCGGTCCCGCCGGACTTTTTGCAGCGCTGAAACTCATTCGGCTGGGAATAAAACCTGTTTTGATTGAAAGAGGAAAAGAAGCGCGTCAGCGTAAACTGGATATTGCTCAACTTAACCGAAATAAAAGCATTAATCACGAGTCAAACTACTGCTTTGGTGAAGGTGGTGCTGGTACATTCTCGGATGGAAAACTTTATACACGTTCGAAAAAGAAGGGTAGTATTAAGGATGTACTCGATACCTTTTACTTTCACGGAGCCGATGAACATATACTCTATGAAGCTCATCCACATATCGGTTCTGATAATTTACCTCTGGTTGTTGAGAATATGCGGAAAACCATCCTGACTTGCGGTGGAGAATTTTATTTCGAAAGAAAACTGGAGGAATTGATTGTTGAAAATGACAGGATTACCGGAGCAAAAATATCCGGTGGTGAGGTCCTGAAAGCTGATGCGTTGATTTTAGCTACCGGACACTCTGCTCACGATATCTATGAAATGCTTTACCGTCAGGGAGTGGAATTGGAAAGCAAAGGTTTCGCGATGGGCGTAAGGGTAGAACACCCTCAGTCGTTGATTGACAACATTCAATATCACACAGTGAAGAAAAATGACTTTT
>DAONDU010000233.1:0-2658 GCA_035402725.1 Paludibacteraceae bacterium | reverse complement strand
TTGTGATCCGTACCGTGTGCGGACCGGTCTGCAGTTCTTATATTCATTTCTACGACAAGGGATGGAATAAATTAAAAATGGATTTACCCAAACTCACAAATCGCGATTGGATAAAAAATCCGGATGAAATAGTGAACGGGGTAAATGTGGCGGATATGTTCCCCGCATCATTCATTGAACTGAGATTTGATACCAAAAATAATGGGATAGAAGTCCGTAACAACAGTGCTGAATACCTGAGTGGAGAAGATAAAAAGGTGATAGAGCCATTGATGAAAAAGGATATTGTTAAGCTTAAATGGAATAATGGAACATGGGAAAGGTGAGTTTTTCTAATAATTTGATGAGAAGTATCAATTAATTCAAAGCATAAACCAATGTCAAGTCAATCAGACCAGTTAAAATCAAATGGTGGTTATTTTTACAATCCACGCCCTGAAATGTTGAAATATATTTCCGATAGTGCGAGGTCAATTTTAGAAGTGGGCTGTGGCGAAGGCAGTTTTGTCAAAACCTTAAAGCGCAAAGATCGCGAAATCTGGGGCGTGGAAATATATTCAGAAGCTGCTGAAAAAGCGAAAGCGGTTTGTGATTTTGTACTGACTGGCAGTTTTGATGCAGTATTCGAACAATTACCGGAAAAACATTTTGATTGTATAATTTTCAATGACGTTTTAGAACATATGTATGCTCCCTGGGATGTAATCATGCAGGTAAAAAGCCTGCTCAGTGATAATGGTGTAGTAGTGAGCTCAATTCCCAATTTCAGGTATATTTCAAACTTAATTTTGGAAATAGTCTGGAAAGGTGAGTTTAGGTATAAACCCGAAGGAGGAATACTGGACGATACACATATCCGTTTTTTTACATCAAAAAGTATACAGAGAATGTATCGCGAGCAAGGGTACGAAATTGTATTGCACGAGGGCATCAAACCCTGCAAAAGCTGGAAGGAAAAATTGTTTATTTTTCTTTCTTTCGGGATATTGAAAGATGCTCGGTTTAAACAATTTGCAACAGTAGCTAAAATCAAAAAATAATGCCACCAAAAGTCAGTATAATTATCCCGGTTTACAATGCCGGAGGGTATTTAGTTCGATGTCTTGACTCGGTTGTAAGTCAAACTCTGAAAGATATTGAGATAATATTGGTTCTGGATAATCCTACCGATGGCAGTGACCTTGTAGCTGAACAGTATTCACAGAAGGATAACCGAATTAAGATAATAAAAAACGAGAATAACCTACACATCGGTTGTTCCAGAAACAAAGGCTTAGAAATTGCACAGGGTGAATATGTTGGTTTTGCCGATCATGACGATTATTGTCAACCTGAAATGTTTGAAATGCTTTACAAAAATGCAGTCGAATTTCAGGCAGATGTGGTTGTTAGTGATTATTGTGACGAAAAACAAAACGGAATTGATTATTTTGGCTTTCCTACAGGATTAACCAATGAAGAATTTAAAGTAAGGTTGTTTGATGCATTAATCAGCGGCCGACAGTCACAGCCAAATATTCGGACATTTGATAATGTAAATGTTATCTGGAACCAGCTTTACAAGCAGGAATTTTTGGTTAACTATAATATTAATTTCAGTGATAACCGAATTCTGACTATGGAGGATGTACTTTTTAATATCAAAGTTCATCATTATGCAAAACAGGTTCGTTATATTCCGGAGGCTTTTTATCATCACATTACCAACGGACAAAATGAGTTTCAGAATTACTCCTACAGGGCAATTGATAAAGTGATGCCGCATTTGGTGGAGGTTTTTGACTTCCTGGTGAAAGAAGATTTATATCAGCACTTCAAAAAATCTTTCGCCATTTGTACATTGAAAAGATTATATACTTCGTATAGAAATGAAGTCAGGTTTAAGGGCATCCTGGCATCATTTGGTTTTTTTGAAAAAGTTAGAAGTCATTCAAAACTCCGGGAAATACTGAACAATTTTAAGGATAATACGTTGTGGAAGAATGAATTAGCTTTGACAAAACGTGCATTTTTGATGATAGTAAGTAAATAAGCGAAAATCTATATTTTTTATTGGCGATATGAAAAGCGGTAATGTGTTGGTAACTGTCGTGATTCCGGTATTTAATACTGCCGAATACCTGAACGAAGCAATTGGTTCGATTCTGCGCCAAACCTTGCAGAAACTTGAGATTGTTGCCATTGACGATTGCTCTTCAGATAATTCACTCCAAATACTCCGGGAATTAGCTGCTGCTGATAGCCGGATAAAAGTGATTGCCATGCCGCAAAATCAGGGTCAATCGGTGTGCCGCAATAAGGGTTTGGAAATAGCAAAAGGTGAATACATCTATTTTTTCGACAGTGACGATATCCTGGAAGAGGATTGCTTACAACTTTGTTATGAAAAATGCACCGAATTGCAAACCGACCTGTTACTTTTCGACGGAAAATCGTTTACCGAAAACGGTATATCGTTGGAATTTAATCCTAAATATGACCGTACAGGATTTTTTACCAAAAGTGTTTCAACCGGTTTGGAGACCATTGAAACCATGTATAAAAACAAGGCTTATTCATGCAGTGTTTGTTTGATTTTTATCAGAAAATCCTATTTGGATCAAACAGGATTACGTTTTTATCCGGGTGTGTTTTATGAGGATGTCCTTTTTTCGATGT
>DAONDU010000232.1:0-2659 GCA_035402725.1 Paludibacteraceae bacterium | reverse complement strand
GTTCATCTTTTTTCACTGTAAACAGGACAAGCGAGGAACTATCCTGTTCGTCGGTTAGATCCAGATATCCTGCCTGTTGCAGGATTTTAATGGAATTATAGGCAACCAGCAACGGGAAATGGAACTTACTGCAGAAATCGGCAATATCAAATACAAAAGTTGAATCAAGTCCGGAGCCAACGGCGACTTCAAAGTAATTCCCAACAGCATCATACACCTGACTGACAGTCTCTTTCGGCGGGAATGTATCGGCAACACGTTTGCGCAGCTTTGTCACGTCCGATTTGTTGAACAGCAGGATAGCATACGCTTTCTTTTCATCCCTTCCGGCACGTCCTGCTTCCTGAAAGTACGCTTCGATTGAGTCGGGCAAGTCCATATGAACCACTGTGCGAACATCCGGTTTGTCGATGCCCATCCCGAAGGCGTTTGTCGCAACAATTACACGTGTTTCTCCCGATTTCCAGCGCGCCTGACGGACATCCTTTGTCTCATTTTTCAAACCGGCATGGAAGTGTTCGGCAGTAATCCCGTTATCATTCAGAAAACCGGCTATTTCCTTAGTTTTTTTCCGGTTACGTACATATACCACCGATGTTCCGGATACCGATGATAATATCTTCAGCAGATATTCCTCCTTGTTTTCGACCGTACGTACTACATAAATGAGGTTGGAGCGGTGAAAGCTTTTCCGGAATACATTTTTTTCACGGAAATGCAGCTTATTCTGAATATCGTCCACCACTTCGGGTGTGGCAGTGGCTGTAAGAGCAAGCACCGGTACGTCGGGAAGAATTTCGCGGATATCAGCAATTTTAAGGTATGACGGACGGAAATCGTATCCCCACTGCGATATACAATGCGACTCATCGACAGCAATCATGCAGACATGCATCGACCTGACTTTAGCTATAAAAATCCGGGTAGCAAGCCGTTCGGGCGACACATAGAGAAATTTGTAGGCTTCACACACCGCGTTATCGAGTGCCAGCATGATTTCGTCGTGCGACATGCCCGAATAGATAGCAGCCGCACTAATTCCTTTATGCTTCAGGTTCTCGACCTGATCTTTCATAAGTGCAATCAGCGGAGTAACGACAATACAAACACCCTCCATGGCTAATGCCGGCACCTGAAATGTGAGCGATTTACCGCCACCGGTAGGCATCAGACCCAATGTGTCACGTCCAGAAGCAATGCTTTGAATGATTTCAGCCTGTAGTGGCCGGAACTCATCGTAGCCCCAGTAGGTTTTCAGTATGTCGAGGTATTGTTGCAATTCGTACTATATTTTTAAAACACAAATATACATTAAAAAAAGAAAATCACTCCGTCTGTTAAACCGAATGATTCCCGTTAGTATATTTATTGTTGAATGAAATCCGCGAAATTTTTTCTTTTTCAGGATAATTTACACGTTAAACCGTTTCTGTCAAGTTGTTTTCCTGTGTATGAAATATCAGTTGTATAAGCAGTAACTATTTACCGCGTGCTGCTTTTTGCCGTTCGCGCAGTCTTTTCACATAATCAGAACCTGAAGCGGCGTTAGCTTTTTTATCGGTATCTGCAGCAACGTTAGCGTTTTTTGTCTTCGATACACCGGTATTACCTTTTTGAGCAGCTTCCTTCACCGGAACCGATGCACCTGAGGTAAGATTTTGAGCTTCCGTACCTGTTCCTTCGTTATCGTCATCTCGTACTGTGCCGTTTGATTCGTCATCCGTCATTTCACGGGTATTGAAGGAGGAAGTTTTATTGATATTCGCTCTCTTGTTAGCTGCCGGTTTGTTTTTTGTTCCGTTGGCTTTCATCTGTTCAAAATCCTGAACAAGTACCACCTTGATCTGAGCTGGCATATTGCTACCGGCAAAAATAGCTAAAAACAGAATTAGAATTAGTTTTTTCATCTGTTTATGTTTTTTATTTCTTTAATTATTATCAGATAGCCTGTCCCGATTTATCGGGAGAACACGCCATGTAATCATTCCCTTCCCGATATGTATCGGGACAAGTTGTATGTCAAAAGTATTTTGGCATGCCTGTTTTAAAAGATATTTTCAAATCAGTTTGATTTTGGGTCAAAGATATAAAATAATGACCGGAATATAAATCATGAATTAAATATTTTTCAAAAAAGTCATTTCAGGTGCTCGAGTTCTTTGAGTTGCGCCTGTATTTCTTCCAGATCTGTGAGTTTGCCTTCTTTTCTCCGCTGCTGACGCTTCCTGGTAATTTCAGCATAGGTCAGTTCCTTTTCTTCGGGACGCGCATCAGTTTTCTTAGGAATAACTTTCTCGCCCGTATTTTTCTTTACAGGAATATAATCATCCGCATAAATCTGGTAGGAAGGTTTTGCTGCCTGTTGTTTAGCGGCAGCAGATTCGTTTTTTTTCTTTTCCACTTCGGACTCGAGCATAATCTTAATCTGAGCAGATGCAAACATATTTCCGCACAGTAGTACAAACAACAGTATAATCGGCTTTTTCATAAAAGGAATAATTATAAAATAATAACTTGCAGGTAGTCTGCACAAAAACGGTGCCAAATTACACACTTTAAACGAAATATCCAAATGCTTATTATTACCGGTTTTGTAAAAAAAACAGCAGAAACGCATATTATATTGCACGACAAATATTTGTAGAAATAATCGTAAAGA
>DAONDU010000231.1:0-2686 GCA_035402725.1 Paludibacteraceae bacterium | reverse complement strand
TACTGCTCCCGCCGGAATGAAAATTAATCCTTTTGATATGGGTACAAAATCCGGTCAACATCCGCTGAACATACTTTTCAGTGATACTTCGCTCTATGTGCTCGATTGTGGCCGTCAGTTTACCTATGTCGATGACAAGGACGGTAATCTGGGAGATGGGCGCATCATGGTGATGTCGAAAGACGGAGCCAAAGTGGAAACCATGATGACCAACACAGGTGCTGCTTTCAATGACCCGTATTACGGATATATTGAAGGCGGACAACTGTATTTCTCTGACAGAAATACCGGCTTCGCGACCATTGGATTGAAGGAGCGAAACAGAACCTTCAGCCGGACTGATTATCCGTATTATGTTCAGAATGCCACCTTGGGATATTATGGCCAGGGCATTAGTTATGGTGCCATGAATGCCGGTTTCTGTAAAATAAACAACGTGTGGTACTGGTGCAAAACCTACAACGGAAATGGAATTTTCCGGTTTACCGATGCCGATATTCTTAAAATTCCGATTACCGGCAACGGAGTATTACCCGCATCGGGCATCGCACTCGAAAGCATGACCCCGAAATCGTTAACATGGGATGCAAAAAATAATGTCATCTATTTCACTTTGTACGATACCGGATACGAAGGATTATACCGTTGTACATTAGCTCAACTCAATGAAATAGGCGGCAACAAGGAAAAACTGGCACCTTACAAACTCAAATTAGCCAACGGGAAAACTGTAACTCCGGTTACCGAAACCGGAAAAGGGGAAGGTTCAACCGGCGAATTTATTGCAATTTGTCAGTTAGCCCTCGATGAAAATGATGGCTGTGTTTATTTCGGACTTCGCTCGGGCGATGCTGCTGTTAAATCCGGATTGATGCGTTACAACCCGGCAACCGGTTTTATCGAATACGTACTGGAAGGAGTGGAAGTTTATGGTGTAGCTGTCAATAAAACCAAATCAAAATTATTCTAAAACCGGATGAAGAAAATTCTTATATTCTCAATATTGCTTTCCTTAAGTTTTAGTGGATTGGCACAATCACCCAAACGGGAATTTCGGGCAACCTGGCTCACTACCGTGTGGCGTAACGACTGGCCCAAAAGCACAATCATTACATCAACCGGAAATTCGGGTGAAATTCAGATGCAAAAAAATGAAATGATAGCAATATTGGATTCACTGAAAAGACTGAATGCCAATTCGGTGTGCTTTCAGGTGCGTTCACGGTGCGATGCCATGTACCGTTCATCCTACGAACCCTGGTCATCAGACCTGGTGGGCACCAGAGGCATGGACCCCGGTTACGATCCACTGGCATTTGTAGTGCAGGAAGGACACAAACGGGGAATTGAAGTTCACACCTGGATCAATCCCTACCGGTTCGAGTCGGTAACCAATCAGTGGTCGGGACTGCCGGGCGATTATCGCAGCACACATCCGGACTGGCTGTTAACATATCCGGCCACCAACAATTCCATACTAAATCCCGGACATCCTGAAGTGTTGCTTCAAATAAAAAAAATAGTTGCTGAAATTGTAAAAAACTACGACATTGACGGAGTTATTTTTGACGATTATTTTTATGTAAGCGGCACTACCGATGCCATGGACGATGCTCAGTACAAGCTATACAATCCGGATAAATTATCACGCGGTGACTGGAGGCGTCAGAATGTAAATAAAATGGTACGGGGAGTACGTGATACAATTAAGAGCGTAAAACCGTATGTAAAATTTGGAATTAGTCCGGCAGGAGTTGCTGCTTCCAGTCAGACGGTAGCCAATAAATACGGAGTGACACCCTGTCCCGGCAGCGACTGGCAATATAACGACATATATTCCGATCCGCTGGCCTGGCTGAGTGAAGGTACCATTGATTATATCTCCCCGCAGATTTACTGGACGATTGGCTCAGCGAATGATTATGCCAAGTTGTGTACCTGGTGGTCATTTGTGGCAAATAAATTCGGCCGGCATTTTTATTCCAGCCATTCTCTTTCGGCTATGACAGCCGGAGGAGCTACTGCGCCCCGAATGATGAAAGTAGCCGGACAGCAGACAGATTTATCATCGCTTTCGGGTATCGAAAAATCTTCCGTTTTGTGGAATTCCAATATTTCAAAAGCTCCCGCAGCTGCCAATTTTTATGCTTCCGAAATAGGCAATCAGGTAAACCTCAACCGGCAGGGAGATCTGAACGGAGCACCGGGAAGCATTTTCTTTCCCACAAAACCGGTTCAGAACATTGCCGGATTTATCAGTTACATACGAAAATATCAGTTTGTAAAACCGGCACTGACACCGGCCGTAAATTGGGGACAACATCCTGAGTACGGATTGGTCTCGGGCATTAACTTATCAACCAATGTACTCTCCTGGAACGATGCCGGACCCAATCTCCGGTATACGGTTTATGCCATTCCAAACGACAAAGTGAATGAGGTCGGCAATTTCAGTGTATCCAACTATTTTTTAGGGATTTCGTACCAAAATTCTTTAACGATTCCGCCCGGTATTTCAACCACTACCAACACCTTTGCAGTAGCTGTACTGGATAGGTATGGAAATGAATATCCTCCGCAGTTGATGGGGCAGTCACCCGGTTCACCGGTAACTCCTGTTTTGATTTCACCGTCAAACAATGGTTTCATTTATCCTCCGGTAGATTTCAAATGGAATGCTGATCCG
>DAONDU010000230.1:0-2726 GCA_035402725.1 Paludibacteraceae bacterium | reverse complement strand
ATCTTCGTACAAACGGATAAAATTTTCTTTAATCATAACTGAACTACTATAAAATAAAATAATTGTTGCTAATGTTTTTCATGAATCTGAAACTCAATAAAAAAGTGATTTCATGAGTTTCATCTCATTTTCTCGACCTGCAAAAGTAACTAAAACACACAAAACAACCAAAAGTGTGCATTTTTTTAATGATAATTCGCAATTAGAATATTATTCATTTTTCAAAAAAGTAAAAAAACAGTATCTTTGCAGTTTATATAACCGTATATCAAAACAAATTTAAGTTTATCCATTATCCTCTCTGATAAACTGATACAATATTATATAGTATGAATATTTCTTATAACTGGCTTAAAAATTACATTAATATTAATGTATCGCCTGAACAGATTTCGAAAATACTGACCTCAATCGGGCTGGAAGTTGGTAGTGTAGAGCAAATTCAGACCGTAAAAGGCGGACTGGAAGGTCTTGTGGTGGGCGAAGTGTTTAGCTGTGCCAAACACGAAAATTCGGATCATCTGCATGTAACAACAGTTAACGTAGGTCAGACCGAACCGCTCCAGATTGTATGTGGTGCTCCAAATGTTGATGCCGGTCAGAAAGTGATTGTGGCAATGGTTGGTACAAAATTATATTCCGGCGATGATTGCTTTACCATCAAAAGGTCGAAAATCCGCGGTGTCGAATCATTTGGAATGATATGCGCTGAAGATGAAATCGGCATAGGAACAGATCACAACGGTATTATGGTTTTACCCGAAGACACAGAAGTAGGTATGCTCGCCAAAGACTATTTCGGTATCAAGGACGACACGCTGATTGAAGTGGACATTACCCCCAACCGCATTGACGCAGCATCCCATTATGGTGTTGCACGCGACCTGGCTGCATATTTTGCCCTGATTGATAACAGCGTGAAACTAACCAAACCATCGGTCGATACTTTCAGGGTTGAAAATACAAGCCTGTCCATCCCGGTGGTAATTGAAAACACTGCTGCCTGTCCCAGATATTCAGCCATCACCATTTCGGGCGTTACCGTGACAGAATCTCCAAAATGGCTCAAAGACAATCTGCTGGCCATAGGGCTTCGTCCTATCAATAATATTGTAGATATAACCAACTTTATACTCCATGAGCTGGGACAACCGCTTCATGCTTTTGATGCCGATAAAATCACCACAGGTGAAGTGCGCGTTAAAAACCTGCCCGAAGGAACACCGTTCACCACCCTTGATGGCGTGGAACGCAAACTCAGCTCCGAAGATCTGATGATTTGCAACGGTGATGAACCGATGTGTATCGGAGGCGTTTTCGGAGGATTGAACTCCGGTGTAACGGAAGCTACCCGGAATGTATTTCTCGAAAGTGCATACTTCAATCCGGTAAGCATCCGCAAAACTGCCCGCCGTCACGGACTGAACACCGACGCTTCGTTCCGCTTCGAGCGCGGTTGCGACCCTGAAATCACAATCTATGCCCTGAAACGCGCAGCATTGTTGATTCAGGAAATTGCCGGAGGAACTATTTCATGCGAACCTGTGGACGAATACCCCGTACAGTCACATCCATTCGATGTTACGCTGAACAAAGAAAAAATTGACAGCCTGATCGGTAAAAAAATCGGAAGAGATAATATTGTGAAAATTCTGAACGGACTGGAAATAGAAATCGTATCGGAAAATGAAGAACAGTTTCAGCTGAAAGTACCGGCATACCGCGTTGACGTGCAACGTGACGTTGATGTAATCGAGGATATCCTACGCATTTACGGCTACAACAATGTTGAAATAGGTGATAAACTGGTTTCCACACTAAGCTACGCCTCAAAACCGGACAGCCACAAACTACAGATACTTATCTCCGAGCAACTTACTGCACAGGGTTTCAACGAAGTGCTCAACAACTCACTGACCAAAGGAAGTTACTACAACGGTCTTACTGCTTATCCCGAAACTGAAAGCGTAAAATTATTGAACCCGTTAAGCTCCGACCTGAATGTGATGCGTCAGACTTTATTGTTTGGAGGACTTGAAAACATTGCCCGCAACATCAATTACCGAAATTCCGATCTTAAACTGTACGAATTCGGCAATTGCTATCATTATCATAACGAGAATAAAAATCCGGAGAATCCGCTGGATGCTTACACCGAAGAATATCACCTCGGGATGTGGATTACCGGCAATAAATTCAGCGATTCGTGGACAAGTGGTACCGAAAAATCGAGTTTCTACGAACTGAAGGCATACGTTCAAAACATACTAACACGTTTTGGATTAAATCTGCGAACGCTGAAAACAGAAGAATTCGCCGACGATTTATTTGCAGAAGCACTGAGAATAAGTTCAGCGAAAGGCACCTTGCTGGTAACCTACGGAATTGTAAATCCCGAAATTCGCAAAAGAACAGATGTTAATGCAGAAGTGTATTATGCCGACCTGGTTTGGAATAATATCCTTTCGGAACTGAAAGATTCCGCAGTTAAATACTCAGAATTGCCCAAATATCCCGAAGTGCGTCGCGATCTGGCATTCCTGCTCGACAAAAACACCACGTTTGCCGAAATAGAAAAAATCGCCTACGAAAGCGAGCGTAAGTTCCTGAAAAAGGTAAGTCTGTTTGACGTGTATGAAGGTAAAAATCTGGGAGCAGGCAAGAAATCATACGCTGTATGCTTCATCCTTCAGGACGAAAGCAAAACCATGACCGACAATGTGATT
>DAONDU010000229.1:0-2727 GCA_035402725.1 Paludibacteraceae bacterium | reverse complement strand
ACTGAAAACGGATGTCATTCCGATTTTTTTTCCTAATAATCCTGGCATTTCAAATGTTTTTTTAGTTACAAGTTACGAGTTACGAGTGACAAGTATCACTCAACTCGAAACAATTTTTTATTAATAATTTTATAATTTTCGAGCCACAAAACTACTTATTGCCGATGATTTTTCTATAACAAAAAACAGGTAATACATAGCTTGTTACTCGCAACTATCTTCTAGACTTTAATTTCAACTTCAACACCGCTTGGCAATTCAAGTTTCATCAGAGCATCAACAGTTTTGCTTGTTGAGCTGTAAATGTCGATAAGACGTTTGTAAGATGAAAGTTCGAATTGTTCGCGTGCTTTCTTGTTTACGAAAGTCGAACGGTTTACAGTAAAAATACGTTTGTGAGTTGGAAGTGGAATTGGACCACTTACTACAGCACCTGTAGCTTTCACTGTTTTTACGATTTTTTCTGCTGATTTATCAACCAGATTGTGATCGTAAGATTTCAGTTTGATTCTAATTTTTTGACTCATTGTCGTTTTTAGTTGTTAATTTTATGTTTATAGTTTCCCGGTTAAGAGTCATTCGCTAACCGGTTGTATTTTGCTATTACACAAGCAATAGTTTATGACCGAAATCATAAACTATTGAAATTTATTTATAAAAGTTCCACTTTACCTTTTGCTTCAGTTACCACTTGTTTTGCAATAGCATTAGAAACTTCAGCATAATGTGAGAACTCCATGGAAGAAGTTGCACGACCTGAAGTAATGGTACGAAGAGCTGTTACATAACCGAATGTTTCAGAAAGCGGCACTTTTGCCTTTACAATTCTGGCTCCGGTACGGCTTGATTCCATACCTTCTACCTGACCGCGGCGTTTATTCAAGTCACCGATTACATCACCCATACTTTCTTCGGGGGTTACCACTTCCATTTTCATGATTGGTTCCAGAAGTATCGGTTTTGCTTTTGCACAGGCAGTTTTATAAGCAATCTGAGCGCAAATTTCGAAAGACAACTGGTCAGAGTCAACCGGGTGGAATGAACCGTCAATAAGAGTTACTTTCAGTGTATCCATTGGGAAGCCTGCCAAAACGCCATTTTTCATAGCTAACTGGAAACCTTTCTGAATGGATGGAATATATTCTTTAGGAATATTACCTCCCTTAACAACGTCAACAAATTGTAATGATCCATCGAAATCCTTAT
Source organism: Paludibacteraceae bacterium (assembly GCA_035402725.1). GTDB lineage: Bacteria > Bacteroidota > Bacteroidia > Bacteroidales > Paludibacteraceae > UPXZ01. The sequence continues at coordinate 1,521 of DAONDU010000229.1, read as the reverse complement.
CAGCCGGTTCTACTTTAACAATAATGTCTGCAAATTTACCACGACCTCCGGATTGTTTTTTGTAAACTTCACGAATTTCGACAGCTTTGCTGATAGCTTCTTTATAAGCCACCTGAGGACGTCCCTGATTACATTCAACTTTGAATTCACGTTTCAGACGGTCGATAATAATTTCAAGGTGAAGTTCACCCATACCGCTAATAACTGTCTGTCCGGATTGTTCGTCGGTGTGTACTGTAAATGTTGGGTCTTCTTCTGCTAATTTTGCAAGTCCAATACCCAGTTTATCCAAATCTTTCTGTGTTTTTGGTTCAACAGAGATACCAATAACAGGAGTTGGGAAGTCCATAGATTCCAGGGTTATCGGATGAGCTTCATCACAAAGTGTGTCACCTGTGCGAATATCTTTGAATCCTACTCCTGCACCTATATCACCTGCTGAAATAACTTCAACCGGATTTTGTTTGTTGGAATGCATCTGGAAAATACGTGAAATACGTTCTTTCTTTTCTGAGCGTGTATTATACACATACGAGCCGGCAGGAAGCTGACCTGAATACACTCTGAAGAAGCATAAACGTCCTACATAAGGATCTGTTGCAATCTTAAATGCTAATGCACACAACGGTTCATTGGCATCAGGATGACGTACTACATCTTTATCTTCGAAACGCGGATCTTTTCCTACAATTTCGGGAGTATCCAAAGGACTTGGCAGGTATGCACAAACAGCATCGAGCATAGTTTGTACTCCTTTATTTTTGAAAGCTGAGCCACAAATCATTGGATTTATCTCCATCGAAAGTGTAGCTTTACGGATAGCCACCTGAATTTCTTCAACTGTAATGGTAGAAGGGTCATCAAAGTATTTTTCCATTAAAACATCATCGTATTCAGCTACAATTTCGAGCATCTTATCTCTCCATTCCTGAGCTTCTTCCAATAATTCGGCAGGAATTTCTTCCACGTCGTATTGAGCACCCATTGTTTCGTCGTGCCAAAGAATAGCTTTCATTTTCACCAGGTCAACAACGCCTTTGAATTTTTCCTCTGATCCGATTGGAATTTGAATTGGGCATGGTTTAGCACCCAGCACATCTCTTACCTGACGAACCACTTCGTAAAAATCGGCACCAGAACGGTCCATTTTATTTACAAAACCGATACGCGGCACATTGTATTTGTCAGCTTGACGCCAAACAGTTTCTGATTGTGGTTCAACGCCTCCTACAGCACAGAATGTTGCTACTGCACCATCCAGAATGCGAAGAGAGCGTTCTACTTCAACAGTAAAATCCACGTGCCCCGGAGTGTCAATCAGATTTATTTTATATTTATCATCATTGTAATTCCAGGATGTCGTTGTAGCAGCTGATGTGATAGTAATACCACGTTCCTGTTCCTGCTCCATCCAGTCCATAGTGGCAGCTCCATCATGAACTTCACCGATTTTGTGAGTTAATCCAGTATAAAAAAGGATACGTTCAGATGTTGTTGTTTTACCGGCATCGATGTGAGCCA
>DAONDU010000228.1:0-2785 GCA_035402725.1 Paludibacteraceae bacterium | reverse complement strand
TTCTGTTAGTATCAGATTTATTTTTTAAGCGAAAGGCGGATGAAACTGCCATGCGCTGAAATATTATGAAAAACAACATTATGTATGGAGATTTCCATTTAGCGCGAGACTTCAACAGGCTTCGACTTGCTCAACCCGAGAACTCTGTACGGAGAATACGGTGAACCCGAGTTGCTTTTTACTTAAATTTTTCTTTCAGAAATTCCCTATATGTATTATTATCCACTTTTAGCGATAATATATTTGCAGGTATACTGACTAAATAAAGTGTATTTTAAAAGAACTAATTATCGCAATATTCTCATTTGTGCGAGAAATTGAAAATATATTTAACATAAAGATAGATTAATTGAAATTTGTTTTTTAAATTTGAGGTCTTAAAAAATTTTCAATAAATGCCTAATCAAAATCCCGAACAAATTGCACGCGACCTGATTGACCAACAACTGGAAGCATGTGGCTGGCTCATTCAGGGCATGAAACATATTAATCTGCATGTTTCAAAAGGTGTGGCTGTGCGTGAATATCCAACTGATGCAGGTCCCGCCGACTATGTGCTGTTTGTGGATGGCAAGCCTTGTGGTATTATTGAAGCCAAACGCGAAGAAGAAGGACAGAAGTTAAGCATGCATGAGGATCAGGCTGAAGGCTACGCTACTGCAAAGCTCAAACATCTCAATAACAACCCTTTACCATTTGTGTATGTCAGCACCGGAGATTTAACCCGGTTTACCGACTTTACCGATCCCAAACCGCGTGCGAGAGAAGTATTCAGCTTCCATCGTCCTGAAACATTGGCTCAATGGATAAAAACAGGTAAATCATTGCGCAGCAGGTTGCAGGATCTACCCGAACTACCGGAAAACGGCTTGCGTGACTGTCAGATTAATGCCATTACCCAGCTCGAAAAGTCTTTTAAGGATAATCAACCCCGCGCATTGATTCAGATGGCAACCGGATCGGGAAAAACATTTACGGCTATTACATTTATATACCGACTGCTGAAATATGCCAAAGCAAAACGAATTTTATTTCTGGTAGATACCAAAAACTTAGGAGAGCAGGCCGAACAGGAATTTATGTCGTACAAACCCAACGACGACAATCGCCTTTTTACAGAGCTATACAGTGTTCAGCGACTGAAATCGTCATACGTGGCTACCGATAGTCAGGTGTGTATTTCTACTATTCAACGATTATATTCCATTCTGAAAGGAACTGAACTGGATGAAACTGCCGAAGAAAATAATCCGAATGAAAGTATCTTTCAGCCAAAGGAAGTTGCCCCTGTGGCTTACGATCCTAAAATGCCCGTTGAGTTTTTCGATTTTATTGTGATTGACGAATGTCACCGCAGCATTTATAATCTGTGGAGACAGGTGTTGGAGTATTACGATGCTTTTGAAATAGGTCTGACAGCAACGCCCGATAAACGCACCATTGGATATTTTAATCAGAATATGGTAAGCGAATATTCGCATGAAATGGCTGTGGCCGATAATGTGAATGTGGGTTATGATGTGTTTATTATCGACACCAAAATAACAACCGAAGGGAGCAAACTCTGGAAAGGTGAATACATAGAGATGCGCGAAAGGCTCAGCCGGAAAAAACGCATGGAGTTGCAGGACGAAGACGAAGAATATTCATCCCGTCAATTGGACAAAGATATTGTAAACCCTAACCAGATACGCACCGTTATCCGCACCTTCCGCGAACATTTGCCAACCTTATTTTCTGAAAGGTACGATACAGATGGTACGTTTGAAGTGCCCAAGACCCTGATATTTGCCAAAACCGACAGCCATGCCGACGATATTATTCAGATAGTGCGTGAGGAGTTTGCCGAAGAAAACAAGTTCTGCAAGAAAATAACCTACAACAGCGACGACCCCAAAGGCACACTGGCGCAGTTCCGCAACGATTATTATCCGCGTATTGCTGTGACGGTGGATATGATTGCCACCGGAACAGATGTGAAACCATTAGAATGTCTGTTGTTTATGCGCGATGTGAAAAGCCGTAATTATTTTGAGCAGATGAAAGGACGTGGAACACGCACTATTGATTTAGATAGTTTACAGAAAGTTTCAAGAACAGCCAAAACCACGAAAGATCATTTTGTAATTGTGGATGCCATAGGTGTTACCCGCAGTCTGAAGACGGACAGCCGACCGCTGGAAAAGAAACCGGGCATTCCACTGAAAGACCTCCTGCAGGCAATAACTGTGGGTGCACGTGAGGAGGAACTGTTTACGTCACTGGCAAACCGACTGACCCGATTAGACAAGCAGATTACCGAAAAAGAGAAACAACGTTTCGTGGAACTGTCGGGTGGAAAAACTATTTCTCAGGTAGTAAAAGGACTGTTGAATGCCTATAACCCCGATGTACTGGAAGAAACCGAAGCCCGTGTACGAGCCGAGAAGGCTGGTGCTGCACCTGTTGAAATTGAAGAAGCCATACAGGAAGCCGTGGAACAACTGCAAACCAATGCAGCCAAAGTATTTCATGGCGAGTTGAATAAATATATCGAAGAAGTACGCCGGGCACACGAACAAAAGATAGACACCCTCAATCCCGACGAAGTTATTTTTGTTGGTTGGGGCGACGATAAAGATGCAAAAATTCAACAGATTATTTCCGACTTCACAAGTTGGATGCTGCAAAATAAAGATGAGCTAACAGCCTTACAGATTTTCTACAATCAACCCTATCGCAGGCGTGAGCTTACTTACAGCACTATAAAAGAGGTGTTAGATAAACTGAAGGCCGACAAACCACT
>DAONDU010000227.1:0-2995 GCA_035402725.1 Paludibacteraceae bacterium | reverse complement strand
GCTGGAAAGAGTTTGGCTCCGGACAGACGATCGGTTACCAGCGCATGATAAAAGGTGCATTGCTCCCGGTACGAAAAATTCGCCTTACAATAACTTCCGCATTGGCAGTTCCGTTAGTTAACAGCATTGAAGCATACCGTTCAGATGCTTCAATTACTTCGGTAGGTCCGGTGCCGGCAGGAATAAACAGCACAGATGCCTCAGCTCTACAATCGTTGAAGTCTAAAAAGGTCTCAAAATTAAAATTTGAAATTCTTGAAATACCTTCAGGACATTGGCCTACATTGGCTGAAATGCAATTCTATAATTCTCAGAACGGAACGCGTGAAGAAATAACCAGAAACGGATTTACAGCCACTGCCACTTCAGAAGCAAAACAGGCAGTTAACGGGCAACCGGACTGTTTGGCCGGAAATACCTTAGATAATATTATTACTACAATTTGGCAACCCGAATGGCAACCCAAGGTTTCGATGCCTCAGTCGTTAATGTATAATTTTGGAAAACAGATTGATCTTTCTGAAATCAGTTATCTGCCACGCCAGACTTCTGATCAGGATATTGCAACAAAATTCAATATTTACACTGCCGAAAATGTCGGTGACCCATATACTTTATCTCTTTCGGGAGGAACATTTATTGCAACTCAAAAAACAGCTCAGTTTACTCCAATAGCTTCTTCAGACTGGACCGTTTTACAAAACTACAGCAACACAGCTACGGCTATTCAGTCAAAAACAAATACAGCAGTCGCTCAGTTTGGTGTTCAGGGTGGATGGTTCCGCTTATTGGGAACAAAATCACCTTCAACAGGTATACTGGAAGTGTGGATTGACGGTGTAAAATCGGCGGATGTTGATACCTATGCAGCCTCACTGGCAAAAGATGTGGTTTTGTATGAGAATAATTCGCTGAGTGCTGATAATCATGTTGTGATGATCAAAGCTACCGGAACCAAAAACAATAGTTCCTCCGATAGTAAAATTATTTTACAGAATGTATTCAAACTGGAAAATGGTGTGAAAGGGATGTTTGAGATGGCTAAGGCCTTTGATGAATCGCGGGAAGATGCGGGAACATTTACCTTTGAAATTCGCAGATATGGTTCCCTGAGTGAACCTGCTTCTGTCACTTTTATCACTACACCTGGAACGGGAGTTCACGGAAAGACATATCAGGATAAAACAGAAGTGATACAATTTGCCGCCGGTGAGTCCGTGAAAACAGCAACTGTAAACATTTTGGAAAATTCGCTGGCTGAAGGTAACAAGGATTTCTACATCGAACTGAATAATCCTACCAATAATCATATACCCGGATTTAACACAGTAACCCGTGTATTAGTGTATGACAATGATGGAGATGCTTCTAACTCAAATTTAAATGGTTATTGTGCGCCGGGTGGAACGCAGCATTCTGGAAAGAAAGCTTTTTTGGAAAGTGCTACAACTATCGGAGCAAAAAAAAACTTTAATTATAACGTAACTTCATCGCCGGCTTCTGTTTATGTGAAATACCTGGATGATTTTATTGAAGCCGAAAGAGGAAGTACTTTTACGCTGAATTTGAAGGCATTTCAGGCCGGAGAAAGATCGACATCAACCGTTTACCAGGATTTTCGATACAATAAAGCCAATATTTATGCCGACTGGAATGCTGATTTGACATTTACGGCCGATGAAAAAATTGCTGAATTCGGACAGCAACCTCCATCCAACAATGTTTTGGGTAATTATGACGAAGTTATGAATATCACGCAATCCATTTCTGTCCCTTCAACGGCAATTTTGCAGAGCATTCCTGTTCGTGTTTTATACCACAATGCCTGGAACGCATTACCCAACGGTGCATGCTCGAATGTCAATGATGGAATGGCTTATGACTTTAAATTGAACGTGGTGATGGCTTCTACTGGAATAAAACAACAGAAGGAGAATTTGTTCAATGCTTATTATAATCCGTTTTCAAAAAAGATAATTTGCTCAGGAGACTTCTCTGTTAACACAAAATTTGATGTAATAAACTCAAATGGTGTGTTGGTGAAAACTCAATCGGTTGCTAGACAGCAGAATGAAGTCATTATTTCAGTTCCAAATCTGTCAAAAGGTTGCTATCTGGTGCTAATCAGGAACTCAAAAACATCAGAAATAAAAAAGATTATAGCCTGAGAATTTTGAAATATTCTCAGCAATATTAAGTGTCCAAAATCATTTTGGGCACTTTTTGTTTTTACATCCTTTGACGGTGAAAAATGAATGTTGATAACTTACTTCTGAAAATGTTTTTCTCCAACGATTTATTTGTTATTTTTGTAAGTTTGATAAATATATTTTAAGTATGAAAATTATTATCGTAGGCACTTCGTATCCTTTTCGGGGTGGTTTGGCGGCATTCAATGAGCGTCTGGCAGGGGAATTTATGAAGCAGGGAAATGAGGTGGAGATTTACACTTTTACCCTGCAATATCCTTCCTTTCTTTTTCCGGGCAAAACACAGTTTTCGGACGACGAAGCTCCCGCTGATTTAAAAATTAATCGGAAAATTAACAGTGTAAATCCACTGAACTGGGTGAGTGTCGGTAAAGAAATTAAAGCAAAGAAACCGGATAAAATCATTTATTGCTACTGGATGGCTTTTATGGCGCCCTGTTTCGGTACGATTGCCCGGTTTGCAAAATCCTCAACAACCAAAAGCATTGCGCTGGTTCACAATATGATACCTCACGAACCAACTGTTCTGGATAAGTTGTTTCCACGTTATTTTGTCAAAGCGATGGACGGATTTGTGGCCATGACGGCTTCGGTGGTGGAAGACATCAATAAGTTCGATAACAAGAATAAACCAAAGCTGGTTTCTCCGCACCCCATTTACGACCATTACGGAGCCATTACTCCCCGTTCGGAAGCACTGGATGCGCTGGATCTGGATCCCGCTTTTCGCTATGTTTTATTTTTTGGTTTTATCCGGAAGTACAAAGGGCTCGACCTGCTTATGG
>DAONDU010000226.1:0-3076 GCA_035402725.1 Paludibacteraceae bacterium | reverse complement strand
GCTCCACCCCAACTCCACATTACTCCAGTGTGGAGTTTTTTTTACACCCACTGAAGCGCAGGTCTTATTCCAGCACGGCGTACCCCTCAATCTCAATGAACAGTTCGGGGCGGCAAACATCCGCAACCAGGAATGAAAGGGGAATAGTGCTGAAGTGCCTGCAGCATATCTGTTTCACGATCTTAAAATCAGACTTATACTTTACATAGACACGAAGGTAGGTGATCACGGGGTCAGTGGCTGTTTCAATGCCAAACCTCCGGATGTTTTCTGCCGAAATCAGCCTCCTGATGTTATCTATTGTCCTCTCTGTCTGATGTTCCACCGAGTCCTGGTGGTCACTCTCCTGCCCGACGATGGCAGCCGTACCAGAAATAAAAATCCATCTTGCCCCGCAAACATTAACCAGCCTTGCCCTTTCAAACTTGGGCGTGGTTTGGTAGAAATCGGTCATGGTGCAGTTTTCTGCCAAAACTTCCTTCGAGTAGAAGTAAGCGTCGGACTGAACAGGGCTTTTGATACCGACTGATCGCACTGCATCCGGATTAGCAGCAACAAAATCGATGATAACCCCGCCCCAGTCCATTCCAATGCCTGTTGCCGCCGGGTAGCCATCCTTAAAGTCAACCTTCCCGTAATATTTTGACCGCACATCATTGAAAATCTGGTAATGCTGGCTTGACTTGCCATCCTCTTCAATGCCTTTTGTAATCTGCGAAATATAGTTCCATTGCCTGATGACATTCGAAAAATTCATTCCTTCGGCTCCGAGAATCTTCTCAGCCAGTTCGAATGAACCTACACTTTGCTGCAGGATGTCGTCGTAGTATCCATCGACGTTAAGGTCAGCCGCAAAAACCAGCCTGGTACTGCCCCTGCTGAAGACACTCCAGCGAACACCCGAGTCTTCTCTGGTTACCAGCTCCCCGGGGCACGCACCTTCAAGCAGCATCAGTTCAAGTATGACTGATTCGTTGTCGGGCGCCTGAGATATGATGGATGTTGGCGGTAACACAGAGAAAAAAGCGCTGGCGCAGGAAAATAATTCTTGTTTGTTTTGAAGATATTCCGGCAGCGTCGAAGTCTTGAAAAATATGCTTTGCTTTACGGCATATTCTTTTATAAGGCCATTATTTTCAATCAGTTCTGAAAATTGCCTGTAACAGTCATTCAGTTTGTCACATAAACTGCCTCCTGTTTCCGGATAAAACCGAATGTTTAAAAGACTTAGATTTGCTGGTTTAAAACCCTCCATCTGATAATGTTTTGGCTGAAAAACTTTTGCACAGAATGAAAAAGCGGATCGCAGCTCCGTGATAATTGTATAAGCGACAGGAAATTATAAGGAGCAAAGGTTCTTGAAGTATGCCGGTAAGGCAGTGAGAACCTATTTCTCCATCTTAGAGAATTCCTTATCCAGTTCGTCCCCTTTACGTTTGTATTCGGCAGCCCCGGCATCATCGCCCAGTATTAATTTCATGCGGGCTACTTCATGGTATTCCAGTGGTGTACCCAGCTTTTGAGAAATGTACTGCTCGAGCATAGTTTCAGCTTTCTCTTTGTTACCGGCAATGATCGCATCCTCAATGTCCATAATATTGATGAACGAATAATCCATCCGAAATTTATAGCCAGGTTCGCGGTTCATGAATTCGGGATAGTTGGTGGCACAGTTTAGCCGTTTGGCATTTTCGACAAGAACAGGAACAGATGCATTCCCTTTTTCGTCGATATGGGTCAGGAACATATCAGAATAGTCATCCAATGCCTTGGAAACATAAACCAACCATTTCCCATTGGGCGACCAGGAGTGCCATGAGTTCATATCCTCAAAATTGCACTGCAGCTTACGGGCTTTACCCCCTTCTAACGGCACAATGAACAGACGGCTATCGGGCCGCAGCATCATGAAGTTGCCGGCCTGGCAGAATACAAGCCATTTGCCATCGGGCGAGACGGTAGGAAAATAGTTACTTTGCCCATTACCCGAAGCTCCTTTTATGGGCTGAGCAACTCCACCCTTACCTTCGTTGAAAGGTATGATGTAAATGTCATACTTCAGGGCTTCCTTCTCCTGAATATACTGGTCGATCAACGCCTCATCGCGGACAAAACAGTCATACTTTGTTTCGTTTTCAGGGAAAGGAAGAGCCTTCGCCCTGACAAAAACTATGTTTTTGTCATCGGGAGTCCATACTGCATTCGACTGTACATATCCGGGATCGTTAGCACCGGGCAGCTCGGTAAGTTGTTTGGTCAGGGTGTCGTAAACAGCCAATACCCCATTTACAGGGAAGAACAGCTGGGAATAAGCCACCTTTTCAGGGTTATCGATTGCTTTGGATACGACCCTGTCCTTTATTGTTGTAACAATGTAACGGCCATTCCATGATACCCTGGAGAGAAGCCCGAAGGTGTTTCTTCCTGACATTTTAGACCACGACAGGTAACTATTCTTATTGAATGTGGTTACCGTATCGACAGGAGCAACAAAATAACCCCCTTTGTCACGGGAGACGGCATCGAAATCCAGACCGATCGTCTTGCCATTACCCGATAAGGAATGGCAATTCCCGCATACCTTGAATGACCCCAGCACATTATGAAATGGCTGCGGAGACGTCACATCGATGACCGAATAACTTGTTTGATCGATATTTTTTTCAGCATAAGAAAAAGGAAGAGGGAGCTGACGGTATAGTATGGGAGCTCCTACTTCATCTTTCGATATCTTGATTTTCAGTTGTCCGAATTCTTTTGATAATTCCCCGGACACTTTTCGACGGATATTGAGAACAATATCGTTGAAGCCTGAATTTGATTTAATTGAGTCCCACACTTCAGGCGATGGTTTCCATTTGTTCTCAGAAACACTTGTCGTGTAGAAATTCTTCTTTCCATCCAGATCGATGGATATTTCCAACGAGTGCGGCGAAGGATCCTGATCTTCCCAGTAGAAAGTCGGTGCTGTAAAATCTCTTGGGAACATGGCACCTTCGAGAGGAAAAGAAAAACGTATCGTCTTATTCTTTGTGTTGTTGATGCAGGAGTAATTGAGCAAAACCAAACACAGTAG
>DAONDU010000225.1:0-3107 GCA_035402725.1 Paludibacteraceae bacterium | reverse complement strand
TGATTAAAAAAAGAAGTTTATTATTTTGTTTTTGGCATTGACCATTATAAAATATTCTATAAGCTAAATCCTCCCCAATGCACAATCTATCTTCTCTTCCGTCCTTGTATCTAATAAAACAAGAAATTCTAGCATCTATATAATCAATACTTGTGTCAGGTTGCAATTTTACAATCTCATTTTCTATTTCCTTTAGTAACTTTTTACTTTTTATAGTCTTTTCAAGCACGCCACCACGTCTTATTGATATTCCTGAATAATGGTTTTCTTTCTTCTTAGAAGGAAGCTTTTTTTTAATTTTATCACAGTCGATAGGTATCATTGGTTCAAAACTATAATTATAATATAGAACATAGATAGATTTGATATTTGTATCATTTTTTTTATCACATCCACACACAATTAATAAAAGGAATATTAAAATTGCGAATTGCTTAGTTTTCATGGTTTTGGTAATTGCTTGCTGAGAACTGTTTTGTATAAATGTTTTTTTATGTTACTGCAAATATAGATTAATAAATCTGAAAACTAATCAAGAAGCTTAACTAATCGCATCATTTAAAAACGCAAAGAGGGATATTGAAAATCAATATCCCTCTCTTCACTCCTACTGTATTTTGTAGCTTATTTTTTCAGGTACCAGTTTTCGCTGTTCATCAGTTTGTTCCGGATTGCCTGTTTGTTGGCGGTGTGTTTGGCGGCAACTTTATCGGCCAGATAGGCGTTGTCGTTGCGACGGATGGCAAAGCGCATCAAGTCCTGGAAACGGTTTCCTTCGAAGGCGGTTTCCAGAGCCAGTTCTTCCTGGATTTTGTCTTCCACAAACAAGATTGAATCCTGCTTGCCTGTTAAGGCGGGAATGACATAATGTGTTGAGTCGAGGTTGACGTTACCGCATCCGCGCATCCGGATACCGATATTATTCTCAAATTTCGAGTCCTTGAAGTTAAGAAAAGCAGGTACATTGACCGAATCCACTTCGCTGTAAGGAATAATCTTCCGGTTATTGAGGGTGGTAGCGCTTAATCCGTGTTTCAGTACCGCAAATGCCATATTCGGATATCCTGCTCTGTTCACAGCTTCGGCATACCTGAGGTAAAGAAGTCCAACCCGGTAAATCATGATTATTTTGCTGGTTTTTACAGTTGAACTCAGCAGGTTCATCTGAGAATATTTGGTGATGTATTTTGATTCCAGGGGATCGTTCAGATTAAAGTAAATAAGCGTCCCGGATTCGCCACCTGCCATTACTGGTTTCCGGCTTGATATCGATCCTATCATCCTCATATCGCCCAGTGTATCGAGTGTGGCCGACTGATAGTACATCTGGTTTTTCCAGTTATTCTGCGCGACTTTCGACGATACGAGTTCTGCGTTCTGTATCAGGCTGTCAAGCTGAAATTTGTAGCCATATTCATTGGTTGTGGCGATGTTGGTAATATATTCGGAAGAGCCGACCGAAAACAGACTATGCCAGCCGCCTCCATATGTAGTAATTCCTCCGCTAAACGCGTTGTTCAACACAGTACGGTTGGTTTCGTAGCGGTTGTTCAAAATGGTGTAATTTTTCTCATAGATCAAATCACGATATTCTTCGGCAGCTTTCTGATACTGTCCGGTCCACAAATACAAGTCGCCCAGCAGGAAGCGTACCGGAAAGAACGAATAGTTGAAATTCACGCTGTAGATGGTTGAACCCATTACCGGCTTCAGTACGTCTTTGAGGGGGACCAACTCCTTAATGAGGATTTCGGCCAGCTCGTCGAACTTTATCGGCTGCTTTTTCTGTATTTCTTCTGCCTGGGATACGCTCAGTATCGGTTCATCGTAGTAGATAACCGATCCGTAATTTAAGGCTATCTGCATGTATGTCCATGCCCTGATTGCCTTGCAGGCAGCAGAAACTTTCAAACTTTTTTCACCCGAAGCTGCCGCTAATTTTGTAATGATATAATTGCAGTTATTGACAATGGCGTAATAATCCTGAATATTCGATGCATAGGGATTTTCAGCTGAAACATTGAAATTATTGATTTCCTTCAGATACAGATTGGATTTGCTGTCCACATCCATGAGGTCGCCCCGCAACTCACCCAACAGCACATAGCTGTCGACAATTTTTTGCAACTGAGTAAAGACCCCGAAAACCGAATAAATGGAGTCGTTTGTAGCGGTGAGGTCATACTCATCGGAAAAAACAACTCGTTCGGAGTCAACATCCAGCATTTTATCGCAACTGATCAGCACGGAACCGAGGATCAGTATAGTTAAGAATTTTTTCATTATATTTCTCATAAGATGAATTTTTATAAATTGAATTTAACTCCGGCGTAATAACTTTTAGTGGAAGGTATCAGCCCTGCATCAACACCCTGATAATAAACCGAGTTCGAGGATGAGAATTCGGGATCCAGTCCTAAATAATTTGTCAGTGTAAAGAGGTTGTTAGCCGAAACCCAGAGCTGAATTCCTTCAATAAAATCATTTTTTATCGGGAGTTCATAAGAGAGTGTTATTGTTTTCAGTTTCAGAAAAGAACCATCTTCAATCCAACGGTCGGAGAAACGCGCGTTGCCCATCGGGTCGCCGTAGTATGATTTCGGCACATCGGTAACCTGTTTGTCGACCACCCAGCGGCGGAGCATGGCTGAGGTCTGGTTGCTGTAATCGGAGCCTGCTTCAAGCTTGCTGCGCTGATAGTTGTACACATCGTTGCCATAAGAATAAGTGAACACGGTACGCAATGCGAAACGACGGTAAGAGATGTTGCTCATGAAATTTCCGTAAAAGTCCGGATTTGGATCTCCGATAACCTGTTTATCCAGCGCATCGATTACGTGGTTGTGATCCACATCTACAAATTTCATATCGCCTGCGGTAAACGGAGAATAGGAACCGTCGGCATTCAGTATTTTCAGATCGGCTGCAGCAGCGGCTTCCTGAGTAGCAAAAACGCCATCGGTCTTATACCCCCAGAAAGAGCCCGTGGCTTTTCCAACTGCTGAAATAACTTCGCCGTCATACACGGAAGTGGAAAAGTCCCCGTTCGGTAAAGAGGTGATCTGGTTCTTGTAATGTCCGGCGCTGGCTCCGATTTCCCATTTAAG
>DAONDU010000224.1:0-3115 GCA_035402725.1 Paludibacteraceae bacterium | reverse complement strand
AAAGAAAGAATGCTCGTATCCTTCGAGCCAAGAATTCTGATAAAATATACCCTGCTCGAAGCTCACTCACCTACTACGTTGCGTTTCAAGCCATTTCTCGCATTCCGTAGTGTCAACGAACTGACGTATCAGAACCATCTGGCTAATACCTCATACCTCGAACTGAAAAACGGAATTAGCATGAAAATGTATGAAGGATATCCTAAGCTTTGTATGCAATTTTCGAAAACCAATTCATACATTCATCAGCCATACTGGAACAAAAACATTGAATATTACAAGGAACAGGAACGCGGATATGCCTATAAAGAAGATCTGCTTGTACCCGGATATTTCGAAATGCCAATCAAAAAAGGAGAATCAATAATTTTCTCAGCAGGTATCACCGAAGTTTCACCACGTACACTTTCAAGCCTCTGGGAACAGGAACTCACAAGGCGCAACAAGCGTACCAATATGTTCTCGTGTCTGAAAAACTCTGCACAGCAATTTTATAAACGCGAAGGCGACAAGACATACCTGCTTGCTGGTTATCCGTGGTTCGGAGCTCGTGCCAGGGATGAATTCGTTTCACTGGTAGCCTGTACCATCGTTATCGGCCGAATGGACTATTTCGATGCTATCATCAACACAGCAATACCCGAGATCGAACGATTTATGGAAGGCGAACGCGAAGACTTCAAGCTTTTGGGTATCGACGAACCTGACGTTTTTCTGCTGTTCATCATGGCCATCCAACATTTCGCACAGCACCAAACTACAGAAGAAGCCGCAAAACGATTTGGAAAATTAGTTATAAAAATAATCCAGTTCATCCGCAAGCAGAATCACCCCAATCTATTCTTACATAACAATGGTCTGCTTTATGTCAACGGCACAGAGAAACCCGCGACATGGATGAATGCCGTTGAAAATGGGAGACCAATAACTCCGCGCACCGGCTACATTGTGGAAATAAATGCACTATGGTACAACGCGCTGAAATTTGCCTCTGAAATCGAAAACGTGCTGGGTAACGAGCAATCGTCAGACTTACTCAATTATCAGGCCGAAATTGCCCGCGACGCTTTTGTGAAGATATTCTGGAATGGCACTTATCTCTATGATTATGTGGTGGATAACTACCGTGATGAAGAAGTACGGCCAAATATGTTGCTTGCCGTTGCGTTGCTATATTCGCCACTCGACAAACAGCAACAAAAATCCATCGTGGATATTGCCACCAAAGAACTGCTAACTCCCAAAGGCTTGCGTTCACTAAGTCCAAAAAGCGGTTCGTACCGACCGGAATACATTGGTGGACAAAAGGACAGGGACTGGAATTACCACAACGGACCTGTTTGGCCTTTTACTTTCGGAGCTTTTGCAAGTGCTTACCTCCGTATTTACAAGAAAAGCGGCAAATCGTTTATCGAACGGATGCTCAATGGATTTGAAACAGAGATGACCGAACTTTGCGTTGGATCACTCTCCGAATTATGTGACGGAAATCCACCATTCAAAGGGCACGGTGCTCCTTCATTTGCCATGAGTGTAGCCGAAGTATTGAGAGTATTGGATTTGTTGAAAAAAATTGATAACGAAATAGCCGAATGAAAGCACTCATGTTTGGATGGGAGTTTCCTCCCCATATTTTAGGCGGTTTGGGTACTGCAAGTTACGGACTTACAAAAGGTATGTCGCAACAACCCGATATGGAAATTACGTTTGTCATACCCAAACCACACGGCGATGAAGATCAGAGTTTTCTGAAGATTATCGGAGCGTGCAATGTTCCGGTTGTCTGGAAAGATAACTCGTGGGAACATGTCAACAACCGAATAGGCAGATTCATGCACCCCGATGAATATTTCTGGCTGCGGAATGGAATTAAATACGACTTTACACGCATTTTTACCAACGATCTGGGCTGTATCGGATTTTCGGGACGCTACCCCGACAATCTGATAGAAGAAATATCCAACTACGAGGCAGTGGCAAGCGTACTGGCGCATCAGCTCGAATTTGATGTGATCCACTCACACGACTGGCTCACCTATCCTGCCGGAGTTTTTGCCAAACGAATTTCAGGTAAACCACTGGTTATACACGTACATGCCACCGACTTCGACCGTAGTCGCGGTAAAGTGAATCCGACAGTGTACAACATCGAAAAAACGGGAATGGATATGGCTGACCACATCATGACTGTGAGCAACCTGACCCGTAAAATAGTGATAGAAAAATATCATCAGGATCCGGCTAAAGTAACTACTGTGCATAATGCTGTGGAACCACTTGAAGATGTTGATAGTTTTGTGAAAACACCCCGCAAAGATAAAATCGTTACCTTTTTGGGTCGTATCACCATGCAGAAAGGTCCGGAATACTTTGTGGAAGCAGCTTACCGGGTTATTCAGCGAACCAAAAACGTACGTTTTGTAATGGCTGGCAGCGGCGATATGATGGATGCAATGATAGATCTTGCCGCTAAACGGGGCATTGCGGATCGGTTTCATTTTCCGGGTTTTCTTCGCGGACGTGCCGTTCACGAAATGCTTGCCCAAAGCGATGTATATATCATGCCGTCGGTTTCCGAGCCTTTTGGTATTTCGCCGCTCGAAGCCATGCAGGTAGGCACTCCCTCTATTATTTCGTACCAGTCGGGCTGTGCTGAAATCCTCAGTCATGTTGTAAAAACCGACTACTGGGATATTGATGCGATGGCGGATGCTATTTACAGCATTGTAACTAATCCGGCCATGTATAAAAGCCTTCACGAACTTGGACTGGAAGAGGTCAACAACATTAAATGGTACGATGCCGGAATGAAAGTCCGTTCCATCTACAACATGGTTACAGGCATGCATTAAAATCAATTCATAGAGAAAAACATAAAATCAAGATATATGAAGAACATTTGTTTTTATTTTGAAATACACCAGCCGCTACGTCTGAAACGCTACCGTTTTTTCGAAATCGGGCAGGATCATTATTACTATGATGATTTTCAGGCTGAAGAACGAATTCGCGCTATGGCCGAACAGTCATATCTGCCTGCCAACCGTACAATAGCAGAAATGATACGAAGTTCAAACGGAAAATTCAAATGTGCATTTTCCATTTCCGGAGTGGC
>DAONDU010000223.1:0-3117 GCA_035402725.1 Paludibacteraceae bacterium | reverse complement strand
CCTCAGTCGTTGATTGACAACATTCAATATCACACAGTGAAGAAAAATGACTTTTTACCTGCGGCTTCTTACGCATTGGTCGAACAAGTCAACGGACGTGGAGTGTATTCTTTTTGTATGTGTCCCGGAGGGCATATTGTTCCGGCAGGCACGATCGAAGAAAGCATTGTTGTCAACGGGATGTCGGCTTCAAGGCGTAATTCTCCCTACGCCAATTCTGGCATCGTTGTCGAAATTCATCCCGATGATATTCCGCAGGAATTTCAGCAATACGGTGTTCTTGCCGGACTTAAATTTCAACAATATGTGGAAAATCTGGCTTATCGAAATAACGGAGGAAAAGGGTTTACGGCACCAGCACAACGTTTGGAAGATTTTGTGAAAGGTAAACTCTCTGCTGATCTTCCTGAATGCTCGTATTTACCCGGAATCGTATCGTCACCATTGCATTTTTGGCTGCCCGATATGATCAGCGGTCGGTTGCGCGAAGCATTTAAAAAGTTTGACCGTAAGATGCGGGGTTACCTGACCAATAAAGCTGTGGTAGTAGGAGTGGAAACACGTTCCTCGTCACCGGTGCGAATTCCCCGCGATCCCGAAACACTGCAACATATCAGGATAAAAGGACTTTTTCCTGCAGGAGAAGGATCTGGGTACTCCGGTGGTATTACCTCATCGGCTATTGATGGTGAGAATTGCGCCCAAAAAGCATCGGAATATATCCGGAATATAAAATAATCCGATGTTTTTTTTAACAGTATACGAATTTTTGAAAAAAAATTATTACCTTTGCTCCATCGAAACACAATGATTTTAGTGGTTTTTTATAAAAAATATTAAAATAATTTCTCTCAAGATTTAATTGCACAGTTTTTGTAAACTGTTTGGTAAATCAAATTTTGATTGTTTCTGCAAGTTTGAACAACTTTGATTATTATCCGTTACAAACAAGTAGAATTCTTTGAAGACTCCGTAGCTCAGCTGGTAGAGCAATTGACTCTTAATCAATGGGTCGAGGGTTCGAGCCCCTCCGGGGTCACAAAAAGAAAAATTATTAAATAAATTTTATTAACAAACTAATTTTAATTGAAAATGAAAAAACTAAATGTCATTGTTGTTTTATTACTTAGTGCAAGTTTAATCCTTTCGGGATGTAAATCCCTGAATAATGCCGCAAAAGGTGGTATGATTGGTGCCGGTACAGGTGCAGCGGTAGGTGCCGGATTAGGAGTATTGATAGGGAAAGATGGAAAAAGCGCCGCAGTTGGTGCTGCAATTGGTACTGCTGTAGGTACAACTGCCGGTGTAATTATCGGAAAAAAAATGGATAAAGCTGCTGCTGAAACTGCTGCTCAGGTAGAAAACGCTAAGGTCGAAACCATTGAAGACGTAAATGGCCTGAAAGCGGTAAAAGTTACCTTTGACTCCGGAATTCTTTTCGAATTCAATAAAAGTAATCTGAACGACGCTTCAAAAACCGCACTTACAAAATTTGCCAAAATTCTTGTTGAAAATCCGACCATGGATATTTCTGTTCTCGGACATACCGATAATATCGGAACTCTCGAAGCAAATAAAAAGGTCTCACTTGCACGGGCAACAGCTGTTGCTGATTATCTTGTAACTAACGGAGCTGCTCGCTCTCAGATGAAAACCGTCGAAGGCCGTGATTATTCTATGCCTGTAGCTACAAATGATACAGAAGCCGGACGAGCTCTTAATCGCAGGGTTGAAGTTTATATGTATGCCAGCGAAAAAATGATTGATGATGCTCAAAAAGCCGCTAGTACCAGCAAATAATTAGAAAAAAGTAAAATAAAAAAGGCTTTCGGATTTTTTCCGAAAGCCTTTTTTTATGGATATGGGCATAAATTTATCCGTTAAGTTTTTTATCAAGATTTCGTTTAAGTGCAGCTAGAAAATTCTGTGTATTGAGATAATGTTCTTTAGTAACATTTTCTCCATATACGAGCATGGCTAAGTCTTTGGTCATTTCGCCGCCTTCAACAGTTTCAATGCATACTTGCTCAAGCTTCTGACAGAAATCTATCAGTTCCTGATTGTTGTCGAGTTTACCCCGATGCTCAAGTCCTCTTGTCCAAGCAAAAATGGAAGCAATGGGATTTGTAGAGGTTTCTTTTCCCTGCTGATGCTGACGATAATGGCGCGTGACAGTTCCATGAGCAGCTTCGGCTTCAACGGTTTTTCCATCAGGAGTAACAAGAACAGATGACATTAGTCCCAGCGATCCAAATCCCTGAGCTACAGTATCTGATTGTACATCGCCATCATAGTTTTTGCAGGCCCACACAAATCCGCCGTTCCATTTCATGGCTGAAGCCACCATGTCGTCAATCAGCCGATGTTCGTAAGTGAGGCCTTCTTTTTCAAATTCAGTCCGGAATTCATTTTCGTAAACATCCTGAAAAATGTCTTTAAAACGTCCGTCGTATGCTTTCAGAATGGTATTTTTGGTGGACATAAAAAGCGGATAATGTTTTGTAAGCGCCATCTGGAACGACGAACGAGCAAAGCCGTAAATAGATTCGTCTGTATTGTACATTGCCATTGCAACTCCATCGCCTTTGAAATCATACACTTCCCATTCCTGAACTTCTCCGTTTTCATTTGTAAAAGTTAATTTTAGTTTGCCTTTACCTTTTATCACCTTGTCGGTTGCTTTATACTGATCACCGAAAGCATGACGCCCGATGATGATTGGTTGGGTCCAACCCTGTACGTAGCGGGGAATATTGCTCATGATGATCGGTTCGCGAAAAACAGTACCCCCTACGATGTTACGAATCGTACCGTTTGGCGATTTCCACATCTGTCTAAGGTTAAATTCCTGAACACGTGCTTCGTCGGGTGTGATGGTGGCACATTTAATACCCACATGATATTGATTGATAGCTTCAGCAGCTTCAATGGTAACACGATCGTCTGTTGCATCACGGCTCTCAATTCCCAAATCGTAATATCTGATATCAAGATCCAGATAGGGCAGAATTAATTGCTCTTTTATAAATTTCCAGATTATGCGGGTCATTTCATCACCGTCAAGCTCCACAACAGGGTTTTGTACTTTTATTTTATGCATATTTCCTAAATGTTTTT
>DAONDU010000222.1:0-3134 GCA_035402725.1 Paludibacteraceae bacterium | reverse complement strand
CGAAAAAGATGGAATTGTCTTTGGAAGTACAAAGAACGGACTTATCTTTGCAGTGGATGCACTGACCGGGGAAGTTTTATGGAAACACAAAATTGGAAATTCATTAATAAATACCGTTTTACCGTTAGGCAATAAAAAACTGTTGTTTACTGCTACGAGCGGAGAAACTGGTCTTATAATCTGGAAATAATAAACTCAATAATAGAATTAAATTTATGAAAACAACGATTAATTGCTTCATCCCTTTTAAAAGCAAATCGCAGGCTGAACAAACCGTAAAAAGTTTGATGGAAACAGGATTAGTGAACAAGATATATCTGCTGGCCATAGATGTCGTTTCTGATAAAATCGACGAACATGAAATTATTACAGTTCCATCGCTGTTTTCAAGTGCAACCATGAGAGAGATTGCCAAACGTGCCGATGCTGATTTCACGTTGTTCTACACCAAATATACTACGCTGGAAATGGGCATGTTTGCGCTTGAACGTATGATACACATCATGAACGATAGTTCAGCAGGAATGTCTTATGCCGATCATTACCAGATTGTTGGCGATGTTAAAACCTCTGCGCCGGTTATCGATTATCAACTAGGAAGCCTTCGGGATGACTTTGATTTCGGATCCGTGTTGTTGTTTAAGTCTGATTGTTTCACAGAAGCAGCCACCCGCCTGACAACTGATTATCAGTTTGCCGGATGGTATGATTTCCGCCTGAAATTCTCTCAAAAATATTCTCTCGTTCACATCAATGAATTTCTGTATTCCGAAGTGGAACAGGACACACGAAAAAGCGGTGAAAAGATGTTTGATTATGTAGATCCGAAAAACCGCGGTTTACAAATTGAAATGGAACAGGCTTGTACCGAACACCTCAAAGAAATTGGCGGTTATCTGGCTCCGAAATTCGAAAAGATTGAATTCAACGCAGGCAACTTTGAATTTGAAGCATCGGTTGTCATACCTGTGAGAAATCGGGTACGTACCATCAAAGATGCAATTGCCTCGGTACTTAGTCAAAAGACAAATTTTAAATTCAATCTTATTGTTGTAGATAATCATTCCAACGACGGAACCACTGAAGCTATTCGTGAATTCTCATCCGATAGCCGTCTTATACATGTTATTCCTGAACGACAGGATTTGTTGATTGGCGGTTGCTGGAACCTCGCTACTCATAACGAAAAGTGTGGTAAATTTACCGTTCAACTCGACAGCGATGATGTATATAAAGATGAAAACACGCTCCAAACAATTGTAAACGCGTTCTACGAACAAAACTGTGCGATGGTGGTTGGAACGTATATGATTACCGACTTTGAAATGAATACAATTCCGCCGGGAGTTATCGACCATAAGGAGTGGACCCCAGAAAATGGCAGAAATAATGCATTGAGAATTAATGGATTGGGAGCGCCGCGTGCATTCTACACTCCTGTTTTGCGCGAAGTGAAAGTTCCGAATACCATTTATGGTGAAGATTACGCGCTCGGACTTAATTTCTCCCGCAAATATCAGATCGGACGTATTTATGACGTTCTTTATCTATGTCGCCGCTGGGAAGGAAATTCAGATGCAGCACTGGATATTGTGAAATCAAATGCCAACAATTTATATAAAGACAGAATAAGAACCTGGGAATTGCAGGCACGTATTGCATTGTTGAAAAAATAAAAGTTTCAATACTGCTGAAAATTAATTCAGTCCGGAGATGAATAATTGCAGCGCATTCTGCAATTATTCATCTTCAATTACTAATAACGAAAAGGCATTGTTGCCAAAAGAATATGAAGGATCAGATTTTAGAATTATTCAACCAGCAATTATTGGAGTGGGATACAGCACAGCATTTTTATACAGCGCTGAATGAAGTAAAGGTCAAGGAAACCGAAGTTAATGGTTGCAGGTACCAGATACAGTTCAATCCGGCCCGTATTGTATCTTCCGGAGCAAAAGTGGACGCCAAAACCATACAGGAACGCAAATGTTTTCTTTGCAGTGCCAATAGGCCGACAGTACAAAAAGGCATTGATTTCAACGGTCATTATACCATATTAATCAATCCATTTCCGATATTCCCGAAACATTTCACCATTCCTGAAAAAGAACATACCGAACAGCTGATCTTGCCCCGTTTTGGCGATATGCTCGACCTTGCTAAGGCCATGGAAAATTATGTTATTTTTTATAACGGTCCTAAATGTGGCGCTTCTGCCCCCGATCATGCACATTTTCAGGCAGGAAACAAAGGATTTCTTCCCCTGGAAACAGAGTGGAAAAATCATATCACAGAAAAAATCAGCGACAATCTTTTTGCGATAAATTATGGTTTTCCGGCTTTTGTGATAAAAGCAGAGATGACGAATAAGGCCGAAGCTGTTTCACTTTTTGGGAAAATATATAATACGCTTTTAGTAAATAATGGTGAAACCGAACCAATGATGAACGTTCTCGCCTGGTACGAAACTTCCACTACCGGAGGTGAAGGTACAGTAGTGATTGTTGTCATTCCACGTGCTAAACACCGTCCGGATTGTTATTTTGCCGAAAGTGATGAAAATATTCTGATAAGTCCCGCAGCCGTGGATTTGGGTGGTGTATTTATTACTCCTCTGGAAAAAGATTTTGAAAAAATTACGGACAAAAATGTTGCTGAAATTTTAGGAGAAGTTTGCCTGGATAAAAGCACAGCAGAAAAATTAACCGAAAAATTGAAGGAGTTATCATTATGAATGAACCAAAAGTAAATGTAGGCATACTGTTTTCCGCTGAAATCGGGTTTGAACTGCCAAGTCCGTACATTGTAAACGGAAAAGAAGCTAGTGGAAAGCAAAATGTAAAATGTCACGATAATAAAGTGCAATGGAACGGTGAACTTTACGATGAGCTTCGTTTTGATCCGTTAAATGAAAAAACCGATGTTTTTGAGCTGAAAGATGTTGTTATCGGCATCAATTTTCATTGGGAAAGAAAAGAAAATCAACGTTTTCTGGGCGCGTTAAAGTTTATTGTTGAAGATGAAAAACTGACAGCCATCAACGTGATTTCGGTGGAAGATTATCTGACCAGCGTAATATCATCTGAGATGAGTGCCACAGCTTCACTCGAATTGCTGAAAGCACATGCGGTAAT
>DAONDU010000221.1:0-3236 GCA_035402725.1 Paludibacteraceae bacterium | reverse complement strand
ACTGACGAGGTCCTGTCATCGTGATAACAGGAAAGTACTGATACATTTCAAGCATCACAGCTGTAATATCCCTATGAATAAACTCTTTTCCCATTTTCGCTTTCTATTTTATGATAATCCGAAGTAGCACTGCGAAATTACATAAACATTTCGAATTACCAAAACAAATTGCAGTATTATGCTCTTTTTCAACGTATATGCATATTAAGGATAGTAAAAGGTGGCGTTGATTGGTGGAATTTGGAATTTCACCTTTTTATATTATTAAGGAACTGCATTTCGTAATTAAATAAAATAATTACATTTGCTGGGGTAAATTAATATCGGGTTAATAAATCCTGATAATAAAAGAAGCAAGAATGCAATTGGCTACGCCGAATGCTGTTTCCCAGCGGCGTGCTGTACTAAGGTAATATATTTATTTAAGCACATATTCGAAAGGTCGGGTTAAGATTTTAATTTTATGTCATTATGAAGTGGTTTAATTTACAGTACTTATATTTTTGTGTACCGCTTGCGTAAGAAACAACAATACAACTACACAACAAATCAAAAAAACGGTAAACATTTTAGCAAAGAGTGAATCTCTTTCTTTAATTGGCACTGATGAATTTGTGTTGTTCTGGAATAAATTCAGTGGAGCGTTGCTTGCAAATGACACGAATGTTTTGAGTAACTCCATTGATGATAAATTTCACGGCTATTGCGGATCTTTATTGGATATTTCCAACATAAGTAAAATGGATTTTAAAAGTGACAGTATTATTTCTAAAAGCCGTTTTTTGAAAGAATTTAAAAGCTCATTAAATCCTGCTTATCTACAATTGATTAAACAATATAAAATTCTTGAAGATATAAAACATGTAAGAACTTTGGAAGATGCTAAAAATCACTATTTCTGTATAAAAACAGTTGATAAAAACATCTACAATGTCTCTACATATTTAGCCCATGAAAATAAGAATGAAAAAGTCATTTTTAAGATGAGCTATATGAATGATGATAAGAGGTATGAAACAAAGAATATCGATTTAATATTTCACAAAAGGAATAACGAGACAAAACTCTGTGAAATTGATTTTTATTATTCTTATATTGATGAAGAAAGGTAATGCACCCACACCCTTTCGTATATTCAGAATAAATGAGCAAAAACCAGTGAGACGGAACCTACCCAACCAGGCTTAAATTCAGACCTTCAGTCTCAACTCCTAGCTTATTTTCTTAAAAAATCACAGAATGACTTGCTGCTCTGTGTTAATTCATTCAGAATTTTGTACTTTTGCTCCATTAAAAATATTCAGCTAAATGGAAGCAGACATCGTAAAGGAAAATTTTACCGAAATCGAAACAATAACAGAACTTGCACCGGAAAGCAGGTCTATGGTACTCCGCACCGAACATCTCTTTAAGAAATACGGCAAACGAACCGTTGTGAATGATGTATCGATACAGGTGCAACAGGGCGAAATTGTGGGTTTGCTCGGTCCGAACGGAGCCGGAAAAACTACCACGTTCTACATGACTACCGGACTGGTTACTCCCAATTCCGGAAAAATTTTCCTGGACGACGAGGAGATTACGGGGCTGCCTGTATTTCGCCGTGCGCAGAAAGGTATAGGTTACCTGGCTCAGGAAGCTTCCGTTTTCCGCAAAATGACTGTGGAAGATAATATCAGCTCTATTCTGGAAATGACCAAATTCAGCAAGGAATATCAGAAGGAAAAACTTGAAACGCTGATTGCCGAATTTAACCTCGGGCACGTGCGCAAGAATATCGGCGACCGGTTGTCGGGAGGTGAGCGGCGACGTACTGAGATAGCACGCTGTCTGGCCATTGAACCCCGCTTCATCATGCTCGACGAACCCTTCGCGGGCGTTGACCCCATTGCCGTGCAGGACATTCAGGATATTGTGTGGCAGCTGAAAGACAAAAATATCGGCATCCTCATTACCGACCACAACGTGGACGAAACACTCAGTATCACCGACCGCGCTTATATGCTTTTCGAGGGAAAAATCATGTTCCAGGGAACCT
This sequence comes from Paludibacteraceae bacterium, assembly GCA_035402725.1. Taxonomy (GTDB): domain Bacteria; phylum Bacteroidota; class Bacteroidia; order Bacteroidales; family Paludibacteraceae; genus UPXZ01. The sequence goes on along the minus strand of DAONDU010000221.1, from coordinate 1,198 downwards.
CCGAGGAACTTGCCGACAACCCCATCGTGCGTGAGAAATACCTCGGACGCGACTTCAAACTGAAAGTGAAGACAAGAGTGGATACAGTGGTAAATCCGAATATTGAAGGTTTTATTTAATTCGCCCCTCTGACTTTCAAGCTATTGATACACCTCAGGAATGAACGCAAAGCTTACAATCATCGGGAGCGGCTCCGCATTGCCCACGAAAAACAATTTCCCGACTTCACAGTTGCTGGAATTCCGAAACAAGCAGTTTCTCATTGATTGTGGCGAGGGCACTCAGATACGGATGCGGCAGATGAACCTCAAAAACAGCCATATCGGTCATATTTTCATCTCGCACCTCCACGGTGATCATTGCTTCGGGTTGATGGGACTCATTTCGTCCTTCGGAATGCTCAACCACACCTCCGACATACACATCCACGCGCATCCCGACCTGGAGAAACTCATGAAGCCGCAACTGAAGTATTTCTGCGAAGAACTCCCCTTTCAGGTGATATTCTGCCCGGTCAATCCCGCTGTCAACGAAGTTATTTTCGAGGACCGCACCGTTCAGGTTTCGTCCATACCGCTAAAGCACAGAGTGCCCTGCTGCGGTTTTCTTTTCGAAGAGAAATCGAGCGACAGGCATATCAACCGCGAGATGATTGATTTTTACAGGGTTCCCGTGTGGCAAATCGGGAAGATAAAACAGGGCGAAGATTTTACGACCGAAGAAGACGAAATCATTCCCAATGACAAACTGACCCTGCCTCCCACTCCTCCCATCCGTTATGCTTACTGCTCGGATACAGCATATTCCGAAAAAATAATCCCCATTATCGAAGAGGTGGATCTGCTGTTCCACGAAGCCACCTTTATGGAAGATGAGATATACCGCGCCAGAGCCACTCAGCACTCAACCGCGCGGCAGGCTGCCGAGATAGCCAAAAAAGCAAATGTCAAAAAACTGATTATCGGACACTACTCCGCCCGCTACAGTCACAAAACAGCGTTGCTGAATGAAGCGCGGCAAGTTTTTGAACGGACCGAATTGGGGGAAGATATGACGTCGTACGAGTTCTAAAATTTCAAATCCCCCTAAAAATTCAGCAACTTGGTTTTGCTATTTGGGATAAAAAACAACAATAACTTCAATAAGAAAAAGCTGACATGTACTTTGACTATTTTGATTTGAAAAACGATATATAAAT
>DAONDU010000220.1:0-3247 GCA_035402725.1 Paludibacteraceae bacterium | reverse complement strand
CCCAGACCATGAACGGACGCACTCAGTACGGACTGGTGGTTTGTGCCAGTGTGGACGATTACATGACCGGTAAGATAAAAAAACACGAGCTTACCCGCCGCGACAAGGAAGAGGACCGCATGAAACATGTGCGTGTAAACAATGCCAACGTGGAACCCGTGTTTTTCGCCTATCCTCACCGCGACGACCTGGACGCCATTGTTACCGGTATAACGGTAAATGTACCGGAATATGATTTCACTGCCGAACTGGATGGATTCAGACATCAGTTCTGGGTAATTGAAGATAGCGGTATCATTGAACAAATAACCCGTATCTTTGCTGAAATACCTTCGATGTACATTGCCGACGGACATCACCGCAGCGCCGCTGCCGCGCTGGTTGGCAATGAAAAGAAACTTCAGAATCCAAAACACCGCGGTGATGAAGAATACAACTACTTCATGGCGGTTTGCTTCCCCGACAATCAGCTGAACATCATTGACTACAACCGGGTGGTTAAGGACCTGAACGGATTATCGGATGAAGAATTTATTGAAAAACTGAAAGAAAACTTCATCGTGGAAGAAAAAGGAGCTGAAATCTACAAACCCGATAGCCTGCATAATTTCGCGCTCTACCTGAGCAACAACTGGTTTTCGCTTACTGCTAAACCCGGAACTTACAACGACAATGATCCGATTGGCGTTCTGGACGTTACCATTTCATCGAACCTTATCCTGGATGAGATACTGGGTATCAAAGACCTTCGCAGTGACAAACGCATTGACTTTATCGGAGGCATACGCGGACTGGGTGAGTTGAAACGGCGCGTGGACAGCGGCGAAATGAAAGTCGCGCTGGCATTGTATCCTGTTTCGATGAAGCAACTTATCGACATTGCCGATACCGGCAACATCATGCCTCCAAAAACAACCTGGTTCGAACCCAAGCTCCGTTCGGGACTTGTTATTCATGAATTGGTTTAAAAACACGGTTGCCGGACAATAAAACCGTCACAAAAAAGTTTATCATAAGAGATTATAAGTCACAAAGTATCCCGATAATAATGCTAAAATTCAAATCATCCGGTCTGTTGATTCTGCTGGCTGTCATTACGCTGCAGTCGTGCGGTATTAAAGCGCGGCTTGCCAAAGCCGACAAACGCTACGCCCTGGGTGAATACGCCGTTGCCGGTGATTTGTATAAAAGTATATATTCCCGCATCCCTTCGAAAAACAAACCGCTGCGGGCCGAGATTGCTTACAAACAGGGAGAATGTTACCGCCTGATCAGTCATTACAGGGCCGAACAGGTGTATCTCAATGCCGTACGAAACAAATCGACGAATGATACGGTTTACCTTCGGCTGGCACAGATGCAGCAGCGAAACGGCAAATATGCCGAAGCCGCGAAAAGTTACACTACGTATCTGGAAAAACATCCCGATGACGAACTGGCTCAGAATGGTCTGAAAGCGACTTCGCTGGCTGCCGACCTGAAAGCCAGTCCAACCCGCTACCTGGTGAAAAAATCCAAAGAGTTCAATGTGAGCCGTTCGTCCTCGTTCAGCCCGGTGTTTTCAAGTTCCGATGCCGATGTCCTGATTTTCACTTCCAACCGGAAGTTCGGTAAGAAGAACGTAGTGCGTAAAAACAACGGCGTAAGCGGGCAGCCAAACAATCACCTGTTCATAGCAAGGAAAAACAACAAGGGAAAGTGGGAAGCTACCGAACAGCTGGAAGGTGATGTAACCTCGCTGAATGATGAAGGTATTGCCTCCGTCAGCCCCGACGGGCGTTCGATGTATTTCACCCGTTCGCTGCTTGCCGATGACAAGGGAGGCGGAACTATAATCGTCCTTTCGAACCGCGCCGGAGGAACCTGGAGCGCACCGCAGAAAATCCAGTTGTTCAGAGACAGCACCATTTCAGTGGCACATCCGGCAATATCGCCCGACGGCACTACGCTGTATTTCGTATCCGACTCGAAAGACGGATTTGGAGGTAAGGATATCTGGAGAGCAACTTTCGAGGGAAACGAATGGAAATACATCGAAAATCTGGGAAAAGACATCAATACGCCCGACGACGAAATGTTTCCGACCGTACGCGAAGACGGAACACTGTACTATTCATCCAAAGGAAAACCAGGCATGGGGGGACTTGATATATTTGAAGCCAAACCATTAAAAGAGGGAGGCTGGGAAGTGAAAAACATGGGTGTTCCAATTAATTCCTCCGCTGATGATTTCGGGATGGCATTTGCCGGAAAAACAGAAAGTGGTTATTTCTCGTCAAACCGAAACGAGAGCAGAGGCTACGACGCTCTCTGGAGTTTTGAATTACCCGCGCTGGAATATGTGCTTCAGGGAAAAATCACCGATCCTGTAGGCGAAACCGTGCCCGATGCCAAAATCCGTATTATAGGAAATAATGGCGAAAATGCACGCATCCAGGCAAAAGGCGACGGAACTTACAGTTACAAATTGAACAAAGGTGTGGATTACGTCATGCTTGCTTCCGCACGCGGTTTTCTTAATCAAAAGAATGAAATATCCACCAAAAATGTCAGCGACCGCCAGAGCGAGAGTTTCAAGGTTGATTTTCAACTGACACCGCTGTATAAACCCGTTCAGATGAACAACATATTCTATGAGTTTGCCAAATGGGATCTTACCCCTCAATCGGAAACAGGATTGCAGCAGCTGGTTAAACTGCTGAACGACAATCCGAATATCACGATTGAGATGAGCGCCCATACCGACTACGTGGGAAATAACGAATCCAACCGGATACTATCAGAACGCCGGGCACAATCGGTGGTTGACTATCTGATTAAAGCCGGCATTGCAAAAAACCGACTGACAGCTGTGGGTTACGGAGAAGAACAGCCATTTACCGTTGACATCAGCACAGCGAAAAAATATAATTTCCTGAAAGAAAACACGGTACTGACTGAAGCATTTATCCTAACGTTAACTCCGGTTCAACAGGAAATAGCTAATCAGATTAACCGCCGGACCGAATTCAGGGTTTTGAAAACTACGTTCAATCTGTATTAACAGCCCGGACAAAGAAAAAATTCAGCATGAAACAATACTTAGACTTACTTGACCGGGTTCTTGCCGAAGGTGTAAAAAAGGAAGACCGCACCGGAACCGGAACCATCAGCATATTCGGGCATCAGATGCGCTTCAATCTCGAAGAAGGATTTCCCTGCCTGACCACCAAGAAACTTCATTTGAAATCCATCATTTATGAACTTC
>DAONDU010000219.1:1997-3266 GCA_035402725.1 Paludibacteraceae bacterium | reverse complement strand
TTCCATGGTCACTTATTTTAAGTTTGAAGTTGAATTTCTACCAGCACCAAAGATATGATATTTTTTTCAGAAATAACGGGATGGATGACAGTGATTTTTTGATTATTAAAACACAAAACACAAAATAAAAGTTTTATATTTGTACATTAACTCACTAAAATTCAACGTAATTATGGAAACACATCAAACCATGGAAAACCCAGAACCTGAATGTTGTCCGAAATTTGAACCCCAACTCTGGGATGAAAAAATTCTGGAATGGGACAACAAGATATTTATCAAAGGAAGTATCTGCACCTTTATGTACATGCCTCTGAATTTTGGCCGAGTCATGCGTAAACTGGATGCAAAAATCCGCAACTCCGGCGCCGCTATGCAAAAGGACGGCTTGTGCCTCTCCGACCACACTTCAGGCTGGAACATGGACATCTTTCTGGCGGTGGATCGCGAATTGGAAGGACTGAATAACGTCACCATTTCGGGGAAATACCTTTGCAAAGTATATGAAGGAGACTTTCGTGAAACCGGGAAATGGTGTAAAGATTATGACAGTTTTGCCAAAAGCAAGAACATGAAAATCGAAAAAATGTATATGTGGTACACCACCTGCCCCAAATGCGCCAAAAAATACGGTAAAAACTTTGTGGCTATTATTGGTAAAATCAGCTGAAACAAGCACACATAAGCTTTTTCATGATGCCGGACATAAACCCTCCGGCTTTTTTTATGACTGCATGAGTTAAAAGTGTTTAATAATGAGTACTTAAAAATCCAAATTCTATTTTTGAAACGTCTTATTAATAAACGCAGTAATTCAAGGTTTTATTTCCTGAAAGAAGTAAATACTAGTCAACTCTTCACTCCGGAAAAAAACGCTGAATTCATTTTCAAATTAACTCATAAAATTAATATTCAACGATCATGAAATCTATCAGAAAATATCAGATTATACGTGCAGGATTTATCGCTTTCCTGTTGTTTGCCACCACACAGGTGTTTGCTACCGAATACAACGTTAACGGTTGTGTGATTAACACCCAGGACGAACCCATTAAAAATGCTGTTGTAACAATAACAGATGCCAAAACACATACTCCGGTTGGCACTGCTCTGTGTAATGCTAAAGGAAATTTCAGTCTGTCGGATGTGCCTGAAGGTGAATATATTATTACCGTTTACAAGGGAAGAGTATCGAGAGCAAAAGCAAAGAACCTGAAGATTAACAGCGACGGTTCCATTATGTACAACAACATTGAAAACGCCCAAAAC
>DAONDU010000219.1:0-1897 GCA_035402725.1 Paludibacteraceae bacterium | reverse complement strand
ATATATTTGTAGTTTAAATAGCAAATTTGCTTCTGTTTATTAATTCACTTTATTCAAATATAGTATTAATTTTAAGGTCATTCGTTATGAAAAAAGTATTTTTTTCTTTGATAGCTTTCGCCGTTATGCTCACTGCCTGCAACAGCAACGACATGGATGAAGCAGCTAGCGGCAAACGCAATGTATCGTTCTTTCTGACTGACGCACCCGGCAACGCCGATCATTTCGGAAAAGGGCACAACCCCTGGACAAGGTTTTCAGGAGTTAATCTGGATATCGCGGGAATTCAATACATGGCTGTAGATACCATTAAAAAAGATTCGACCATCTGGACGGACGTTCCGTTTAACCAACAGACTATTGCTGTAAGCTTGCTTTCCAACGGCGACAGCGTGTTTCTTTCGGACTTCAACATTCCCGAAGATCAAGTCGTACGGAAGATTAAATTCAAACTGGGTAAAAACAGCACGGTCATCCTGTCGGACAGTACAACAAAACCGTTGCTGATATCCGACAAAAGCGACAGTACGCTGGTCATTCACGTCCGCAACAATGTTCCGAAAGGTAAATACTCCATCATGCTCGATTTCGACATTGCCCATTCGATTATTCCGGGCAAGGACGGTAATTTCTACCTGAAACCCAGGATGCGGTGTTTTGTAAGGGAAACAACGGCAAGCATCGGAGGTTTTGTTATGCCGTTGAGACTTGCCACCAAAGTGTTTGTGGTCATTGACAACGACACAATAACCACCGTTTCGGACGTTAATAGGTTCAATCTATTTAAACTGGATGGCTTTACAACCGGCACCTACACGCTACAGTTCATGCCGGTGGACAGCACAAGAGTTACTTTTACAAAGACAGTGGAGATTAAGAAAAACAAGGATGTTTTCCTGGGAAAAGTGAAAGTGATTAACTGATAAGTGTAAGAGAATAGACACAGAAAGGTACAATTCATTTTGTGCCTTTCTGTGTTTTAAATCCATTTATTGAAAGAAATACGTCATTCTGAAACATAATACTAAGTCAATCTGTTTTATATTCGCGGGTGCAATCAATAATGTGTTTTCTGATTATACCGTTTAACCGATTCTGCATTGATAACCGTGTGTTTTTAGCGTACATTTGACAATTAAAATGACGTTGATTTTCAAATGAAAAACAGAGCATTGAAGACGATAAAAGACAACCTTGAGGAAGAAATCATTCGTGATCTTGACCGAATTGGAGTGTATTACCGGATACATTCCAGAACCAAAACACTGGAATCGTTACAACAAAAGATACTGACTAAAGGTGAAGGCTACTACCGGACAGAGGGGAAAAAAGTGCAGGATATGATAGGTTTCCGTATTACAACTTACTTTCTGGACGATGTTAACCTGCTGTGGAATTATTTTTCGATGAAATATGAAATTGTAGATAAGCAATATGATTTACCAACATCTGATGTCTTCAAACCACTCCGAAAGAATTTGATCTGCCGGTTCTCGGCCGACAATTCTGCGATTTTCGACGGGGCAAAATTATCCGGCCATGAACTGGAGCTGGTTGACAGCACCTACGAAGTTCAGTTTCGAACCACTTCATCCGAAGGGTGGCACGAAGTGGATCACGCGTTGAGGTACAAGTGCAAAAACGACTGGGTTCCTTACCGCGACGAGGATAAAATGTTTAACGGGATATACGCCACCCTTGAGACTACCGACAGCGCTATGAAATCACTGTTTGAGGATATGGCATACAATCATTACAAAAGCAAAAACTGGGAAGCCATGCTGCGAATGAAATTCTTCCTGAAATTCGACAATGAAGAATTGAGTGAACCGGTCAAAAAGCTGCTTAATACAAATCATGAGCTGGCAAAAAACATTTTCAAATGCAGCCGTGCTGA
>DAONDU010000218.1:0-3328 GCA_035402725.1 Paludibacteraceae bacterium | reverse complement strand
CTGCCTTGCCGATTTTCTGAGCGAAAAAGATGATTATGTCGGAACCTTTGTAACCACAGTTACCGGAGCAGAAGAGCTTGCTGCCATATTTGAGAAGGGGGATGACATGTACCAGTCTATTCTGGTGAAAACATTATCCGACCGGCTGGCTGAGGCATCGGCAGAATGGCTTCACTACAAGATTCGAAAAGAGTATTGGGGTTATACCCCAGACGAAAACCTGACCATGGAAGATATGCTGAAAACAAAATATAGCGGCATTCGTCCTGCCATAGGATATCCTTCGTTGCCCGATCAGTCCATCATTTTTGAACTGGAACCTCTGCTGCATTTCAGCCGCGTTGGAGTGAAACTTACAGAGAATGGCGCCATGTATCCCAATGCTTCGGTATGCGGATTGTATTTTGCCCATCCGCTGTCGAAGTATTTTATGATCGGTAAAATTGATGAAAACCAGCTGGCTGATTATGCGCGAAGGCGCGGGAAAACCACCACCGAAATGCGGAAATGGCTGGCAGCGAATATTTAAGGTCCCTTAAATCCCCCAAAGGTAAAAGCCCCCTAAATCCCTCCCGAAACAAGTTCGGGACAGGCTCTCAAGGGGGACTTAAAGAAAAAGATAGTTTCTTCTAATTCTTTTCAATTTGAATATTTATCTGAAATATGAAGTCTGAAGTTCCATTTTCGAAATCTAAAAAAATAAAAATGATATATTTATGAAATACGGTTTTCTTATATTTTTCTTTGCGTTTATTCTGTCCATGATTGTTTATACCATAGTCAGAGGTTGTCAGGTTCTGGCTCCATACGGTTATTCCAAAACAGTGTATTTGGTATTGATGATTGTGTTGACAACGGCGATGTTTGGAGGATTATTTTTCGAAAATCAATTACCACATAGTTTTGCCCGGATGCTGAGTTTTGTTGGATACAGTTATTTTATCGTGCTGGCATATTTGTTCACTTCTTTCCTGCTGGTGGATGACGTCCGGATTATCAATCACTTTTTTCCATTTATTGGTAACATAAAGATTTTACGGTTATCAGCAATGTTGCTGACAATTGGGGCAGTTGGCGTAATGATGATTTACGGAAACATTAAGTTCAACAGGCCTGAAGTTGTCAACTTATCCATAAAGAGCAATAAACCGGTTCAGCACAAGGAAATAAGAATTGTAGCCATCAGCGATATCCACCTGGGTGTATCCATCGACAAAAAAAGACTTCAACAGTATGTAACAATGGTCAATGCCCAAAATCCGGACCTTGTTCTTATTGCCGGTGATTTGGTGGATCGTTCTTTGAAACCGGTCATTGCTCAGAATATGGATGAGGAACTGCGTGCGATAAAAGCTCCGCTGGGTGTATACGGTATTTTTGGCAATCACGAATATTATGGTGAAAGCGATCATCATATTTCAGATTTCTACCGAAAATCAAATATCAGGTTGCTCAGGGACACCTGTGTGTTGGTTAATAACGAATTTTATCTTGCCGGACGGGACGATAAACACAATCCACACCGTAAAAATCTGGAGGATATACTGATCTCCCATTCAGATAAACCTGTCATTCTCCTCGATCATCAGCCCTATCATCTCGAAGATGCTGAAAGAAATAACGTGGATTTGCAGATTTCAGGACATACCCACAACGGACAGTTTTTCCCCGCCAACCTGATTGTAAAAAGTATATTCGAACTGGGTTATGGTTACCTGAAAAAAGGAAACACAAATTACTATGTTTCATCGGGTCTGGGACTCTGGGGACCTCAATTCAGGGTAGCCAGCCAGAGTGAACTGGTAGTGATTAATTTCAATTATTAAAAAACGCCCCCTAGCCCCTTACCGAAACAAGTCAGAGACAGGCCTCATCCTCCCACACGTGAGAACAAGGGGAGCAGAGGAACTTTGAGTCATATTAATATGGCATCGTGTCATATCATTATGGCGATGAGTCATATTAATATGGCAAACTGCCATAATGGAATGGGTAAAACACATAAAATACAGACGTTTCTGTTTTATTTTACCGGAAAACAATAATTTTATTTTCAATAATGACTGCCTTAATATCCGAAGTACAAAGCATCCGATAATAAAGTGTTCAGAAACCGCTCACTCCAGCAATTTATCCACTCTTACAAATTCGTAACCTTTGCCTTTCAGATTTTTTATCAGGTCATCCAACCGGTTGTAAAACTTATCGGTACGGTCGGGATGTGTTCCGATGTGCATCAGTAACATAAATCCGTTTAGCGTATTTTTTTCTTCGTACCGGAGAATATTGTTGTAGATAGTATCCGATGATTTATAGGATTTCATGTCGGGCGTGGTATAATCGGCATTGGAACCGGTGCCGGGTGTAAAATTCACTACCTGAACTTTCAAATCCTTTGCCCAATCGCTTATTTGGCGGTTATACCATTCGTAAGGAGGTATGAAGTAGCGAGGTTCTTCAATTTTCAAACCGGATTTTTCCATTGCCAGGTAATTTTCCCGTAAGTCCTTTTCAAAAACATCTTTCGTTACCAGGGTACTATCCCGCTTCGTCCAGTCGGCATACAACAAATGTTTATCGGAGTGTGGTCCTAAATAATTTCCTTCTTTCTGCAATCGGTATGTAATGTCCGGATATCTCCGGTAGAAATCTCCGGTCAGGAAAAAACTTCCTTTTACCTTATTTTTCTTCAATGTCCTTGAAATCACTTTAGCCCCATCGGCAAATTCATGTCCGGTAAATACCAGCGACAGTTTCTTTTCCTGAGGATTTCCGCGGATTATTCCACCTTCTATCACTTTCCTTTCAATGGCCTTGCCGCTCAGATATCCGAGATAGTAAGTCAGTGATGCTGTTCCATCCATAGTAGGTTCATTGGTTGAATAATCGGCAAAGTCGTCGTGATAAACCACATAATCGGACTGGAAAGGAGCATACACATCTTCACGGGCAAGATGTACCCCCCGCAACGATTTAAAGATTGGAGCATAAATTGGGCCATCCACCAACCCGCCGGTAATCGGATAATTTCTCAGGTGAGTAAACGCCGAATGAGGATCGGAAGGTGTATCACCCTGTGCGGGATAATCCACAATCATGCAGGTTCCCCACGGATTAACTCCGAAAAGCCAGTCACGCATCGCTGTTTCCATTTCAAGGAATGTGTCATCACCTGTCAGTTCGTTATACAAGCGGCATTGAGTTATCAATCCCACTGTCAGGTTATTTGAACACCAGATAAAAGGCACTCCATTCAAAAATGCATCACCCTGTGCACGGTCTTTCACCCGCTGCAAACCGCTGCGCATATTCCGGATAAATTCCTTAC
>DAONDU010000217.1:0-3344 GCA_035402725.1 Paludibacteraceae bacterium | reverse complement strand
TACTCTCCCAGTCTCAAAGTCCTGGTTCTATCAATCTTTGTTCTCATCATTCATCATTTTTCTCGTCTTTGCTCTAAAAGAAACCATCTTCCACATCCCCCGCAATCCTCTCCAGTGCCTCGCCGGATAGTACAGCCAGAAGAGTTCAGGGTGTTTTATCCGGAAACTTTGAACCATAAATTTCCGGGGTGGGTATGCCACGAGTGCAAAGTAACGGAGTTTTTGCCAGATACCCATTGTCCTGCCGATATTTTCCATGTAGGTCGAGAATCCCAAAGAAGGATATCTGAAACCATTCAGATAGTCCAGGAATAATTCTTCATCGTGTACCGGCAGGTATTTGGAATATTGATCGGCAACATACTCTGGCATCCGTGCATGGAAATATTTATGTACCAGGTAAAGGTTTTTATATACCGTTTTTTCAACCCGGCTCAGCTTGCTGCGTATTTCAAGTTTCTGCCAGTCAATTTCATCATACCTGATATCAATCAGGTTGGTGAGGTCACTGAAACAGGTAAACTGTAGTTCTCCGCTCTGGAAATGTTTTTCGAGGTGAACACAAAGGAATATCAGCAAATCGTAAAGTTCGAGCACATGAACCCGCGAGTGGTTGATGACCAGTGGTTCAGCGCAGTGTATAAACTTCCTGACATCGAGATATTCTGCTTTGCCGGGACGGTTCAGATTGATGTGTATTTCTACCGAAATATCATTCATAAGCATGGCCGGATAATGAATTATACCCGACTTTTCCATTATAAGTTGTGAGACCTCATCACCTGACTGCACAAAGCCCATATCACGCAATATTTTCAGGCATTTCTCCGCGTCCTCTTTTCTTACCAGCAAATCAATGTCGCTGAACTGCCGCAAACCGATATCCTGATACAGCCACTCGGCCAGATGAACTCCTTTCAGTGCCACCACCCGGATACCATTCAGGGTTAAGGCATCCGCTACACGCCGGAATACCTCATACAGCATCATTCCCCTGGTCAGTGTCCTGTAATATACCTGTTTCAAATGATTATAGCTGACGGTCGGGATTAGTGTACGGTTCGACAGTTTTGGCAGTTTCGTATAAAATAGCGGCGCCATTCCCCGTTCTGTCAGATTTCGTGTCATCAATTCCCAATCATGTACCAACTCGATTTGTGCATTCAACGCCTGCAATTCCGCCTCTGATGGATGAATTTTGGCCGAGAGCAATATGATATTTTCCTGAGGTGACACGTGATTAGCGATTAGTGATTAGTGATTTGAAAATTTGAAGATGTGCTAATTTGAAGATTTGGAGATTGGTAATCGGTAATTAGTGATTAGTGAAAAGTTCATCAGGTTTATAAAGTTTCCCGAAACAAGTTCGGGACGCGCATCAAGTAAGATATAGTAATCAGTAATCAGTAATCAGTAATCAGTGATTTGTTAACCAGTTACAAGCCACCAGTTACAAGTTAATTCGTGTAATTCGTCTCAATTCGTATAGTTCGTAAAAAAAAACAGTTCAACAATTCCACGATTCAACGATTAAACAGCTAAACAGTTAACCAGTCACCAGTCTCATACTCTCCCGGTCTCAAAGTCTTTGTTCCTGGCTCTTGGCTCCTGGTTCTAAAAGTCTTTGCTCTCATAATTCATAATTCATAAATCTTCACGTCTTGGCTCTAACAGTCCTGGTTCGATGAATTCTCTGAAACGAAGTATTTTCGTGCTGTTCTCCTTATTGAAAAGCAGATGTTCAAAGTCGCGTTGTTTCTTGCTTAAGTCAACCGTATCAAGAAGACGAAAAATTGCTTCCTTTAGTTCGTGCGAATTATTTATACCACAACGTGCCGAAAGGAATTCATAGTCAGGTTGTGTCCGCGTCAGCAGAAACATCAGATCGTAGAAATCGCGACCTTTTGCCCGCGAAAGCATTGCTGCAATTTTCATACTGCAAAGCACCCGATTGTCAGGTACCGGAAAGGGAAAAAAGAAACCACAGCCTCTGACATCCACCAGATGGTTTGTATATTCAATTCCCTGATCCTGACTTTCAATCTTAATCAGAAAACGCTCTTCTTTGTGACCGCTCAAATTTAATTCGAACAGCAGTTCGGGAAAATAGATATTACGACGAAACGCTGTAAGTTTAGAATTGGGAGTATCACGAGTCTCAACACGAAAACCGGATCGTTTCAGAAATTGCACAATTTCACTGGTCATTGCATCGAATTCTTCTTTTGCAAGACCCTTACAATCGAAATCCAGATCTTCCGAAAAGCGGTCGATGCCGCTTACCAGCCTAAGGTTTGTACCTCCGATAAAACATATCTTCCGGATATACCGTGTTGAAGACAAAAAATCGAGTATCATCAATTGTACATACTCCTTCAGTATATACTTGTCGAAAATTGAATTTTCACGTATTTGTTGAGGAAAATACTGCCTTATCTGATTCAACTGTATCATATTCCGTAAACGTTACACATTCGGATAATCCGTTTATCAAGTGCTTTCGAGCCGATTTCGGATGCATATTGCCGCATCCGTTCCACTCCGAAATCCTGTTGTAGAAATTCTTCATCCAAACGCAGTTCTTCAAGTTCCCGGTCGTTATCGTAAAACGGATACAGATAGAGCAAATCTACCAGAGCTTTTTCGGGAGTAGCTATTTTTAGTGTCCGGTCATCACTCATCGGTTTCAGTTCGTAACCAAACATCATATTTTCTTTAACCGATTTATAGGAGTATTCTCCCAGATCGTTAGCAAAGAAAATCGTTTTCAGTGTAGTCACACTCGTTATCTGCACTACTGCTTCGGGTATTAATCCATAAAACGATAATGCCGAATGAAGACTTATGTATGATGGATTGTACATCCTGTTGGCAAAATACAAGGAATAGCCGGGCTTGCTCCTGTACTCCGGAAATGTGTAATAGCTTTGCCTCAATTTAATGATATATCCCTTTTTTATCCAGCGGCTGATGTTGTTGCGATCAAAATCGGGCTGAAAACTCAACACCTGATTTATATTGAAACAGGCTAACGGGAACATCCGCTCTTTGAATTGTAAGAAATTCATTTATACTATTTTTGTTTCTGTTTTTCCGCAAAGATAATGAATTTCGGAAACATATCGCATATTTTAATATGGAATGAAGAATGTAGAGTGTGTAATGTGTAATGTGGGTTGCTGAGCTGCCAGACTGAGCATGTCGAAGTCCTGTCGAAGTATGAATCGTTGAATCGTTGAATTGTTAGTGAGTGATTAGTGAAAAGTTCATCAAGTAAGATATAGTAATCAGTAATCAGTAATCAGTAATCAGTAATCAGTGATTTGTTAACCAGTTACAAGCCA
>DAONDU010000216.1:0-3349 GCA_035402725.1 Paludibacteraceae bacterium | reverse complement strand
ACGATGCCAATAAAGAAGAACTCGAACGCGAAACCACCGAAGAAGAATTTACGGCCATGTACGTCGATTTTGAAGCATTTGATGATCTGGAAGAGAAGTTTTTTGAAATAGAAGAAGGACAGACAGCCATTATTGCAGCCTATGTGGATGAGCATATTGCCGATTTTGGTGAAATAATTAACAAAGAATAATTATACTGTTCAAAAAAACATATCTTTAAAGAGGTGTCATTATTAAACTAAATTGAGAATCTCATGAAAAATGAAATCGGATTTATTATTGTGATACTTCTTATATCCAATACTTTAAATTCTCAGATAATAACCGGAAAAGTTAATCCTGACTTAAAACATCATTCGGTATATCTTGAAATTGGCGGGAGTTCTCTTTTCTACTCACTGAATTATGATTATACCTTACGAATTACAAACGAATTAAATTTAGCAGTAGGAAGCGGATTTGCCTATTCGCCCCGCTCAATAGCAGATTATCAGGGCTATGCATTCGTTATTGCGCCCGCTTGTAATCTTTTACTCGGAAAATCATCTCACCATGTCGAAACAGGACTTGCACTGCTTAGTTTTGGTCCTGTGGAGAGTACTACCTTATCAGCCAGGATAGGCTACAGATATCAGCGTCCATCAGGCGGTTTTCTGTTTCGGATAGGATATACACCCATACTAATGGGAGGACCCGAATGGATTATGCCCTGGGCGGGTGTTTCTTTTGGATATACTTTTTAATTCCCGGATAAAACTTCCAGATATTACAAAAAATTGATTTGTCCGTATTTGAAAATATGACAGAAATCAATTCGTGAAATGACAGAAAACTGCCGTTTTGTCAGTTTTTTGAATATTGAAATGACATTTTTTGCCGTTTTTCTGCCATTCCTTTTGTTTTTCTGCCGGTTTTCCGGCATGGCACATCATTTGTAAAAACATAGACGTAAAGATTTTTATCAAAAATACTTGCAGAAAAAAATAAACAATAAAAAATATAATAAAACATTATGGGAAAAATTATTGGAATTGACTTAGGTACCACAAACTCTTGTGTTGCCGTAATGGAAGGCAACGAACCGATGGTCATTGCCAACAGCGAAGGTAAACGTACTACTCCTTCTGTTATTGGATTTGTGGACGGTGGCGAACGTAAAGTGGGAGACCCTGCTAAACGTCAGGCTATTACAAACCCGACAAAAACCGTATTCTCCATCAAACGTTTCATGGGTGAAACTTATGACCGTCTGGACAGAGAAATTAATCGTGTTCCGTTCAAGGTAATAAGAGGCGACAACAACACACCACGTGTGGATATCGATGGTCGCTTTTATTCACCACAGGAAATCTCGGCTATTATTCTTCAGAAAATGAAGAAAACAGCCGAAGATTATCTGGGTCAGGAAGTTACTGAAGCTGTTATCACAGTTCCGGCATACTTCAACGACTCGCAACGTCAGGCTACCAAAGAAGCCGGAGAAATTGCAGGTCTGACTGTTCGTCGTATCATTAATGAACCGACTGCCGCTGCGCTGGCTTACGGACTGGATAAAACGAACAAAGACATGAAAATCGTGGTGTTCGACTGCGGTGGAGGTACTCACGACGTTTCTGTACTGGAACTTGGTGATGGTGTATTTGAAGTAAAATCGACCGATGGTGATACTCACCTTGGAGGTGATGACTTCGACCAGCGGATTATCGAATGGCTGGTACAGGAATTCAAGAATGATAACAGCGGCGTAGATCTGAGCAAAGATCCGATGGCGTTGCAACGTTTGAAAGAAGCTGCTGAAAAAGCAAAAATAGAACTTTCAAATACAACTTCTACCGAAATCAATCTGCCGTATATCATGCCGGTTGACGGTGTGCCACGCCACCTGGTTCGTACACTTACACGTGCAAAATTCGAACAGTTGATCGACGACCTGATTCAACGTACCATTGAACCTTGCCGTACTGCATTGAAAAATGCCAATCTGACAATCAATGATATCAACGAAGTTATCCTTGTAGGTGGTTCAACCCGTATTCCGGCTATCCAGTCAGCCGTTGAAAAATTCTTCGGAAAAGCTCCTTCAAAAGGTGTTAACCCCGACGAAGTTGTAGCCGTGGGTGCAGCAATCCAGGGTGGTGTGCTGAGTGGCGATGTGAAAGATGTATTGTTGCTCGACGTAACTCCGCTTTCACTTGGTATCGAAACAATGGGTGGAGTGATGACCAAACTCATCGAAGCCAACACAACCATACCGACCAAAAAATCGGAAACATTCACAACAGCTGCTGACAATCAGCCTTCGGTAGAAATTCATGTATTGCAGGGCGAACGTCCGATGGCAGCACATAACAAATCGCTGGGCCGTTTCCACCTCGATGGAATAATGCCTGCGCGCAGAGGCGAACCGCAGATTGAAGTTACTTTTGATATTGATGCAAACGGTATACTTCATGTATCAGCTAAAGATAAGGCTACCGGAAAAACCCAGAGTATCCGTATTGAAGCTTCATCCGGATTGAGCGATGCTGAAATTAAACGCATGAAAGACGAGGCTGCAGCAAATGCTGCCGCTGATGCTCAGGAAAAAGAACGCATTGATAAAATGAACCATGCCGACAGTCTTATTTTCCAGACTGAAAAGCAGTTGAGTGAAATCGGTGATAAAATCCCCGCCGACAAGAAAGGTCCGATTGAAGCTGCGCTCGTTAAACTGAAAACTGCCAAGAACGCTCAGGATGTTGCCGGTATCGACGCGGCTACCAACGAACTGAACAATGCATTCCAGGCTGCAAGCCAGGAAATGTATAACGCCCAGAATGCTCAGGCAGGCGGACAACAAGCAGGTCCTCAGGACTTTGGCGGACAACAGCCCGGTAGCAGCGACAACAATCAGGGCGATGTAACGGATGTAGACTTTGAAGAGGTAAAATAAAATCCAGAAACAAGGATTAATTTCTATAAATAAAAACCGCTGTAAATGTACAATTTACAGCGGTTTTTATTTTGTTTTCTCCCGATGAGAATATATCTCAATGTTATTCGAAACATTGCCGGTATACTCTGGAAGCTTATCTTGTTATGCGTGTAATAAGATAAGTACTTAAACTTATTTATTCGTTTACTCCGGTCATGCTGACTTGAATTAAATTACCTGAATCCAAAATCTTCTTAGCAAAACGCTGAATGTCTTTAGGTGAGGTTTCCTTAAGTATTTTCTCATAACTAGAATGTATGTCTTCTTTTTCCCAGTAATAGGAAGTTAGCATATCCATCCAGTAACTATTATCGATTAATTCCTCTTTATGTTTCTTGAGCATATATTGCCGTACTTTATCAACCATTTCAGGCG
>DAONDU010000215.1:0-3446 GCA_035402725.1 Paludibacteraceae bacterium | reverse complement strand
AAACCGTATTTACATCCATCGGAATGGTATCGGGATAAACCTGTTTATTGCCGTATGCTTTCAGATAAGCCATTTTTCCATCTTTCACCACAGCGAGCACTGCACCGGGGATTTCTTTGTTGTCAATCGCTTTTAATATGACAGAGTCAGCATAGACCAGTTTTTTCGAGTCCATGCCAGCCTGTTCGGGACTAACCCGTTGCAAAGACTGTGCTGTCAGGCTCATTATAGCTAGGAGCAATAGTAAGATTATATTCAGTTTTTTCATTTTCAGTTATTTTATGTTCCGGACTATTTTTTTAAAAAAAATCAGTGTTCCTTTTTATATTCATCCACCGCTTTTTTTACTGATCCATGCATCAGCAGCAGCGCTTTTGCCTGCGTGTATGGCAGTCCGAGTTCGTCTATAATCATTCGGGTGCCGCGGTCAACAAGTTTCTGGTTGCTGAGTTGCATATTGACCATTTTATTGCCTTTCACGCGACCCAGTTTTATCATCACAGAGGTTGTAATCATATTCAACACCATTTTTTGGGCAGTACCTGATTTCATTCGTGAACTACCGGTAACATATTCGGGTCCAACAATGGTTTCGATGGGAATATCGGCTTCGGCAGCCATGGGCGAATCGGGATTGCTGGTGATACAGCCCGTCAGAATTCCGTGCGCCCGCGCTTCGCGAAGAGCTCCGATTACATAAGGGGTCGTACCCGATGCTGCTATTCCGATGACAACATCATTTTTATTTACATTGTGTATCAGCAATTCCTGCCAGCCTTTTTTGGTATTATCTTCGGCATTTTCTACCGGATTGCGTAAAGCGGTGTCACCACCCGCAATCAGACCGATTACGAGAGTTGGAGGCATACCGAATGTCGGAGGAACTTCGGATGCATCCAATACACCCAATCTGCCACTTGTGCCTGCTCCCAGGTAGAAAATCCGGCCGCCTTTTTTCATCCGGGGAATAATAAGTGAAACGAGCTTTTCGATTTGCGGAATGGTGTTTTGTACTGCAATAGCCACTTTCTGGTCTTCGGCATTGATGTCTTCCAGAATTTCAAGGACTGATTTTTTTTCCAGATCATTATAGAGTGACGGTTGCTCTGATATTTTCACAAAAGTCATATATCTATTTTTTAAATGAAATTAATATTCAATATAATGTAACAATCTCAGTAATCTTATTGCGCTGTATCATCTTTATAGTACTCAATCAAACCTTCCATAGGACTTTGAACTATTTTCCCCAATTTCATGCCCATTGCTATGACTGCTTCTTCCAACACCTCCCTGTAATGGTAAGCTACAGACCCAACAAATCCTACCGGTTTTCCTGTATAATCATATTGCATCACATTACGTTTCAGGAAGGATTTGAAGCTGTTCAATACCAATGCATGTACCGTTGGATCATTCAGGTTCTCGTTTATAAAAGGAGAAAACGTGGATAAAAAGCGGTTAGGAAATGGTTTCCGGTAAACCCGGTCGATAATATCACCTATTGTCAGGTTGTATTTTACGAGAAACTTTTCCTTAAGTCCCGGAGTAAGCTGATTTTTCAGCAAATCGCTCACAAAGAGTTTTCCCAGCACAGCTCCGCTCCCTTCGTCGCCCAGGATAAAACCTAGCGGAGACACGTTATCAACAATATTTTTGCCATCGTAATTGCATGAATTAGAACCTGTTCCAAGAATACAGGCAACGCCGGGTTCATGTCCGCACAGTCCGCGTGCAGCTGCCAGCATATCTGTTCCAACTTCTATGTATCCTGATTTAAGGTTCTTCGATATGGCATTTTTTACTACTTCAATTTTATCAAATGCACAACCTGCTCCGAAAAAATAAATGCTTTCAAAATCCCTTACATCCAGTTGAGGAAGCAAGGCAGTTTCAATCTCACTGCTTATCTCTTCTTCTGACTGAAAAAAAGGATTAATACCTTTGGTAAATGCTCTTTTTATCAGTTTTCCATTGTCAACTACGCTCCAATCCACTTTGGTAGAGCCACTGTCTGCTATTAGTATCATATTATATGCCCCCTAACCCCCTAAAGGGGGGAATAATTTTGCCGTATGAGGGAAATACGGTTTATAAATTGTTGTATTTTTTTGATAAAATCTTGTTAAATGCTCCAAGATTCCCCCTTTAGGGGGTTAGGGGGCAGTTTTACAATTTTATATAAATCTTTTTCTTATACAGATAATATCCGAAAATCCAGTTGAAGCCTACAAAAAGCAGTGCAAACATCAACGAAGCGGGATAATCACCGAATACAGGTTGTAACAAATTGTTGTAAATATAGCCTTTCAAACTGATTGTTTTTCCTCCGGCATAAACCATAATATTGCCGATGATGATTGACAGCACTGCTCCTAATACATACATAAACAACGGGTTTATTCCAAATGCCTCAAAGAAACGGCTCCATTTTTTCTGTCCTTTCACATCAATAATCCAGATGAGCAGGGCAAGCAATGTTGATCCCAAACCGCAGGTTGTCAGGACAAAAGTGGGTGACCATATTTTTTTGTTAATCGGCAATCCGTATGCGAGCAAAAATCCGCTGAAGGTCAGGATAGCGCCGATCAGGAACAACCGTTCAATTTTTTGATGAATATCGTTTGTTTCCATCATGATTTTGCCAACGAAAAAGCCAAGTAAAACATGCGCGATTGCCGGAATGGTGCTCAAAATTCCTTCCGGTTCGATGCCATTGTCATTGTACATGTGTGCTTCGCCGAGAACATTATAATCTACAATTGACAAAATATTGGTGCGGTCGTACGCGTAGCCATTGCCAACCAGCAACAAAATGCTGTAACCGACAAGTAATGCAGCAATCAGCCACGGAATGTATTTATGTTTCAACGTAACAATAACGAGGGAGCCAATACCGTAACATAATGCTAATCTCGGGATTACTCCCAGAATACGTATTCTGTCGAAATTCCACATAGCTTTTCCTAAGCGTTCAAAGAACGGTAGAGAAGATAACTCTGCGCTATTGAAACTCCGGCAGGTAAGTGAAAACCAGGCGATGCCCAATCCAACAAGATAGAGCAAAACCGCTCTTTTCAGTATTTTGCGGATGGTGGGCAAACTTGGTTCGAAATTGAATTTCCGCAGGGCTATAAACATGGAAATACCCATGATAAACATAAAAAACGGAAAAACCAGATCAGTTGGTGTCAGCCCGTTCCACTGAGCATGTTCCAG
Source organism: Paludibacteraceae bacterium (assembly GCA_035402725.1). Classification (GTDB taxonomy): domain Bacteria; phylum Bacteroidota; class Bacteroidia; order Bacteroidales; family Paludibacteraceae; genus UPXZ01. The sequence goes on along the minus strand of DAONDU010000215.1, from coordinate 227 downwards.
TGGGGCGTAGATCTTACCCCACATGCCCGGATTATTTACTAAAATCATTCCTGCAATGGTGATACCGCGAAGAATATCCAATGCTAAAATTCGTTGACTATTTGTGTTTTTCATATTCTTAAAGCTATTTACTATAAACTATCTTACTATAAACTATAAACTACTTGTTACCTCATCTACCAGATACACAATCGAAACATACGGAATTCCGGCATTTGTTTCGAGAC
>DAONDU010000214.1:0-3599 GCA_035402725.1 Paludibacteraceae bacterium | reverse complement strand
GTAGGACGTTTCGGTCCGTACATCAGGCACAACTCGGCATTTTATTCACTGCCAAAGACCGATGATCCCCTGGAAGTAACCGCCGAACGAGCCATTGAAATCATCATTGCCAAACGGGAAGCCGACAAAAATAAAATCATCAGCACTTTCGGTGAAAATGGAGAGATACAGGTTCTCAACGGACGTTTCGGTCCCTACATCGCGTTCGAAAAAAACAATTACAAAATTCCGAAAAAAACAGATCCGCTGACCCTCACCGAAGATCAATGCCGTGAATTGATAGCTTCGCAGGCCGATACCGTCAGTAAAAAGAAAAAAACTGCTTTCAAAGGCAGAGCCAAAAAAGCAAAATCCTGAATAGTAAATCAGGATACAACTAAAAAAGGAAAACGAACTATGAAACACATACTATTATTCATTGCAATTACAGCTCCTTTTTTTGTCACAGCGCAACAAAAACAAACCCTTACCGAGGGCGAATCTGTCCTGATTTATTCGCTGCCAAAAACGGAACTTAACATTCAGATCTGTTCTGAACGAGTTACTGAAACACCCGGCGACTTTTATCAGTATTCCGAGCGATTTTTAGCCACCAGCGAAGTAATTACAGCAAAAAAAACCTCCTATCGCCTGAAGGGTATAACCATCACCCCCCGGGTGAAACCCGATGAGAATCGCACCTACAAAATTATTCCTGATAAGAAATCTCTGACCCGTAAAATCACTGTCAACGACGCGGGAATACTTTGCGGTATTAATGTGCCTCCGGTAGAAATAACTGAACATATACAGTCCTACAGTTCCGAAGAACCGAAAAGCCCTGAAAAGAAACTGTTACCACTTGAAGAAGAATACATGATGGCCGGTTCGGTGGCAAAAATGGCTGAAGGAGTTGCCAAACAAATATACGGTATCCGCGAAGGACGGGTGGATCTGCTTGCCGGAGAAGCCGATTCGATGCCTAAAGATGGCGAGTCAATGAAAATAATGCTCGAACAAATGGATCAGCATGAACAGGAACTCACCCAACTTTTCACAGGGAAAACGACTGTTGAACCATTAATAAATACCCTCACATATACCCCCGATAAAGAAAAAAAAGCAGAGGTTGCTTTCCGGTTCTCATCATTCAACGGACTAAGTTCTAAAGAAGACCTGAGCGGCGCACCTTATTATATTACGGTTAAATATACACCTATTGAAACTGTTCCTGCCGGTAAGAAGAAAAAAGGTGAACCTGTTTATTCTGTGATACCTGCTAAAGCGCGGATTATAATTGAAGATAGTTCCAAAGTTATTTTTAATGAGGAAATGGACATCCCTCAACTGGGTGTTCTGGTACCGATACCCCTCGAAGCAATGGACAAGAAGGCAGGAAAAGCCATGGTAAGTCCCGAAACGGGCCGTCTTCTTTCGGTTCAATAAAATGAAAGGGTGAAAAATACAGGGAGACAGCTATACGGTTGTATCTTTTTTTATTTCAAAATCTTTTTTTTACCAGCACATTCAGCCCGTCAGGTACTATTCTGATATTGATTTTTTCACCTTCTTCATAGGGTTCTCCATCGAAGTGAAACGGTCCGGCATGATCGCGCACCAATATAATCTCGTTCGTTCGGAGAGTTGTTACCAACAGGTCTTTGTGTATGTTTTTTGTAAAAAGCTGTAACGCCAGCGTCGGGATGGCAATTACAGGGACTCTACTGATGATGGAGACATCGAGCAACCCATCCTGAATACTGGCTTCGGGTGCGATGTAAGCATTGTTTCCCCATTGAGCAGCATTGGCAAAGGTGATTACAAACGCTTTACCATCCAGATTAATATCAGTTCCGGTCAGTTTGTAGTTTTGAGGTTCATAGTTGAAATATCCGGTTACCATTTTCTCCAGGTATCCGATAATTCCCCGTTTCTTACCACGGGCAAACTCCATACTCACATAGGCGTCAAAACCCGTTCCACAGGTACAGAAAAACGGTTTTTCGTTGACGATGCCATAGTCTGCCTTTATCACTTCTGATTTATTGAGCAGTTGAGTGGCTTTCTCAACATTCATGGGAATTTTCAGGTGGCGCGACAACCCATTGCCCGAACCGGTTGGAATAATTCCGAGCGCAACATTTGTATGTATCAGCGATTTTGCCACTTCATTCACTGTTCCGTCACCACCCACAGCCACCACAACATGATACCCTTCCCTGACCAGCTGATCTGCCAGCAACATTCCGTGCCCTTTGTATTCGGTGTAAAGTATTCGATAATCATCGTATTGTTTAGGGTCAAGCTCTCGACGCAGGATACCGGGTAAACCGGCTTTCGTTTTCGTTCCTGATACCGGATTTATGATAATGGCAATACGTTTTTTCATATGAAGTGAATAAATGATCCGGTGCGAAAATACATCTAATTTTCGGAAAAAGAAAAATTATTTTTAATCAGACTGAAACATAAGTTCTCAGGGCTTTGTTGTATATTTGTCAAAAATCCATCCATATGTCAAAAAGAAACAAAAACACCGGTAGCACCCGTGTTCGGAAATCGGAACTTGTCAGTAACATTGCCGATATCTTTTCCGGAAATCAGGAAAAAACCTATAACTACAAACAAATTTCCACCCTGCTGAATATAACTTCCGAGTCACAACGTACCTTTGTCAATCAGCTACTGTATGAACTCGCCGATGAGGATTTTCTGAAAGAGATTTCACGTGGAAAATTCAGGCTTAATTCACGCGGAGGATACATTACAGGCACCATCGACCGCCACGGAGTGAAAACATATCTTATACCAGATGACGGAGGTGAAAAGATTTTCATTTCGGAGCAGAAGACCAATACCGCGATGCGTAACGACAAGGTGAAAGCCCGTCTCTATGCTCAACGAAAAGGGCAGGAACCCGAAGGCGAAGTGCTCGAAATAATCCAGCGCGCGCAGGATACATTTGTGGGCGAACTCGATGTTTCTGATAATTATGCATTTCTGATAATCAGTAACCGGATTATCAACAACGATATTTTTATCCCGAAAGACAAACTGAAAGGGGGGAAATCAGGCCAGATGGCAGTAGTAAAACTGCAGGAATGGAAACCAAATCTGAAAAGTCCGGTAGGTGAAGTGATTGATATACTCGGTGAAAAAGGCAATAACGACACCGAAATGCACGCCATTCTGGCTGAATTCGGTTTGCCCTACAAATATCCCGAAAACGTGGAAGCCGAAGCAGCCAAAATAGATGCCGGTATCACACCCGAAGAGGTAGCCAAGCGAATTGATATGCGCGGCGTAACAACTATCACCATCGACCCGCGCGATGCAAAGGATTTTGACGATGCCATTTCACTCCGCAAACTCAGCAATGGACTTTGGGAAGCCGGGGTGCACATTGCCGATGTTACCCATTATGTCCGTCCGGGAACCATCATCGACAGGGAAGGTGAAGAACGTGCCACTTCGGTCTATCTTGTTGACCGGACTGTACCTATGCTGCCCGAACATCTTTCGAACGGCATCTGCTCACTCCGTCCCAATGAGGATAAACTGACATTCTCCGTTCTGTTTCAGATGAACGACCAGGCTGAAGTCCTCAATTATCAGATAGC
>DAONDU010000213.1:0-3615 GCA_035402725.1 Paludibacteraceae bacterium | reverse complement strand
TTCAGAAAATCATGTTGCCGGTCATCCGCCAGATTCAGGGCGGCATTCCCGAAACACTTCCTGCATTCCTACTGAAACAATTCGGACTGATGAACCTAACCGAATCAATCACCAACATTCATTTCCCCAAAAACAACGAACTGCTCAGCCGCGCCCGTCAGCGGCTGAAGTTCGAAGAGCTTTTCTACATTCAGCTCAACATACTTCATCAGACCAAATGGCGTGAGCAGCATTTTGAAGGGTTTATCTTTTCCCGCGTCGGACATAACTTCAACACATTTTATAGTCAGCACCTGCCCTTTGAACTTACCGGAGCTCAGAAAAAGGTAATCCGTGAAATCCGCGCCGACATGATTACGGGGCACCAGATGAACCGGCTGCTGCAGGGCGATGTGGGCAGCGGAAAGACGCTGGTAGCTCTGATGACCATGCTTATTGCCATCGACAATGGCTATCAGTCCTGCCTCATGGCACCGACAGAGATCCTGGCCACGCAGCATTATGCCACCATTACAGCCATGCTGGGCAACCTCGGCGTGCAGGTTTCGCTCCTCACCGGTTCTACCCGCCAGAAAGACCGTGTAAAGATACACGAGAAGCTGACAAACGGAGAAATGCACATCATTATCGGCACACATGCCCTTATTGAGGACACTGTCCGCTTCAATAATCTGGGGTTGGTTATTATCGACGAACAGCACCGGTTTGGTGTGGCGCAGCGCTCAAAACTCTGGGGGAAAAATCATAAACCGCCGCATGTTCTGGTGATGACAGCCACTCCCATTCCGCGCACGCTTGCCATGACGCTTTACGGCGATCTGAGCGTTTCGGTGATTGATGAACTGCCGCCGGGACGTAAACCTATCCAGACATATCATTACTACGAAACAAAACGCACCGCCCTGTTGAGTTTCATTACCAAACAGATACTTGCCGGAAGACAGATTTACGTGGTGTATCCACTTATAAAAGAATCGGAAAACATGGATATGCGAAATCTCGAAGAAGGTTTTGAATACCTACATCAGATGCTGCCTCAGTTTAGTATAAGCATGGTACACGGCAAGATGAAACCCGCCGAGAAAGACGCGCAAATGCAGCTTTTTATTTCGGGGGAGACACAATTAATGGTGGCAACCACCGTTATTGAAGTTGGTGTGAATGTGCCGAATGCTTCGGTGATGATTATCGAAAGCGCCCAGCGCTTCGGATTGTCGCAGTTGCATCAGTTACGCGGTCGTGTGGGCCGGGGTGCCGATCAGTCGTACTGCATCCTGCTCACTGGGGTTAAACTCTCGGCAGACTCACGCAAACGGATAGAAATTATGACCCGAACCAACAATGGTTTTGAGATATCGGAGGCCGATTTGCAGCTTCGCGGGCCCGGCGATCTGGAAGGCACCCAGCAAAGCGGACTGCCTTTTGAACTGAAAATTGCCAATCTGGCTCAGGATGGTCAGATGCTTGAAATTGCACGGCATGCCGCCTCTGATATCCTGGAGAAAGATCCAACGCTTACAAATTCGGAAAATCAAATTTTCGTCAGACAACTTAAAAAATTGAAAACAAACACGATAAACTGGGGCGCGATTAGTTAAAAAAATATTTTTAATGCAAATGTGCTTTGTCTATTAATTTGATTTTCTTTATCTTTGAGAATATTTTATTTTTGAATTAAAAGTTCAACGTAAATATTAATGGAAAAAACCCTCGTCATCATCAAGCCTTGTGCCCTTCAGCGTGCCCTAACCGGAGAAGTGATCAAACGCTTCGAACAAAAAGGACTTCGCCTGGCAGGTATCAAAATGATGCAGCTCGATGACAGGATTTTGACGGAGCATTACGCTCACCTGGCCGAACGTCCCTTCTTCCAACGCATTAAAGACTCGATGATGATTACTCCGGTGATAGTTACTTGCTGGGAAGGAAAGGATGCTGTGAAAGTTGTACGCGCCATGACCGGTTCAACCAACGGTCGTGAAGCAGTACCCGGAACTATACGCGGTGATTTTAGTTTAAGTGTGCAGGAGAATATAATTCATACGTCCGACTCTGTTGAAACAGCTGATGTGGAACTCGCACGTTTTTTTAGTGATGATGAGATTTTTGCTTATAACTATCAGTCGCTGCCATTTTTATACGCTAACGACGAAATTTAACGCCAATGCATTTTAAATTCTTAATTCTTACATCAATAGTAAGCCTGATTTCAATCAATACCAACGCGCAAATTTTTGCGGTAACAGCCAATGCAGCCCCCGAAAACATGAAATCGGCTGCTAAAAAAGTCTTCCCTTTACAAAAACAAAATTTCCCCTCCGTAGCCGATACCACCAACATCTACAACGACATGTTGAATGACGAATCGGACGACTTGATGGAAAACCACCCTGCCGGTGATATCTACAACGACATCTGGTCGAGCGAACGGATCAATCCCTACAAAGTACCGATTGAAAGTCTGCCCGATTCTGTTTTTATTAACTGTGCGGATTTTGTCATGCCGGTGTCAGGAGGCAGAGTTTCGTCCAAATTCGGACCGCGCCGGTACCGCTATCATTATGGTATTGACGTAGCCATCCAACCGGGCAATGAAATTCGTTCGGTATTCAGCGGCAAGGTTCGGATCATCGATTACGAACCGGGCGGATACGGCAACTATGTGGTGGTACGCCACGACAACGGGCTGGAAACGGTTTATGCTCACCTCAGTTTTGTAAAGGTAAAACTCAATCAAACCGTAAAAGCCGGTGAAGAACTCGGACTTAGCGGAAACACCGGCCGTTCGACCGGGCCTCACCTGCACTTCGAAACCCGCTACGTGGGCAACGCTTTCAATCCGGCAACTCTGATTGATTTCTCCGAAGGCAAGGTGTTTGCATCTCATTACATGCTTACCAAACGGAAGAACTTCTACTATCAGCAATCTGTCAGAGCACAAACACTGGCTAAATACTACAAAGTGCGCAAAGGCGATAATCTCGGAAGAATTGCAGCCCGCAACGGAACCACCGTTACTAAACTCAAAAGGATCAACGGCATTACAAAAGCAAACAAGCTTAAACCCGGCCAGAAGTTGAGAATACGATAAGACTTTATTAATAAATATATATATACAGATGAGGATATCCTTTACAGGTTATCCTCATTATTTTTTAAATCCTGTTTTCCCATTTGATTCAGCAGCCAGACCTCCCTCCGGGGAGGGAGAGAAAGAGTTGTATCATCCTGAATTAGGTTTACATTTGAAAATTATTTAAGCAAATTCTAATGAAACCAATGCTGTCAAAGTCCCCCTTGAGGGGGAACCAACGGTCAGCGACCAAAGGAAGATAATCAGGGGGCTTTACCATACATAGGACAAGCGGTATCCTTACCGCTCGAACAAAATAATTTATAATTATCCGCAAAGCGACCTGTTGTATGTTTCGCGCCAAGTTATGGAATTGCAATTTCTCTCTGACCGGGACGACAGAATTCCAATTCTATGGAGAAATGGCCTGAATTGAGAGAGTTGGAACTCTGTCATCCCGTTATCAAAACGGCATTATCCATCAGTTTTCCATGCACCATGCGGATGAAACCGCAATGTGCCGAATAAGAATTTCAAGCAGG
>DAONDU010000212.1:0-3617 GCA_035402725.1 Paludibacteraceae bacterium | reverse complement strand
ATGCGAGTTCCATGTGGCAATTTAAAAACAATTATTTACACATGAAAAAACACGTTGTTTTACTTTTCCTGTTTATTTTTCTGTTTAGCCGGAATATTATTTCTGTTTCTGCCAGTGAGCCTGACTCTGCATTTCTTTTTTCGTATTCAACCCTGAAAAACGACGGACATAACGGATTGCATTTTGCCTGGAGCATTGATCAGGTCAACTGGCATTCTATTGGCCCGGAACATCGCTTCCTTTTCAGCGATTACGGACGCTGGGGCACCGAAAAAAGATTGGTAACCCCTTTTCTTTTTCAGGACAATAAACAAATCTGGCACTGTCTCTGGAGCCTGAATGAATACGATGGTACTTTTGCACACTCCTCTTCCACCGATTTAATCTACTGGTTACCTCAAACCTACCCCAACGTCATTAAAGGGAATAACTGCCTGCAGCCGGAGGTTTTCTTCGACAAGGCAAGCGGACTTTATACCATCACCTGGATCAGCAACCTGCATAAAGATACATTGGTATATGCTGCCACTACCCGCAATTTTAAGGAATATTCCGCCTCAACACCGCTTAACAAAGACATCAGGCTGAATAAACGGCGACATGTAACCATTGCAGGAAATACCCAGACCGGAACTGTCCACAAAGTTTCATGGAATGTGATTAATAACCTGATAAAAGCCTGGCAGTTGTCGGAGTATAACAATAACTTATCAAACGAAAATTTTAAGGACGACAGCGCACGATTTGCCTCTATGAAACCCGTGCAGCTTACCATCAACGCGAATGTAAATCAGCGTAAAAAAATCAGTGATATGTTGATCGGAGTTTTTTTCGAGGACATCAACTATGCTGCCGATGGCGGTCTGTATGCCGAACTTATTCAAAATCGCGACTTTGAATACTCTCTGAGCGATAAAAGCGGCAGGGACAAATCATGGACAAGTACAAAAGCGTGGAATGTCATCGGAAACGGTGTTGCGCTTACTATCGATACGGTTTCACCCATTCACCCCAACAACCCACACTATGCCACCCTGAATGTTTCCCAAACCGGATCGGCATTGATTAACGAGGGTTTTAACGGCATTGCCATTACAAAAGGGGAAAAATATAACTTTTCGGTTTTTGTACGCAAGCCTGACAACAAAACCGGATATATATCCATCCGGCTCACCGGGAAAAACGGGGAAATCTGCGGTGAAACCAGAATTAAAGCAACTGCGGGAAAGTGGCAAAAGGTGAAAGCTGTCATCACTGCCAACAAAACGGTAGCCGACGCCTGCCTGGCAATTTTTCCGGAAACCACAGGAAAAGTTTCACTGGATATGATTTCACTGTTTCCTCAGAAGACATTCAAGGGACATTCTAACGGATTGCGTACCGATCTTGCCGAAGCCATTGCCGGATTGCATCCTCGCTTTGTTCGTTTTCCTGGCGGTTGTGTAGCACATGGCGACGGGATTGGAAACATTTATCGCTGGAAAAATACAATCGGACCTCTCGAATCACGTAAGCCACAGCGCAATCTTTGGAACTACCACCAGTCCGCCGGATTGGGTTATTTTGAATACCTACAGTTCTGCGAAGATATCGGAGCAAAACCTGTGCCCGTAATTGCTGCGGGCGTACCCTGTCAGAATTCTTCCTGCGGAGGTGCCGGTCAGCAGGGAGGTATTCCCATGTGCGAAATGGATACTTATATTCAGGATATTCTAGATCTGATTGAATACTGTAACGGTGATGTAAAATCTGTCTGGGGAAAAAAACGCGCCGAAGCCGGACATCCTGCACCTTTTAACCTGGAATACATCGGTATAGGCAATGAAGATCTGATTACTGATATTTTCGAAGAGCGTTTCACAATGATTTATAATGCCGTAAAAGAAAAGCATCCCGAAATAACCATCATCGGAACAGTGGGACCGGCTTCTGAAGGTACTGATTATGTTGAGGGCTGGAAAATTGCGGATAAACTGCGTATTCCGATAGTTGATGAACATTACTATCAAAATCCGGGATGGTTTATTAACAACCAGTATTACTATGACAAATATGACCGATCGAAATCCAAAGTCTATCTCGGAGAATATGCATCTCGCGGAAACACCCTGTACAATGCCCTGAGCGAAGCAATTTATCTCACCGCACTCGAACGTAACGCCGATGTGGTTTCGATGGCATCCTATGCTCCTCTCCTTGCCAAAGAAGGTTTTACACAATGGAATCCCGATCTCATTTATTTCAATAATAACGAAGTTAAGCCAACGGTTAATTACTACATCCAGCAGTTATTTGGTCAGAATTCGGGGAACAGCTATATCAGCAGCACCATGCAGCTTTCCGACGAACGGGAAATAGTTGCTAAAAGAATAGGCGCTTCCATTGTTCATGACAGCAAAACCAATGATTATATCGTTAAACTTGTCAATATGCTTCCTGTTGAAGCGGCTGTTCAGGTAAATTTGTCCGGTATGGGGAATTTTAATCCTGCTGCAACACAAATCGTGCTTACAGGCAAACCCGGTGATAAAAAATCACTTCCGGTCACAAACAATATTACTGTGAGTGAAGATTTCACCTGCCATCTGCCGGCTTATTCCTTTACCCTTATCCGGATAAAATCCGGGAATATCAGATAAAAAATATCTTTCAACTATCAAAAAACATCTAAAGAACAAATATCTATTATTCAAAAACATGAACTTAAAACATTTTATCAGAATACTCAGTCTGCTGTTGGTAGTTTCCTTTTATACTGAAACCTGTTATTCCCAAAGTCCCGCCACCCCGAAGCCATTTCACACCTGGGCATCGGAACCTCCCATGGGCTGGAATAGCTGGGATTGCTACGGACCAACTGTCACTGAAGCCGAGGTAAAAGCCAATACGGATTTTATGGCGCAGAAACTTAAAAAATTTGGATGGGAATACGTGGTAGTGGATATACGCTGGTATGTGGGCAACGACAAAGCACACGGATACAACGAAAAAGATGCTGTTTATTCCATCGATGGGTATGGACGGTTTTTTCCTGCAGAAAATAGATTCCCGTCATCAGCTAACGGGAAGGGGTTTAAGCCATTGGCCGATTATATTCACAAAAAAGGATTAAAATTCGGCATCCACATTATGCGCGGCATTCCAAAAAAAGCCGTAGAGCACGAATTGCCAATTCTGGGAACCAACTTTACAGCTAAGGACATTTATAATACTAACCAGCTATGTACATGGTTAAGAGACATGTACACGGTGGATGCAACCAAGCCCGGCGCACAGGAGTATTACAATTCACTTTTTGAAATGTATGCCTCATGGGGTGTCGATTTCATCAAAATTGATGATTTATCACGCCCGTATCATCAGGATGAAATTGAATTAATCCGCAAAGCCATTGACCGCACCGGTCGTAAAATTGTGCTAAGCACTTCGCCCGGCGAAACCCCGATAGCTAATGCAGAGAATGTCTCGCAACATGCCAATATGTGGCGTGTTATCGATGACTTCTGGGACAGCTGGCCTCCATTGAAAGAGCACTTCGATATTTTCAGAAGATGGTCGCCATATATACGTGAAGGTGCCTGGCCCGATGGCGATATGCTTCCGCTTGGTCATCTGGC
>DAONDU010000211.1:0-3718 GCA_035402725.1 Paludibacteraceae bacterium | reverse complement strand
CTTTTTAATTAGGACACTTTGCGGATAATCATTAAATTTAATTTACAATTCGGAAAAGATGTCCGATATTTTTATTCAGGCAACGACAAACAAACTGACAAAATGGCACAAACAGCAAAAAAGAATCATATTTAACTTCAGCAGAAAAATAAGCAGAAATATATTTTCAGGTTTTTTTGATGTTTGGAGAAAATGACGTATATTTGCACCCTCAATTCGGAAAAGGTTTAAAAAGAAGCAATGTCAATCAAAATAATGACAACTCACCTTCCCGATGTAATTATAAAATACAATATAGATGTACGCAATTGTAGAAATCCTGGGTCAGCAGTTCAAAGCTGAACAAGGTAAAAGACTGTTCATCCACCGCATGGCAGAAGCCGAAAGAGGTGCAACAGTTGAATTTGACAAAGTATTGTTGGTTGACAACAATGGCGCAGTAACCGTAGGAGCACCTGTGGTAGAAGGCGCAAAAATAGTTTGCGAAGTAATTTCGCATGTAAGAGGTGAAAAAGTTATTGTTTTCCACAAAAAACGCCGCAAAGGTTACCGCAAGCGCAATGGTCACCGTCAGGATTTCACCGAATTGACAATTAAAGAAATTATAGCTTAACCGATTAAATTTAGAAGAAAATGGCACATAAAAAAGGTCAAGGTAGCTCACATAACGGTCGTGAATCGGAAAGCAAACGACTTGGAGTAAAGATTTACGGTGGACAATTTGCAAAAGCAGGCAACATCATCGTTCGCCAACGTGGTACCGTTCATAACCCAGGTCTGAACATCGGTATGGGAAAAGATCATACTTTGTTTGCATTGATCGACGGTACTGTGGAATTCAGAAAGAAAAGAGACAACAAATCTTATGTTTCTGTTCGTCCAATTGAAGATAATAATTAAGACAAAGTTCTTACCGGATATAAAAATCTCTCACAATGTATTTTGTGAGAGATTTTTTTGTTTAAAAGAACTATTCAGAGCATTTTTTGTAACTTTGCAATTCTGAAAATAAACAGAAATAGAAAAATCCTGTCCACGTAAAATTAATATCAGTAAAATTATAATAACAACAAATATATGCTTACACTGAAATACATAACAGAAAATGCCACAGAAGTGATTGAACGACTGGCAAAAAAGCATTTTGACGGTAACCAGATTATCAATCAGATTATTGATCTGGACGAAAGACGTAAAATAACTCAAACAGCAGCCGATAATTTCTCAGCTGAACTGAACAGTTTATCGAAAGAAATTGGACAACTTTTCAAAACCGGCAAACAAACCGAAGCCAATGAGGCAAAGGAAAAAACCATTGTACTGAAGGAAAACATCAGCAAACTCAACGAACAACGCGATGAAATAGAACAGAAACTCCAGGAACTGCTGGTGCTGGTTCCAAATCTGCCTCACGACAGCGTACCCGAGGGCAAACATGCCGAAGACAATAAGATTGAACGAACAGGTGGAATAATTCCCGAACTAAGCCCCGACGCTCTCCCCCACTGGGATTTGGCAAAAAAGTACAATCTCATTGATTTTGAACTTGGTGTAAAAATTAGCGGAGCGGGCTTCCCTGTCTATAAAGGTAAAGGCGCACGGCTTCAACGGGCACTCATTAACTTTTTCCTGGACAACGCGCGCGATGCCGGTTATCTGGAAGTACAACCACCCTATGTAGTGAATGCCGCTTCGGGTTATGGCACCGGACAATTACCCGACAAGGAAGGTCAGATGTATCATTGCGGACTGGATGATTTATATTTAATTCCGACCGCTGAGGTACCTGTAACCAATATCTACCGCGATGTAATTTTAGATGAAAAAGAATTACCGATTAAAAATACTGCGTACTCGGCATGTTTCCGCAGGGAAGCCGGTTCGTACGGAAAAGATGTACGCGGACTGAACCGTCTGCATCAGTTTGATAAAGTAGAAATCGTACGTATTGACACCCCTGAACATTCATACGAATCGCTGACCGAAATGGTGAATTATGTTCAGTCACTGGTTGAAAAGCTGGAACTTCCATGGCGAATTCTTCGGCTTTGCGGCGGTGATATGAGCTTCACTTCTGCCCTTACTTTTGATTTCGAAGTGTATTCAACTGCTCAACAGCGCTGGCTGGAAGTTAGTTCTGTTTCGAATTTTGAAAGCTATCAGGCCAACCGACTGAAATGTCGTTACCGGACTGCAGATAAGAAGACGCAATTATGTCACACATTAAACGGAAGTGCATTAGCGCTGCCACGCATTGTGGCTGCCTTACTTGAGAATAATCAGACGCCTGAAGGTATCAGAATTCCAAAAGCGCTGGTTCCTTACACCGGCTTTGAAATAATAGATTAAAAAAAACATTTTGATTAAAAAACAGGATAACATAATGATTATCCTGTTTTTTTATTTAACAGTTTATAACTATTTAATACCCCGCTCATTCAATGCTTTTTGATATTTGGCAGCATTAATCTTATGCTGCGCCCAGTCTGCCGCAAAATTATGTTCGCCATTAAGTGTTTCCTTGGCGCACATATAAATGTAATCGCTCTTATAATAATTCAGCACGGCATCAATGGTCTCCAGATTGGGTATTCTGATAGGTCCCGGAGGCAGACCGGTAAACTTATATGTATTATATGGAGAGTTGGTCTGCAAGTGCCCATACATAACCCTTTTTATTGAAAAATCGCCTACCGCAAATTTGATAGTGGGATCTGCCTGCAATGGCATATTTTTCTTCAATCGGTTAATATAAAGCCCTGCCACGATTGATTTTTCGCTTTTACTGTTTGTTTCCTCATCAACAATAGAGGCAAGAGTAATCACCTCTTCGGGCGACAAAGGAATGGCTGAAGCCAATTGTTTTCTGGTATCCGTCCAGAATTTAAGGTATTCCCTGCTCATACGTTCAAAAAGCTTCTTTTCATTCGTATTCCAGTAAATCTCATAGGTATTCGGGAGGAAAATTGCGATGGCGTTGTTTGGATTCAAGTTGTAACCCGCCAGGAAAGTAGTATCGTTGAGTAAAATCAGAAACTTTGCCGAATCTGGCATCAACTGAGCAGCCAGTTTTCCGGCAAGTTGTTCTTTGGTACGGATATTATTCAATTTCAATTGAACAGGAGTTTGATGTCCGTTTTTCAGATTACGGATTAACCTGAAATTTGCAGTTCCCTTAGCTATTTTATAGCGTCCGGATTTGATTTCTTTGAGATTAAGAATTTTTGCTGCAAGATTAAAACTAAATACACTGTTAATTTCTGCTTTTTCTTCCAACTGATCAATCACTTCGCTATACGCTGTATTATCAGCAATGAACAGGAAAGTTACTTTTTCACCCTTTGGACTGATATTGGGCATAAAGAAGACATATACAACGAACAGTACAATTACACCTCCTGAGAGGAGTAAAGATTTGAGAATATTCTTATTTCCAGACATATGCATATTTTGGGTTATTTATATATTATAATGGGCAAAATTATTAAATTGTTTTTGAATAATTTTGTAGTGAAAGGTTTTGTTGATAATAAAAGTTTAAGTATATTTGCACTCGCAAAATCAGAAACGCAGCCATGGAAGTGTGGGTGAGTGGCTGAAACCACCAGTTTGCTAAACTGACGTACGGGTAACCGTACCGGGGGTTCGAATCCCCCCGCTTCCGCGAAAAGCGATAAGAGGCCTCAAAAGGGTCTCTTTTTTTATGCCCGAAAGTCAA
>DAONDU010000210.1:0-3735 GCA_035402725.1 Paludibacteraceae bacterium | reverse complement strand
CCTTCGAATTTCAGGAAATTGAACGAAGATGTCGCGGCAGGTTGCAGTACCAGCATACCCCCTAAATCGGTTTCTTCGGGGAATAACTGATTGATAATGCGCGAGCGTTCGGGCGATTCGAGAAGAGAGGAAGAATATGAAATTTCGTTTCCAAACGGACGATCGAAAATACCGGCTCTCAGTGCTGAGGTTTTTAACCATGGAGCTTTTACGTTAAGATAAGCCTCTTTGAGTTGTACGGTTGCTCCGGAAAGTCCCGGTTTGTCAATAATATTCAATTGAAATACTCCTGAAGCCAGGTCACCTGCATCATAGGTGAATTTCAAACGTCCGCGGCGAATACCGATACGGTTGAATGATTTCGAAGCATCTGTATTGGCAGTACCCACTTTCAGGGCAGCAGCTTCTTCGCCCCACTGATACTGAGGCTGAATATAACCGGTAATCTTCAGGTTATTCAGTTTGGAAATGGCCGCGTCCTGTGCTTCAACTTTTTGCTGAACTTGTTCGAGCGGAGTTAAATTTTCATCCTGCGCTGTGGCGGTAAATACCGATGTTGCAATGGCAACGGTGTAAAGAATACTTTTTAATTTCATACTTTTATTTTTCATTTAAGTGAATTGTCTTTATATAAGTATTTGTTTTCTATTGAATTTCGTACAATGTAAACTTCATTGATTTAATTTTCACGACACAAAATTATACCTACATTATTACAATAATATTACACAAACATTAAAAAGAAAAGAAAGCAGAATGCAGAATGCAGAATAAAGAATACAGGTTTTGAATAGTATTGGTAGGGAAAGACGGGTGGGTGATAAATAAAAAAAAATCCCTGCAACAGGCTGTAGCAGGGATTTTAATATCTGAATGGAATGATTTATTTGTGCAGTGAGAAGACAAACTCCAGACCTCCGCCCGGTTTGTTATTAACCGATATGGTTCCTTTATGAGTTTCCACTGCGTTTTTCACAATCGAAAGTCCCAAACCGGTACCGCCGGTTTTACGCGAGCGGCCTTTGTCTACCCGGTAGAAACGATCAAACAGTGATGATAAATGTTCGGGACCAACACCCATACCATTGTCAGAAAATGAAAAAAAGAAATATTTTGCATCTTCACCGGTTAGGGCAATGAAAATTTTCACTTTATCGCCTCCGTAGGCTATGGAATTATCCATCAGATTTCGGAAAATGGAATATATAAGCATTTGATTGCCGCGCAGCCATACATCACCGCCAAATGAAGTATCGACTGTAATGTTTTTTTCATGAAGGATAATGTCCAGATCATCAGTTACATTTTCTACAATTTTATTTATGCACACAGGTTCCATTTCAATAGAATGAGGCGCTTCGTTCATCTGGTTCAGCAGCAGCACATCCTGCAACAGTTGATTCAGTCGTACAGCCTGTGAATGACTTCGTTTTATGAAGAAATCGCGACGCTCAGGGGCGATTTCAGGATTGTTGTAAAGCGTTTCCATGTACCCGATGATGCTGCTCAACGGCGTTTTAAGTTCATGTGCCACCTGTTGGGTCAGTTTCCGGCGAACCAGTGAATTTTGTTCAGCCTGCTCATGCCGCATCTTGATGGTAAACCGGTTTGAGAAATAAAAAAGTACTGCAATAATGATAAAGGTAAGTACCAGCCAGAAATACAGGAAAAGATTATCGGGAGACAGAAGCGACAGGATGGTCATGTCGTAGGGCAGCGATGATCGCACATAGCAATTGTCGAAACGGGTGGCATGATAATAATAGGGTTTATTGTTGGTTTTGGACGTGCGAATGTCCGAACCCGAGCCTTTTTTGCGGGCCTGCTTCACCTCGTTGCGCGATAGGTGATTATCCATTCTGTCCACATCCCGAACCACATCATCATACACAACTTTTCCCGAAAGGTCGATGATCGTTATCCGTTCATCTTTAAATGTGGAATTTTTGATCAGGGAATCGAGATGGTTTAGCGAGCCTTCGGAGTGTTCCAGAAAATAAAAAATAGCCGCGTTGGTATCTTCAAGTCTCATATCCAGCACATCGGCTTTGTATCTTTTTTCTCTTTCGTACTGAAAGGCAAGAACCGAAATTGAAAATACCAGAAAAATAGGCAGATAATACCGGATAAACAGGCTTTTTGTGTTGTATGTCTTCATATTGTTTCTTTAACGATAGCTAAAAATGTTAACATTTTATCTGTGCAAAGATATAAATGTTTAGACAAAAGGATATTACAAAACCATTAAATTCACAAAATGAGGTGATTAAAAAATATTTTCGCTATCAAAGGTACTCAAATTAGTTAATAAAAACCGGAATAAAGAACCAGATAAGCGGTAATCCTAAGTAAACCGTTTGGAATGTTTGGAGAAGTACAACAATCATAAGCAAAACGTTAGTAATCATTGTCTCGTATCAATGAACTCTCCCTTTAGGGGGTAGGGGGCTTGAAATAACACACAAAAGCCGACATTTGATCGTGTCGGCTTTTGTGTGTTTTGTGCTCTTTTAATATCCCTACTGATTGCCTTCGTTCATCATTTTCGAAAGTTCTTCGGGCGACATTTTGCCGCTTAGCCAGATGACGTTGGTTTCATTCGGTTCCTTGGACATGATGAGCATGTCGGCATTATTTTTACTGTCAACGCGTTTGTAGATGTAAGTTCGTTCATTCTTTTCGCGGGCTTCCACCACGGTTTCAAAATCGCCCTTACTTACAATTTCGTTCAGTTCATTGATAAATGCATTGGCAAGCGCGGTATTAGATCCCTGTTCCAATGTCAGGATTTTTATTCCCTTCATTTTCGAAATCATTTTTTTTGTTTCCCTGTCCACTCCGCCAAAAGCCGATGCAATGTTCATAGCTCCGCTGCCTACCGATACGTATTGGAAACGTTCATCGTCGGAGTATTTCTTGAAAAACTTGTCGAGCGACTGTGCCTGTGCAGCTGATGTGAAAATGATTATGGCGACAAATGCCATGATTAACTTTTTCATACGATTATTCTTTTTTTAGTTGTTTTTAATCTGAATTTTTCACGAAACCGACATCCATTTTCCCTGGGTTTTAAAAGCTTTATAAATGCCTGTTTCGCAGCGGTTATTTTATTTTAGATAATTTATTCTGTACATTCTGCCTGATTTGGCTGATTTTTTCAATTTTTTCCAGTTTCATTTCTACCTCTCCGAGTTTTTCCACGGGTTCCAGTCTGCGGTTAACCATCGACAGCGATTTTTCCATCTTTTTTATGGCTATCTGCTGAGCCAGTTCCGGATTGTCAATTCGTTTCCCTTTCATAATCAAGTAATCTTCGGATTGCATCAGCGGTTTTACCAACGTTATTGCCAGCAGGCAGGCTGCAACACCGCTAATGGTCCATATCAGTATTTTATTGCGGTTATTTTTCGGCTTTTCAATCCGCAGAATAGGTGCAACTTCGGGATAAATTTCTTCTTTTTCGGCAGTAAACTGCTGGAAAAGGGGCTTGTATATGACATGGTTTTCGGAAACACGTTTACTGTTGAAATAGTCTTTCAATTCTTTTTCTTCCGATAAGGTGCTGGTTCCCCCGAAATATTTGTTTAGTAATTCATCTGCTCTTTCCATATCGTGTTGTTTTCTGCTTGTAATTCATTCAAAATTTGTGTCTTAATCTTCGAGCGTGCCCTCGACAGGTTTACCGTTACGGCATTTTCGGTCATGTCCATGATGTAGGCAATTTCGCTCGTTTCC
>DAONDU010000209.1:1951-3741 GCA_035402725.1 Paludibacteraceae bacterium | reverse complement strand
ATAATGGTAAAGGCTTAGTAGGCTTCATTGATAGAAACGGAAAGGAATATAAACTAACGGAATAAGAGCATTCAGTTGCTGGCGCGGATTTGTAATTATGTGTCAATACAAAATAAAGTCAGGGGGGGTGAAATCGGCACAGGACAAAGGCCAGCGCCAGCGAGCGAGTTCCATCCGACACCAAGCTAAAAATAATTTACAGATGAAAAACTAAAATAATAACCATGCAGAAAAGACACGCGGACAGGCAAAATTACTTTCAGGAGCAAATACTGGTAACTGAAAAGTATGTATTGCCTTATATTGAAAATACAATCAACATCAGCGGCGAGATGACCGTAGCCGAAATAGGTTGTGGCGAAGGAGGTAATCTGAAACCATTTCTTGACTTAGGGTGACATATTGTGGGAATTGACATTGCAGAAAATAAAATAGAAAATGCCAGAGAATACTATTCGTCACATCCCGGCAAGGCAAATGCCCGGTTTATTGCAGAAGATATCTACAACTTGCGTCCGGAGGACACGGGGAGATTTGATCTTATCATCATGCGCGATACCATTGAGCATATTCCTCATCAGGAAAGGTTTTTGGGAATGTTAAAGAACTTTTTGAAACCAGATGGCCGGATATTTTTTGCCTTTCCCCCGTGGCGAATGCCTTTTGGCGGACATCAGCAAATATGTGAAAATAAATTTCTAAGTCTGATGCCTTACATTCACCTCTTACCCAAATCGTTGTATAAAAGTGTATTGAAATTGTTTGGCGAAAGCAATGCTAAGATCCGGGCATTGCAAGAAATAAAAGATACAGGTATCAGCATTTCGCGCTTCAAGAGTTATTTGAAACGGAATAATTACCAGATCGAGAAAGAAACTTGCTATCTGATAAATCCCAATTACGAAATCAAATTCAAACTGAAAGTCAGGAAATTGCCTGTCATAATTAATGTGCCGCATCTGAGCGACTTTTATACTACGGCATATTATTGCATGGTGAGGGTATTGCCGGTAAGCAATGAATAGCGTGTGGCTGCGGAATAAATTTACTACCCGCTTTTTCTCCGCTTTTGCATCGGTATTTTAATAGAAAATTTATATGTTAATATTTCATATCTATTTGATATTAATGATATTATCTATGCATCTGCCCATGACTTTGATACTTGTTTAAAGATGGTATTTTAATAGAAAATTACTAAAACTTTAAAATTAACCTATCGGTATGGTATTTGCAATCCCCAAAATGTACAGGAATTATTTCTTTTTTAATATATTTGTACAAAGTTCTGATTTTTATCATTGGATCAATTAGCATTGATGTGAACTGTGAAATGATTTTATTTGAAAATCCCGTTTTCTTCTTTAGCAAACCGTAGTCCGGTGAACGTCATGAAACGATAGAAGTTATAAACATAAATAATTTAAAAATTTAAATCGAATGAAAATTTATCAATGGTCACTGTTACTGCTTTTAACTGTTATTTTATCCACTTCGTGCCGTGTTCACGATGGTTTAACCCGCAATGAGAACCAACATCAAACGCAGGTGGTATTAAGTGAAAAAAATTACCGCATCATCAAATATGTAGAAGGAGATGCTTACGCCCGTTATTATTTCGGTATTGGCGGGGGTAAGAGTAATCGGGGTCTGGTAGCCCTTGCCCGCGAACACATGCTGAAAAATGCCGGTTTGATCGGTAAATCGAGAGCTTTAATAAACGAAACAGTTGAAACACAGTACAAACAAATCTTTTTTGTAACCGATGTCAGGTACATCGTGTCGGGATA
>DAONDU010000209.1:0-1851 GCA_035402725.1 Paludibacteraceae bacterium | reverse complement strand
AGAATAAACCCTGGTCGAGTGAAAAAAATCTGTGTATTGAAATTCCGGCTTTGATTGGGTTGAAATTTCCGGTCGGTCGCAATTTTCAGTGGTTTATCAAGGGTGGGCCTACAATTGGAGTTATTCTTATGAATCAGGAGTACAGTTCAAATTATCAGGAACATGATCGTTACGGTGGCTCCATACCATCGGTAGGCGGTGAGCTTTACAGCGGATTACAGGCTGGAAAGCACTTCCAACTGAGTGCCGGACACCGCTGGAATATCGGATACTATGATTATGACTATACCAAAATATCGCTCAGTTACTTGTTTTAAAATCTGCTATTGCACCAATATTAATATAGAGTTCAATGTGAAACGGAGATAATTATGAAGATGTTATTTCTAGTTCTGATTCCGTTATTTGCATTGGTTGTTTATAAAAGGATAAAATTTATCGTTGCAGACATAAAAAATAATAATCATTCAAAATTGAAGGCTGATATATTCTTTTTCATACTCCTACTGATTATAATTGTACTTATAAGCCTGATTATTTTAACATGGTAAATTGAATTCTTGCCTTCTCACATCACAAGGAAATAAAATGAGAACCGCAGCACGTTATACTTAACGTGCTGCGGTTGAAAATTATCTTATAACCTGTCAGCAGGTGACAAGACAGTCATAAACGATTGAAGTGACAAAAGAACTTTCCGGTTAGAATTTTAAACTCAGGCCGGCAGAAAACAACTGAATATCCGGTCCTTTATCGTTTTTGAATAACGTAGTAGGTGTGTATTTTGCATAAACTCCTAAATTATCCCAGCCCATTTCAACTAAATAACTCAACGAGAATGGATTGATATTATAATCCTTGCCTTCCACTTTCTTGATTTTAGTGTTATCATCCATTTTGTATTTCACTTTGTACGAAGTATATGTATTTATACCGAAAAGTGCTCCTCCCATAATATAAAATTCTGATTTTCCGAGCGGATGAATTTCCAGATACAGGGGCATATTGAAACCGAAAACCCGTAAACGTGACGAATAATAGGAAATTCCTTCGGGAGCGGGTGCAGCTTCAGTAATTCCGTTATTATTTACCAGGTGGCTGTTGTTACCCAAATGCAGATTTCTCCATGTCATTCCAATCCCGGTGGTTATTCCTGCATATCCCTTTATAACGGGCAAAGAATAACCAATGGGGTTAAAGGTGAATTCGTTCGAAAAATCAGCTTTAATTCCTCCCGCATCGTTGAAATTGGTGAAATTCTCAGTGGTGTATAGAGCACCAAAACCTATACCGGTATAGTGACCGGAAAATTTTGATGACCGTTTCTTCTTGATAAAAGGAAAATCGAATCCGAACTGCGTTTCAACAGAATATTTCTCAAAGCTGTTTTCATCAGTGAAAATACCTTCATAAACCTTTTTATATTCCGTTGTGTCCGTTTTATATACCTGAACCTTTACCTGATCGACACTGTCGGTAACGTGTATTTGTTTCTGGTTAAAGAATAAGGTTGTGTCCTTAACTGCTTGTGTTTGTGCATTGACAGTAATGGATGCTGTCAGGATTAATGCTGATAGAATTAAAATTTGCGTCTTCATACGTTTCATTATTTTTTCTTTAATATTAATTTCATTATTTCTTCCGAATCTTTTTCCGATTCGATGTATATCAGGGTCATTTTAAGTTCCGGAACAGACTTTTCGTTGAAAAGTATCAGCCTGTTGTATTTTCCTTTTTTGGGTAATTGCAGGTAAACGGAACTTATTTTGCCGTTGGTGACTACCTGTTTTACTTTTTTTGCACCATTCTGATCTGTTTGCAGGCATCCGCGGGTAAAATCACCGGCTTCTT
>DAONDU010000208.1:0-3818 GCA_035402725.1 Paludibacteraceae bacterium | reverse complement strand
TCATTGACTAACAAATATTTGAAGTCAATGGCAAAGTCGTTAAATCTCATGACTGATTTTTTTGTGTTATTTCAGGTATTGAGCTATTAACGACAAAATTAAAAAAAAAATCAGAATATGCCGGGAATTATCAAGGAAAATATGAGTATTAACATACCAATTACCAGATAAACTATAGCTTTTTTACCGGCTCCTTTCCATTCTTTCAGTATTATTCCCCATACATTGCTGAAAGTCACATTCAGCGACATAAGGATACTCCACGAAAATGCCATCATGGCGCTGCCTTCTGTCAGAAAACTTTTACCGAGAGCTAATCCGAAAAACTGTGAATACCACAACCCCCCCGCTAAAGCACAGAATAAAAGATTGTTTATCAATACTTTGCCGGGTATGGTGTGATAATCTTTAAGGGTTTTGTTTTTGAAATTCTGAAAGATACAATAAACGGCATTGGTAATAAATCCACCTATCGTAATCATCAGTATGGCCGGCAGTCCGGCATACAATGCCTTGGTTCCCATACTTACCGCTGCTGCTCTGAGTGGCTCTGCAGCCTCCAGTCCAAGACTGAAACAGGCACTCATCACTCCGGCCAAAAGCGCCACCAACAAGCCTTTGCCCAGAGCAAAATCCTTGATAGCAGCTTTCTTTTGCTCGTCGGTCATGTTTTTGGCACGAAGACTTCCGGCATATCCGATAACTGAAATGCCGGCTATAGCCACACTAACGCCGATTAACAGAATCAATCCTTTTCCATGCAGCAAATCAGTACCTGACATCAATGCCGGAATAAGCGTTCCGAAAGCGGAGCAGGTGCCAAGGGCAATACTCTGTCCCAGTGCAACACCCAGATAGCGCATGCTCAAACCAAAGGTAAGACCTCCAACTCCCCAGAGTGCTCCGAAGAACATTGCTTTCCAGGCTGCACCATCACCTGATGAAAGAATTTCGCCCAGTGTATGTCCGTCGGGTATAGCCAATAGTGCTCCCAGAAATGGAAAAATCAGCCAGGCAAATACGCCCTGAACGAGCCAGAAACTCTCCCAGGCCCAGCTTTTAACTTTTTTGATGGGAACGTATGAGCTTGACTGGCCCATACTGCCGATTGCAATTATCAATAATCCGAAGAGTGTATTCATAAATATTAAGCCCACCCTAACCATCCCAGGGAGGAGGGAATTAGTGGTTGATAAAGTTAATAAAAATCAGAATTTATATTTTAAAAACAAAATCCCCTGATGGGGGGATTTTGATGGCCTTTTTTTATCTTTTCAGTGTTACTTCTTTTTCGTATTTCTGAATATCGGCAATGTAGGCTTCTCCCACTATCACACCTTTTTGAGCACAGTAGTAGTTGTAAATTGCACCCCAGGGCATTGATTTAGCTTCTTCGAGCAGTGCCATGCGTTCAAAGTTCTGACCATTGCTCTCGTATTCCCGCAATTTAGCTATTGGCTCCAGTAATGCCTGTAGTAATGCTTTCTGAGTAGCACGAACTCCTACCACGTAAGCTCCGATACGATTGATGGAAGCATCAAAATAATCAAGACCAACATGAACTTTTTCAACAGCATCTGCCCGAACGATTTCCTGAGCAATGGCAAGTAACTCTTCATTGAGAATTACAACGTGGTCGCTGTCCCAACGAATGCCACGGGATACGTGAAGCATCACTTCGGGCAGAAATAGCAATAACGAAGAAATTTTATCGGAAATGACTTCGGTGGGGTGGTAGTGACCTGAGTCGAGGGTAACGACAATGTTGTTTTTCATGCCGTATCCCATATAGAACTCGTGAGAACCAACAGTATAACTTTCGGCACCAATACCGAAAAGTTTACTTTCAATACAATCAAGCATATATTCATCGTTGGTTTTGTATTCGAATATTTTATCCAGCGATTCTTTCAGATTTTTACGGTACTGCATACGGTTGACAGTGACATCTTTTGAGCCGTCGGGAATCCAAATGTTGTGCATACATTTTGAACCCAGTTGGCGTCCCATTTCTTCAGCTATTTTGCGGCAGCGGATTACGTGCTCTATCCAGAAATTACGGATTTCGGGATCGGGATGAGAAAGTGTAAGACCATCGGCTGATTTATCATGTGAAAAACAGGTACAGTTAAAGTCAAGTTTGTAATTCTTTTCTTTCGCCCAGTCAATCCAGCTTTGAAAATGTGAAGGTTCAATTTGATCACGATCAACCAATTGACCGCCAAAATCACCATAAAAAGCATGTACATTTACCCGCTGATTACCGGGAATTAAGCCCATGGCTTTATCAATGTCGGCACGAACTTCGCTTATGGTGCGTGCTTTGCCGGGATAGTTGCCTGTAGTCTGAATACCTCCGGTGAGTACTCCGTCGGGATTTTCAAAACCGGTTACGTCGTCTGCCTGCCAACAGTGTAGTGAGATAGGAAGTTTATCCAATTGCTCTAATGCTTTATCAGTATCAATGCCCAGGGTTGCGTATTGTTCTTTTGCATCCAGATAGGCTCTTAAAATCTGTTCTTCTTTCATGATTTTAGTGCTGTTTTTTTAATATTTATAATTCTTTATATACTTTCAGATAATTGTTATAATTTTCTTCCCATAATGAGACATTTTGAGGTTCAATGGTTTCCGGTTCGAATGAATGGCGGATAATCTGTCTGATTTCATTCTTATCCTTAACCACTCCGGCAGCCTGAGCCTGAAGCAGTATATTCCCGATAGCAGTGGCTTCCGATGGGCCGGCAATGACCGGTTTACCGATGGCGTTTGCTGTAAATGAATTCAGCATTTTATTCTGTGAACCTCCGCCTATAATGTGCAGTGTGTTGATAGGGAAACTGGCAAGATTTTGAAGATTAGATAATACCTGTTTATATCGGTAAGCCAGACTTTCATATATGCACCGGGCTATTTCACCCATTGTTTCGGGAATATATTGACCGGTTTGTCTGCAGTAATCCTGAATGGCACTAATCATCGATTGTGGACTTGCAAAGCAAGGCGAGTCGGGGTTTATGAAGCACCGAAAAGGCACAGAAGCCTCAGCAGCCTGTACAATTTCCTGATAAGTTACCGTTCCGTTTATTTCCCAATCCTTTTTGCACTGCTCAATGAGCCACATACCGCAGATATTTTTCAACAGCCGGATGGAACCATCGGCACCGCCTTCATTGGTGAAATTGAGAGCATAGGTTTCTTCATTGATGACCGGCACTTTCGATTCGATACCCATCAGCGACCAGGTACCCGAACTCAGGTAGGCAAAATTCTCGTTCTCAGCAGGTGTGGCTAGCACTGCAGAGGCGGTGTCATGTCCTGCAACGGCAATTACCGAAATGTCCTTCATTCCCGTCTGGCGCGAAACGGATTCGGATAATTGGCCGATTACAGTTCCGGATGTTACGATAGGGGCAAATTTATCCGGACTAAGATGATTTATTTCGAGCAAGGAAGTGTCGAACTCTCTCAAGTAAGGATTCAACATCTGCGAAGTGGAAGCAATGGTGTATTCGGTAACCATATGACCTGTAAGCAAATATGATAAGGCGTCGGGAATGAAAAGTATCTTATCAGTTAACGGATATATGGAGTTGTCTTCTTCAAGTTGAGTTGAAAGTTGAAAAAGACTATTGAAATTCATAATCTGTATGCCTGTTTTTTTATATACTTCTTCTTTTGGAATTTTTCTGAAAAATCTTTCAGGCGCGCCGAAAGTGTGCGTGTCTCTATAGCAGTAAGGCATCCGAAGCGGCTCTCCGTCTTTGCCGAAACAAACAAAATCAACTCCCCAGGTGTCAATTCCCAACGAGAGAACT
>DAONDU010000207.1:0-3845 GCA_035402725.1 Paludibacteraceae bacterium | reverse complement strand
GGTTCGGCTTATCAGATACTTCTGTTCGACAGTTACGCCAATAATAATTACAACAGCATTCCGCTGATGTCTGACCTCAGGTCGGACGATATCTACAAAGGCGGTGGTGATGCCGGTGACCAGCATCAGTTATACCTGTTGTCGTTGTTCACAACTACTCCCAACGAAAATATTGACGGATTATGGAGCATATTCTATACGGGTCTGGCTCGTTGCAACAATGTGATTATTGCCTGCGATAATGCAGTGAATGTTCCGGAAGCAAAGCTGAACCAATATCAGGCCGAAGCTCATTTCCTGCGTGCTTATTATGTACACTGGCTTTGGAAATTCTGGGGTAATGTTCCGTATTTCGAAGCTCCGCTTTCATCTGCTCCTTACATGGCTAAACAGTTAACTGCTAATGAAGTTTATGCAGCCATAATGAAAGATCTTGATTTTGCCTGTGGTAAGACTGATGCCGGTGCTGACCGCTTGCCAATGAGTTATTCTAAAGGCTCTACCAGTACCGGTCGTGTTACAAAAGCAGCAGCGCTGATGCTCAAAGCCCGCGTGGTGATGTATCAGAAAGACGTTGCCCGTTATGCCGAAGTAACCAAAGATATGGCAGAAATTATCAAGAGTAACGAATATGGGTTGTTTAATAACTATGCAGCCATGTGGGTCGATGAAAATGAGTTTTGTCAGGAATCTATTTTCGAAAGCAACCAGTTGCCTGAAGGAAAAACATGGTCAAGTGGCTGGCAGGGTTACGGAACCAATCTTCCGGCATTCATTTCGCCCAACGGTTTGAACACCGGCAGCAAAACTGGTGACTTCAAAGGCGGATGGGGATTTGGTCCGGTGCGTCAGGCTACCTGGGATATGTACGAAGAAGGTGATACCCGTCGCGAAGGCTCGATCAACAAATGGGAAGGTTCACAATACACCGCACGTTTTCAGGATACACATCTTTTCCAGGCAAAATATGCTGCCCGTGTTGGTTACAATCCGCAGGGCGATGTGGATCTGAACTATTGCAACAATTTCAGAATCTTCCGTTTTGCCGAAACCTTGCTCAATTATGCCGAACTGGTGGTAGTTCATGGACAGCCTGCTGTGGATGGCATCACTGCTCAGTCATGTCTGGATCGCGTTCGTAATCGTGCTTTCGGAACTGATAAGCCGATACCTGCAACAGTAGCCAACATCAAGCTGGAACGCCGTCGCGAATTTGTGGGAGAAGGCATCCGTTTCTGGGACATTGTACGTTGGGGTGACACCTCGCTGTTAACCGAAAGTACTCCGTTAAGTACACGTACGTGGAATGACAATAAAAAGTATTTACCAATTCCACAATCTGAAATCGATAAAACCAAGGGAACTGAGTTTGAATTAAAACAAAATCCGGGGTATAATTAATTTATTGTAACAACAATCCTGCCGAAAACAGGTTTCATGTAGCAAACCTGTTTTCGATGGATAACTAAAAAAAACAAGTATGAAAAACATAATAAAAAACGGAATCGGGGTGCTGCTGTCCTTCATGTTGGTGACAGCCTGCAGTCCTCAGGAAGATGATAAGTATTCTTTGGGAACATTGGATACTGTTACAGCCGATCAGATTACTTTTTCACAAACCCCTTCATCTACCAGTGCGAATGTAATTACTTTTACCAACACTACAGCTATCAAAGGAGTTTACTCCATGGGCTGGGATTTGGGTAATGGTGGAACGGGCAATTCAAATACTGTTGTAGGACAGTATCCTTTTGCCGGTGACTATACAGTTACACTCACTCTGAATACGCCAGACGGTAAATCAGCCACAAAAAGCCAGGTAATACATATTGCTCAGAACGATTATGCTTTAATCAATACGCCTGCATATGTTAATCTGACCGGTGGTGCTACCGATTTGGATGGTAAAACATGGGTATTCGACCAGTACAACAATTTCGCTAAGGAAGTTGCTGCTGCTACCGGTTTTCCTATCAGCGGACATATCGGACTTGGGCCACAGGGCTCGTACGGACAGTCGTGGTGGGGAGCAGCTCCCAACGATAAGGGCTCATGGAAAATGTATGATTTCAAATTTACATTTATTCAGAATGGAGTAAAACTCAACATCGTAAATAAAGGAGAAGGCTATGGCAGAAAAGCATCGGCAGCCTCGATTGGTGGTTATTCAGTAACCGGAATTAACGGCGATGATGCTATCTTCGATTACAACGGCGGCAATTATAATTTTGGACTGGATGAAAGCGGAAAATATCCCAAACTGACTCTTACTGGCAATGCTTTTATGGGCTATTATTGTGGTTCGCAGGTCTATGAAATTATTTATCAGACCGATAAAGTAATGGCTTTACGTGTGAATAATACGGTTGAAGGTCAGGACTGGGTATTCGTTTATTGCTTGCCAGAACTGAATGTGGCTGCTCCTCCAATTGTGAAAGAACCGAAAGCAGTGCCTCTATCCGAGAACTTTGAAACAGGAACTTCAAAAATTAACTTTGCAAAAGAAGATATGGGTGGTAAAACCGGAATATTTGATAATCCATCACCTGTACCCATCAATGAATCGGACAAAGTATATCGTTATCAGAAATCCACTGCTTTCTACAGCAACGTTTCATTTACTGCTGAAAAGTATAAATTCGATTTGACAAAGCAGAACAAGATCAAATTGAAAGTGTATATTCCTTCCAACGATTATACAACCGACTGGGCAACGGCAGGTTCATGGATTTCAAATGCCAAATTGCGTCCACAGCTGGCTGTGAAATTACAGGACAGCAGTATGGGAGGCAATGCATGGCAATCGCAGACCGAAATTGTGAAAGGTGATCTTGAACTTAACAAATGGATTGAACTTACCTTCGATTTCAGTAATGTGGCAACCCGTACCGATTACGACAAGATTGTCATTCAGTTCGGAGCGGAAGGACATGCTGGAACAGGTATTTTCTTCTTCGATGATTTCTCTTTCAACGAATAATTACTAATTTTTTTAAAAAAAAGGAAGCGGCTACAAGGTTGTAGCCCTTCCTTTTTTCTCTTTTCACCAAAAACTTGTACCCAAATTATGCTATTTCTCTGTAATAAGCGTTTAAATAATTACAACGTACACAAAATAAGAATGAAAACGATGTATAACCTGTTATTGATTGTTCTGGTGTTATTCTCCGGATGCGGGAATAACGACGGACCAGATCCTGAGCCTCACGAAACAGAAATAACCTGGCAATTTGCACCCGAAAATATTACTTTTACCGATGATGGAAATACGCAAAATTTGACGGTTACTTCAAATGGTTCATGGACTGCCACATCCAGCCAGTCGTGGTGTACTATTACGCCTGCTTCGGGATACAACGGACAAACAAGCATGAAGATTACCTTATCAAAAAACGGCATGAACACCGAACGAACTGCCGTGCTGACATTCAAATCGGGTACTTACACCAAAAAATTGTCTGTAAAGCAGGCTGCTGCAACAATTCCTAATTACGTTCCGGCTGGATATACACTCAAATGGCAGGACGAATTCAACGATTCGCGCCAGAGCAACGGCAAAACGCCATTACCTAGTTTAGCCCGCTGGTGGTACGAAACCGGCGCCAATGGCTGGGGCAATAACGAAATTCAGAATTATATTGCTGGTTCCAGAGGCACCGATACATGTGCCGTTATTTCTGACGGAGTACTGAAAATCATTGCCAAAAAAGTCGGTTCAGAAGTATTATCGATCCGGATGAATTCTATCGACAGCTGGACATATGGCTACTTTGAAGCACGTCTGAAAGTCCCCACCGGCAAAGGTACCTGGCCGGCATTCTGGATGATGCCCAAGAACTTTACAG
>DAONDU010000206.1:0-3849 GCA_035402725.1 Paludibacteraceae bacterium | reverse complement strand
TTCCTTTTTTTCGGCTTGTTCGGGGGTAAGTATGAGTTGGAGTTCGGTATGCATAATTAAATTTTTAATACGCAAAGATAATGAAATAATAAAAATAATATCGGATATCTCACGTCGCTCAATAAAAATTCAATTCATACTCTCATGATATGATTTTAGAAAAGAAGTTTCACTGAAACAAATTTTTGTAATACAATTTTAATATTAGTGTTAAAAGAACCACAATAAATCAAAACTATCTATTAAGCAAAATATTTTAAACGGTTAAAATACCTTTAAAAAAAACTTTCTGATTAATAGTTATCAGAAGCAATTATTTACAATTTAAATATATTAAAAACAGATAGGTTTATAGCTGTCAGATTTACGGGATAATTTAATTTTCAATGCAAAAATCAGGGAAAATTATTTAAACAAATTAAGCTAAACTTCTCAATTAAAATCTCTATATTTGTCCGAAATACAAATTTTTATTAGTAATCAAATATTAAATTTTATGAAAAAACTTTTTGCACTTTTATTTGCTGTGCTTTTGGTGTTTCCTGCATTTTCACAAATCCAGGTGACCGGAAAAATTGTAGATGAAGAAAACGGCGATCCACTGATCGGAGTAAGTATTTATGACACAAAATCCAGTACCGGAGTGAGCAGTTCGCTGGACGGAAGCTTTTCGCTGAAATTACCCAGAAACAGCAATGATTTAACCATTTCGTATGTGGGATATACCACTAAAAACATCACCGTTACCGCCGCTAAACCCGATCTGGGCACCATTACGCTCAAAAGTGAGGCTATTGGGCTGAAGGATGTGGTAGTAACTTCATCTATCGCTATCCGACGTAAAACACCTGTGGCACTTTCGGTCATTGAGCCCCTGGAAATACAGGAAAAACTCAGTACTCAGGAATTTCCCGAAATTCTGAAATCTACCCCGAGTATTTATGCTACCAAACAGGGCGGTGGATATGGTGACTCCCGTGTCAACCTGCGTGGTTTCGAGTCGGCCAATATTGCCGTTATGATCAACGGAGTACCTATGAACGATATGGAATGGGGCGGTGTTTACTGGTCCAATTGGGCTGGATTGAGCGACGTTACCCGTTCGATGCAGGTACAGCGTGGTCTTGGAGCTTCAAAAGTGGCTGCACCCTCGGTGGGAGGTTCCATTAATATTGTAACCAAATCGACCGAAGCAAAAAAAGGTGGTTCAGCTTCTTATTCGGTAGGTGATCATGGATATAATAAAATGTCATTCAACATATCGACCGGTCTGAGCGAAAGTGGTTGGGCAATAACACTGCTCGGAGCCAAAACCTGGGGCAATGGGTATGTAATGGGCAACCAGTTCGAGGGATATTCCTACTTCCTGAACATCTCTAAAATCATAAATGATAAACATCAATTATCTTTTACAGGTTTTGGTGCTCCTCAATGGCACAACCAGCGCTACAACGGAGACAAGTTGCTCATTCCCGAATGGCAGAAGTTGAAAGACGGATATCAGTTTAATCCGACTTACGGATTTGGCCTGAACGGTCAGCAAAAAACCGGTAACTACAATTATTATCATAAACCACAACTTTCATTAAACCACTTTTGGACTATCGACACCAAATCAAGTCTTTCCACGGCACTCTATATGTCGATAGGTGATGGAGGTGGTTATGCATGGAGAGGTAATAACAGTTCACTCCTGTATGGTACCAATAGTTCGACAGGTATGCTCAATACAACCTATCGGGGTATTGACGGATACATGGATTATGGAAAGCTTCAGAAAGAAAATGCTGCCAGCCCCAATGGTTCGCAAGCGGTAATAACCAGCTCACGCAATAACCACAACTGGGTAGGACTACTTTCTACTTATAATAATAAATTGACTCAGAATATTGATTTCTACGGAGGAATTGACCTAAGGTATTATGCCGGAAAACACGATGCAGTAATTGTTGACCTGATGAGCGGCGGTTTCTACATTGACCCTGCCCGTGCAAATGTGAAAAACAAAGCCATAAGTGGTAATCCTTCCTTCGTGAATGAAAAATTAAAAGAAGGAGATATCGTTTATCGTGACAATACCGGTTTTGTGGTTCAGGAAGGTGGATTTGCTCAGCTCGAATACTCCAGAAACAAACTGAATGTATTCGTTTCGGGTTCATTATCCAACAGCACTTACTGGAAAGTGGACCGTTTCTATTATGACAATGAAAAATCGGCCAGCAAAAACTTCCTGGGTTACACCGCCAAAACGGGAGCTAACTATAACCTGACCGAAAATCACAACGTATTTGCCAATGTGGGTTACATTTCCCGTGCACCCTTTATGTCTGGTGGCTATTTTACAACAATTCATACAAGTAATGCTGTAAACAAAAACGCCGTGAACGAAAAAGTTTTCTCGGCCGAACTTGGTTACGGATACCGCTCCAAATTCTTTACAGCAAACCTGAACTTATACCGCACCAACTGGCTCGACAAAACAATGGTAAAAACCCTCGGTTCGAGCTCCGACGACGGAATTGTAAACCTTACAGGCGTTGATGCACTACATCAGGGAATTGAACTTGACTTTGTAGCAAAACCAATCCGGAATCTCGAAATCAGAGGTATGGCATCCATTGGCGACTGGAACTGGACAAGCAAGGCAAGCGGATATCTCTTTAATAAAGATGGACAACCCGTAAACGCAAGTGGTTCGATAACCGACAAAAACGGAAACCTGATTGAACTGTATTCGGCTAATCATGCCAACGTAGAACTTGATCTGCGCAATGTACGTGTAGGTAACTCAGCTCAGTCATCCTTTGCCCTGGGAGCCAAATATAAATTCCTCAGGGATTTTAGTGCCGGACTTGATTACACTTACTATGCACGTAACTATGCCGATTTCTCCATTTCAGCCAACCTGGGAACTACAACGTATGTTACCCCCTGGATGATACCTTCGGCAGGAGTTATGGATTTCAATGCCAACTACAAATTCAAACTTGGCGGTTTTGATGCTGTTTTATTAGGTAATATCAACAACCTGCTCGATCAGGTGTATATATCCGATGCCCGTGATCTCACTCCTACCACAGCCAGCGCTGACGAGTGGAAAACAGTATCTGTACTCTACGGTTTTGGCAGAACTTATTCTGTAACGCTGAAACTGAATTTTTAACAATCAAAAATTAATATACGACGTATGAAAAAGAATATTTTATTTCTGATTACACTCATAAGCACCCTGTTTTTCTATTCCTGTAATTTCAACGAGAATTTTGAGGGACTGGATGAAATGACTAAATCAACCGATGTGACTACGTATGAATATACGCTGACAGATGCCGATATTACAAGCATTGTGAAATCGCTCAATGCCAATAAAAATGCTACAGACTCACTCACAGCAAAATCGCTGACCGCCGACAAGGCCTTCTCTGTGAATGCTCCTGTATCGACTTCCGTGCCATACCTGCTCAAAACCATGTATTACGGTGCTAATAAAGGTTCGGCTGCGAAAATTAGTTATAAGTTCAAAAACGGAAGTTCGGCATACTATGCCCTGACAGTTGCCGACTATTCCAACATCTGGGGAAACAGTACGGTTAATTCTCTGACTCCTGCAAAATCGGCCGCTTCTGTTGTACCGGGAATTTTGAAAACAAAAAACCCCAAAGCTTCAGAAGGGGACGTACGCATAGTGGAATATCAGTATTCGGCAACGGAACCAACAACCAATACCGTGGAAATCGTATCCTTCAACGATGATTTTGAAGCTTATACGGCCGGATCGGGCATAGCTGTACCCAATACAATGTATGTTGCAAATAAAGACCTTGTCGGGAAATTGTTCTGGCAATGCCG
>DAONDU010000205.1:296-3894 GCA_035402725.1 Paludibacteraceae bacterium | reverse complement strand
TATGCAAACAAAAAAGAATATATGGACAGCAGGCCTGATGATATGCTTATTGCTGCTATCCGGAATTGGATTTACTTCATGCGACAAAGATGAAGTGGACGATACCATCCTGCTCAATTCATTCGGTCCTTCACCGGCACTGCGCGGTGGTGACCTGCGATTTATCGGTAATAATCTGGATAAAGTAACCTCCATCGTACTTCCGGGCCTGACATCAGGCAGTACTATTGAAGTCAGCGACATTGCTGTCGTTGACGAGCGCGAAATCAAAATTACTATCCCTCAGAATGCCGGTGTTGGCCTTGTAACACTAAAAACACCTCAGGGTGACATAAAAACCAAGACCCCACTCACCTATTCGGAACCAATCTCCATTGAAAGTGTTTCTCCGGCAACAATCAAAGCCGGACAAGTACTGACCATAAAAGGTGATTATCTGAATTTGATTAAAAGAGTAATTTTCTTCGATGGCGTTGCTGTGGATGATACTGCTTTCGTGTCAAGAACCCGCAAACAGATAGAACTGAAAGTACCTGTACAGGCTCAAACCGGGAAAATCATTCTTTCCAACGGCGCCGAAATTCCCATCGAAGTTTACTCGAAAGAAGCTCTGAATGTAGTTTTACCAACATTTACCTCTTTCGCTCCAACTACCATTAAGCCCGGTGCTGTACTGACAATTACCGGTAAAGATCTCGACCTGGTTGATATGGTCGAATTTGGCGGTGGAAAAATCATTCCGAGCAATAACTTCACACTGAACACTCCCGGGACTGAAATAAAAGTGACTGTTCCTGAAGATGCTCATGACGGAGCCGTGAATTTACTGGCCAAATCGGGAGTTGTTGTTGAAAACGGAGCAACGCTGACCACAGTCATGCCTTCAGGCTTAAGCGTGACCCCCGATCCAATAAAAAATAATACTGAAATTACGGTTAAAGGTGCAAATATGGATCTGGTTTCAGCTGTAAAATTTGGTGATCTGGAAGCTGTAATAAGTTCAAAAGCTGCTGATAAAATAGTTGTAACTGTTCCAAAAACTGCCATAGCCACTAAAGCCACGCTGGTAACTTTATCGACTAAAACCATTGAAACACCGGCATTTACATATATTAAACCAGCGATAACCTCATTGAATCCTACCACTCTGATGGCAGGCAGTGAACTGACCATCGAAGGTACCAATCTGGATCTGGTAAAACAGGTAAAATTCCCTTCATCGGCAAAAATTGTAGATGTAACACCTGCTTCAGCCAATTCATTTGCTGTAACAGTACCTACCGATGCTACCAGTGGTAACCCCGTATTAGTTACCATTAACGGAACAGAAGTAGAATCGACTATTTCATTGACTGTAACAGCTGCCGATATACCTGTGATTACTGATATACCTGCAACCGTTAAACCGGGCAAACTGCTTGTAATGAAAGGTACTAAACTGAATTTGGTAAAATCGGTGATTTTTGAAAACAACGTGGAAGCAACCAATTTTGATACCCGTTCGGCAACACTGCTCGAAGTGTATGTGCCTGATGGAGCAAAAGCTGGTCTGAACAACATCAAACTGGTTACTTACTCCGGAAAAGTTGCTATGACCTCGGTAACTATAAGCGGTACCGACCCCATAACTTCACAAACCAAAATGATCTACGATTTCAACCAGCGTACCTCCGACTGGCATGCAGTTGACTGGGATAACTGGGGAGGTTCTTACGATGCAGGTCTTGGTAAAACAAACGGTTATATCACGCTCTTCTCGCGTCCGGGATGGTGGATATTAGGTTGCAATCACCCCGATCCGAACGGTGGCTGGCCTTCAGTAAATCCGAATAACTATGTTTTGAAGGTAGATATTAAAACCATTAAACCAATTCTGATTACAGGTGGATATGAATTTATTTTCAAAATTGGCGGTGAAAATGTATCTTCTCAGCTGATTGTTTCGGGCAATTACATTGCAACTCCCGATAACGACTGGGCTACATTAACCATACCAATCAGCGGAGTATTGTCAAATCCGACAAAAAATTCCGGAGATTTCGGTATCGTTCTTAACTCCTCGGATGCAGGAACAGATTTTGCCGGTCTGTGCTTTGATAATATCCGTTTCGATCCTAAATAATTATATTACTTCAAAACAGAAGAGAGCGTAAAAAACTCTCTTCTGTTCAATTCAAAATATTCCTGACAGTGAAATCACTATTCAAATTCATATTCATCGGTCTGCTCTTGCTGGCTTCATGCAAACCCGATCCGGAGCCTGAAGAAATAACACCGCCTCAGCTTGTGTCGGTCGACCCGGCTAACGGTGCAATGGATGTTTCTGAAAATATGACCCGAATAGTGATGACTTTTAACGAAAATGTAACTCTGAAAACTGGTTACAACATCACCCTGAATGGTTCTCCGGTTAGTGATGTTCAGCCCGGCACGAACAAAGAACTGACAATCACCGTTTCTTCTCTATCCGTTTCGACCAGTTATACGCTTATTATACCGGCAAATACTGTCAAAGGTCCGACAGGAGTATATCTCCCGACAGAAATAAAAATTACTTTCAAAACCTACACTCCTCCCGTAAGGACTTATTCAACAGAGGCACAGAAGGTTATAGATTTTCTGAAAAGTATATACGGGACAAAAACGATTTCGGGAACCATGGCCAATGTCAATTGGAATACCGATGAGGCAGACTGGGTGAAAGTTCAAACCGGAAAATATCCTGCCCTGAATTGCTTCGATTATGTTCACCATGTTTTCTCTCCTGCCAACTGGATAGATTATTCAAATACTACGGTTGCTGAAAACTGGTGGAACAACAACGGACTGGTTGCAATCATGTGGCATTGGAATGTACCAAAAAATATCAACTCCGGAAGTAGTACCGAATATGCCTTTTATGCCAGCAACACCAATTTTGATTTAAGCAAAATCAGCGACACAAACTCGGCTGAATACAAACTGATTATTAAGGACATTGACATCATAGCCGGATATCTTAAATTGTTGAAAAACAAAAACATACCAGTTATATGGCGACCACTGCATGAAGCTGCCGGCAACACCAACTCCTATACGGGTGGTAAAGCCTGGTTCTGGTGGGGAGCAAAAGGTGCAGCTCCGTTCAAGGCACTCTGGAAACTGATGTTTGAGCGTCTTACCACAACACATCAGCTAAATAACCTGATATGGGTATGGACCTCGCAGGGAAATGATCCGGACTGGTATCCCGGCGATGAGTATGTCGACATTGCAGGACGTGATTTATACCCCGAAACAAATGTTCATGACTCGCAGATTGTTGAATTCAACAAGGTAAAAACCATCATTAATGATCATAAAATGATTGCCTTGTCCGAATGCAGCGGAATACCCGATCCTGATAAAATGATGCAAAACGGTGACACCTGGTTGTGGTTTATGCCCTGGTATGGAGACTATACGCGTACCGACAAATACAATGGTTCAACCTATTGGAAATCACTTTTTAACAATCCGGCAGTTATAACCCGAGACAAAATGCCCTCATTAAAATAGCATAACAACATGAAAATAAAACTGATTGGTTTATTGATATTTTTATCAATAAATATACTTT
>DAONDU010000205.1:0-286 GCA_035402725.1 Paludibacteraceae bacterium | reverse complement strand
TGTAATAAGAAAATTGCCGTCGGGAAAACAGCAGTTCCGAACACTGATAATGAGCTCACACCCGAAACCGCCTGTCTTTTAAAAAACCTGATGTCAATTCCCGAAAAGGGTTTTCTGTTCGGTCATCACGATGACCCGCTTTATGGTGTAGGCTGGAAAGGCGATAACGACAGGTCTGATATAAAAAGCATTACAGGCGATTATCCCGCGGTCATGAGTTTCGATCTGGGCAGAATAGAACTTGAACAGCAAAGCAATATCGATAAAACCAATTTCGATAAAATCA
>DAONDU010000204.1:0-3898 GCA_035402725.1 Paludibacteraceae bacterium | reverse complement strand
TCCGGTTGATTTTTCAGTTCCGGATAAGTAATTCTGTTGTGATATATATTTTTAATCTTTTCCGTAAATACCTTTTTTACTGTTTCTACGTCTCTGAAGCTTATCGGGGCATCTTTAAGCTGCCCATCGGCAATCTGCGTATCAATCATATTTTCAACCATTTCGCTGATGCTTTGATCGGTATATTGATCAAGTGTCCTGGAGCGTGCTTCAACCGCATCGGCCATCATCAGGATGGCAGTTTCTTTGCTGTAAGGTATCGGACCCGGATACATAAAGTCCTCTTCGTTGGGTGATTTACCCGGATTTGCATTTATGTAAGAATTATAAAAATACTTTGTTTTAGATTTTCCCTGATGTGTTGTGATAAATCCGACAATTTGTTCTGGCAGTCTGTATTTTTTTGCAATTGCCACCCCATCTGCAATATGACTTACCACAGCTTTGGCAGCTTCTTCATAACTCATATCCAGCAGAGGATTTATTCCACCTTCCTGATTTTCGATAAAATACTGCGGATTTTTCATTTTTCCGATATCGTGATATAACGCTCCGGTACGAACCAGCAAACTGTTAGCGTTAATTTTTTTTGCAGCTTCGGTAGCCAGATTCGATACCTGCAACGAATGCTGAAAAGTTCCGGGTGCCAGTTCGGCAAATTTCATCATCAGGTCACTGTTGATGTTCGTTAATTCTACAAGTGTTATGGCCGAAATTAATCCGAATATTTTTTCAAGAATATAAATTAGCACATAGGCAAACAGCAGGAGTAACGAGCTAACCCCGAAATTGATTATTGGTAAGAAATGAATACGTGTCAGGTCGCCTTCGGCAATAAACTCGGAAGCCAGATACATGACTGTGTAGCTCAGAAAAATGTAGAATGCCGTTTGGGTTAGTTGCGAGCGCTGAGTCATATCTTTCAACCCCGAAACAGCTGCCATACCGGCCGTTATCTGTAGAATAATGAACAGAAAGGGGTTGTCGACCATAAATGAGATAATCAGCACGGTAATAATATGTGCAAAAAGTCCGGTTCGGGAGTCGAAAAACACACGGATGATAACCGGAAGAAGCGCAAACGGGACTATATAAATACTCAGACTGGTGAATCTCAAAACCAGGGATGATAACGCTACAATGAGGAGCATCATCAGAGCAATAAAAAAAAGATTTTTGGCACTCCCGTAAATGTATGGTCTGAACAAATAAAGATAAAACGTAAGTAAGAGGATAAACATGAAAATCATGATAAATTCCCCAATC
Source organism: Paludibacteraceae bacterium (assembly GCA_035402725.1). Classification (GTDB taxonomy): domain Bacteria; phylum Bacteroidota; class Bacteroidia; order Bacteroidales; family Paludibacteraceae; genus UPXZ01. The sequence continues at coordinate 2,632 of DAONDU010000204.1, read as the reverse complement.
AGCACCAGATAAGATTCGTGAAAAGCAGTTTTTCGTTTTTCGGATGCTATTTTCATCGAATTCAGGATAGAAAAAGTTCCGGGTGTTATTATTTCTCCACGGTCAATGATACGTTCTCCGGCTTGCACCATACCCGATGTGAGTGACAGATTTTTGAACATTTCCTGTTTGACAGCTTCAGAAGTGATGCTGTCGTAACGCAGATTTTCAACCAGATAAAGATTCAGGTTGTATTTACTCAGTTCACTGTCGCTGAAGTAGTATGGTTTATCCAGTACAATTTCCTCGTATGCTTCCTTGGGTGTATAGAGCTCATCCACAGGAACTTTACTGGTCAATCTGTTGGATTTCACAACAACAATGTTTTTACGGCCAAGTGATTTCAATCTGTCGAAGGTGGTGGGACTAACGACACCACTGCTGTATATATCATTCAGTTTTCTTTCCACATAGGCATCATATCTCGAATCGGTGTTGTTTTTAAGTTTCCAGTCAGTGCGCCACTGGTTTATTTGTCGCTTGGTTATATTTTCATCCAGTTGGAAATAGGGTGCATAATTCTTCAAGAGTTCTTCCTTATCAGCTTCGAGTTGTTTTTCGGTTTTATAAATCGGAAAATCATACGAAGCAGTAATAAGCTCATACGTCCAGGGTTTACCAACCTCGTACTGGTATTTAAATTTCTTATCTTTCGGAAACAGTTGTACGATAATGGCTATGAGGGCAATAAACAAACCGAGTTTGGTTATAAGCTTAATTGTTTCCTGTGTTATTTTGAATTTCATACGTTAATTTCTTTTTTTTACATGAATTGGATTGAAATCATTGATTTCGAATTATATTAACATAAAAGTACGCATCGCGAAATTATTCTGATTTTTTGATGAAAAAACTTCGGGTAGATCACCGGGAAAAACCTGTTGAAGATTAAACATCAAAAATAGGAATAAAAGTATAAAAAAAACAGGAATATAGCCTAAAATGTTTGAACTTTCCCTATTTTTGTAAAAAAGAAGTATGTATCAATCAGTCTGAAATTTTCGGACATTTTTTTTGAAAGTCATTAACGCAGGTAAATAATATGTTTACAATTATTACACTTCCATTAATCCCCCTTCGGGCTGAGGCCGACGAAAGGAGCGAAATGGTTTCGCAACTGCTTTTCGGGCAACAGGTTGAAATTCTTGAAACCACCGAAGGATGGTATCAGGTAAAAAATCTCGCTGATAATTACACCGGTTGGATTGGGAAGAAAACGGTATCCTCCAGATATTTCACATCCGATCCCGTGGACACTTCCGCTTTCAGGGCAGCAAAAACCCCGCTGGTGGTTTGTTTCAGGACCTCGAGTGTTGAAAAGATTACGCTTCCGGGCGGAAGTCTGCTGCCACCAGTCACCCGTGAACAATTTGAACTACAGAACGAGATTTATCAGCTGGCACAATTCGAACCTGTTTTTACCAAAAACAACAACGGGCAACTGGTTGTTGAGCTGGCCAATCAGTACGTAAACGCGCCCTATCTCTGGGGTGGAAAAAGTATCTTCGGGATTGACTGTTCGGGACTGGTACAGGTAGTCTTTTCGATGATAGGCATTTCACTTCCCCGTGACGCGTCGCAGCAGGTCGAAATTGGTACTGTGGTTGATTTCCTCTCAGAAGTTGAAGCCGGCGATGTGGCATTTTTTGAGAATGAGGAAGGCAACATCGTTCATACGGGTATTCTTATCAACTCACATCAGATTATTCATTCGTCGGGCAACGTTAAGATTGAGATTATTGACAGTCAGGGTATCATTTCATCACAAACCGGTGAATATACACATAAACTGAGGGTAATCAAACGAATTGTATAAAAGCAATTACCAACACAGTATACTAACGGAACGCAAGCGATAAAATTGACTGATTTTATTCTCTGCGTTCTTTTCTTTTACACGAAAATGCCCCCCAGCCTCCTGAAGGGGGAGCTGAAAGTATTTATCGAAAACTTACAGTAGAATTGGATGTGCATTAAATGTTTTTATCGGAGGAGGTGTGATATTTTTTATCAGGAAAAATATGTTTTTATTCCATATTCTGAAAACAAATTTTTCCGAAAATAAGAAAATTTATTTCCCGGTGTAATATTTTTTCCGACCTTTCGTCATTAATAGTGTATGGAAGCTCAAAAGTTCAACTCAATATTTTCGGCACTTACCGGTAAACTCTACCGGTTTGCAAAATCAATGCTTCGAAATAGCGTCGAAGCGGAAGATGCCTTGCAGGATGTACAGTTGAAACTTTGGGAGAAACGCAGCGAACTGGATGTGGTGGAGAACATGGATGGCTTTGCAATGCGCGTGATGCGAAACAGGTGTCTGGACATCATCCGGCAAAGACGTGAAACCAGCGAGCTGCACCCGGAACTGATCAGCGACCATAAAAATCCGCATGAACAAGCTGAGGTGAAAAACATGACAGAAAGGGTAAAGCTCCTCATCGACCGGCTGCCAGAACTGCAACGAAGCATTATCCGCATGCGCGATGTGGAAGAAATGGAAATTGCCGAAATAGCATTTGTTACCGAACTCACCGAAAACGCGGTATGTGTAAATTTGTCGCGGGCACGGGCTAAAATACGAACACAACTT
>DAONDU010000203.1:0-3932 GCA_035402725.1 Paludibacteraceae bacterium | reverse complement strand
ATGATCCCGAAAATATCGTAGCCATAACCACCGAAAATTGCATTGACCTGAATGCTTACGAAAAGAAATTCAAAGGCCGTTGTTCGTTTGTTGTTACTGCTGTCAACCGATATAAATACGAAAGTGTCCCTACCGAAGGAGTGACCAGAAAACTGTAAACCGGTTTTTCATCTATCAACAAAACAATATCCTCAACATAGAAAGAGCTTGATTTCAACCGGGAATCAGGCTCTTTTTTTATGATTATCTGCAATGAAAACCGTAAACATTAAAATCAGCCATACCCTTCGGGTTAAAAGAAAGTCACTCCGTCCTTCCGGATATGTTCTTTCAATGTAAAAAAATTATGCGTTGGTTGCAAAGATTTTATTAATCCCGGCTCTTGTGATTGAAGCATTTTCACTTCCGGAAACAAATATCCACAGCAAAAATAAGGAAATTATTTAATTACGGGTTATAAATGCAAATAAAACCGCCCCAAGCCCCTAAAAGGGATGTAAAGATCGTGCGGGTACTATTGTTTGCTTATTTATTTGGGATATCGGAGAGGATGGGATTACCTCCCCTAATCCACAGATTGACCTCCACCAACCCCTCCAAAGGAGGGGAGTAAGACCGTTCGGGTAAAAACAAAACGGCTTGAAGTCTTTGCCATAAAACCGCCCCAAGCCCCTAAAGGGGATGTAAAGACCGTGCGGGTACTATTCTTTGGTTATTTATTTGGGATATCCGGGAGGATGGGATGTCAAGCTGTTATTTTACATTAAAACTCATAAGCAATTCCAACTAAAAGACGCAAGCCAGTCCAATACATATACGAATATTTCTTTGTCAAAAATTCAGAAGTAATATCAAACTGCCAGCCAATGCTTGAATCGAGAGAAAAACCATTTCCCAAATTGTATGACAGCCCTAAAGAAGGTTCCAGAAACAGCGTACTACTTGTATCTTTTTGTGTGTTTGAAACTGAATCCACATTGTTTATGGCAATGTGTTCTATTGTTTTCATATTGGAAAATACAAATCCACCACGAGCCTGGGCAAAATACTTCAATCTATCTTTGGATAAAAAAATAAACTTATACTGAATCCCAATTCTTGATGCATTTACAGGAATTTTTAGCGAATATTCACCCGAATAATCCCGCTTGTAATTATGCCCTCCGGTAAAGTAGTAAGCATAATTTATCCCAAGCAAATGCATGGAGCTGAGATACATCTCTGCTGTGGCTGAGTAATTTAAAAATCCGGGGAAATCATCCACTTTCTTAATACCTAATCCCGCGTGATAATTCCATGCATCACCGAGAGCAGCACGCATATTTCCTAGACTGTATATTCCATAACCCGCTTGCAAAGAGAGTCTGTAATTCTGTGCAAATATGAATGTTGGAATTACCATTATCAATATAATAGACAACGCACGTTTCATATTTCTAAATAGTTTGAAATTTGAAGGTAATATCCGTTCGAACCGAAAATTATATTATTGAACAGCTTAGGATTGGTATTAACTGAATTAGTCCCGATGGAAAACACAAACTTTGCGTTTGCTAAATCATAGACATACATTTTCTTGTAGTCAGTTATCAGCAAGTTATTTGTTTCCGGATCTATGTTCTGGAGCATATTCAGCGTACCCGAAGTTTCAATTTTTTTTATCAGACTAAAATCTTCGGCATTTCTGACTTCAATAAATTTTGAATCGGATGGAGAAAGATAAATAACAGAAGGATTCTCAATATCAAAAAGCACTGAAGTGTAGGGATTGCTGTTTTTGTAAATAAGCGATCCATCTGCAATGCGGTACATTTGAAATCCACTGTTAGCCGCTACACAAAAATACTTCCCGTCACCTGACATCGCAAAGCTATACATTTTAGGATTAAATGCATAATAAGGATAATCGGATATATGGATGGAAATATCAAGTTTACCGGTATAAGCATCAAAAACATCGAACTTATTAAATGAAGCAGAGCCAATTTTTCCGTTTTCGGCAAAAAACAAATAATGGGAAGAAGAATTGTACGGAATTTTAAGCGGACTTCCCAGCTTCTTATCTTCAAAAACACTAATAAATCCAAACGACTGAACAGCTAATTGCGTAGTGCTTATGGGGCAGGCATACTTAGCGTCGTGAACCAGGTCTTTCAGAAAAAAACGATTGATTTCTTTTACACTCATCACATCATACGCTAATACATAATTGTATTCGTTGGTATAGAGTGTTTTATCTATCAGATTGTATCCAAATTCAGGCCAATTGTTTACTAACCAATTTCCAAATTCATAACTGTAATATTTTGAATAAGAATTCGTAAAAGTAAGTGAAGGATTGTTGTAGGCGCCAAAGAAAAAATAGAATTCAACTCTGTTACCAAAGCCCGGATGAGCTAAAGCAAAACTGGAATCGTTAGATGTCTTATAAATAAGATTTCCACTGTTGTCTTGAAAAGCATAATTAGCTTTATATGGCGAGGGTGTCCAGTGAAATCTCAAACTGTCGAATCCTTCTGCTTCCAATTTCGGATCGGGAAAGGAGTCGTTATAGCTTAACGAGCTACGTGATATAAAATCATTATCTTTAGTTCTCACAACAACAGAACAAGCTCCATTACCTCCAAAATACGTACTGTCAACGTAAAAATTTTGATTAATATCCGTAATTGTAACTGTTTGTTGTTTGCTATACCCGCCATTACATTGTAGCTGGTAAGCACTAAATCTGTAATGTTTTGGCTTGTCCCAGGAAAGCTTTAGAAAACCTTCCGGGGTAATCGATTTGGTAATTTTTAATGGTTTTGGTTCTTCATTATCAATTACTATTGTCCATTTTCTTTCTGCCATGTATCCTTCTGCACCAAAATAATCTGCGATGCTGCCTGAACCACTTCGAGTTACTATACTCAATTTCAGTTCATAAGCACCGGGAGGATAAGACCATGGATAAAGTGAAATCGAGCCTTCACCATAATTATACTTATGGACAGATCCTCCAATTTCAATCGTGGCGTAACGGACTTCTAACCCAAAAGAATTAATATCAATTTTTAATGTAGTAGGTTTATACACATATATTGTATCACCCTGAGGAATTAAATTTAACTGAAAGATTTTATTGCCAGAAGGAGGTTCAATGTCCACAAAATTATCATTACTGAACGGATATTCGCAACTTGCAGCAAATATACTCAGAAATAGTATTAAAAATAAATAATGTGCCCGCATCAGTTTGTATTATTGAAGATTCAAAGTACGACAAAGATAGAAAAAAGTTTCGCATCGTTTGAGGTGAAACAACGTTCGACGTAAGTCATTTGCAATCACCTCTTAATTTACTATCAGCATTTTCAATCCTGAAACCAATATTCACAGCAAAAATAAGGAAATTATTTAATTACGGGTTATAAATGCAAATAAAACCGTCCCAAGCCCCTAAAGGGGATGTAAAGATTGTTCGGGTATTATTCTTGCTTATTTATTTGGGATATCCTGGAGGACGGATTGACCTCCCCCAACCCTCCAAAGGAGGGGAGTAAGACCATGCGGGTAAATCAAAACGGCTCTAAGTTTCTGCCAGAAAAACGCCCCAAGCCCCTAAAGGGGATGTAAAGACCGTTCGGGTATTTGGTGACCTGGTGTTACCGTAAAAATATCATCGCAGCTCTCTTTAAGCCCCTTTTAGGGGAGTGATAGAGCATTTATCAAAAGGCTTTTCCTGAAAGTGCATCCGTTTTTCCATTCGGAGCATCCGTAGGCAGTTTTTCCTTTGATGATTTTGCCTTTGCCGCAGACGGGACAAACGGTTCCGATAAGGTCGTCGGGGTTTTCGGGTTGGATGGATTGTGCTACAAGCTGCGCTTTGGTGCGGTTATCGCTTTTCACGTTGAAAACAATTTCGGTGACCATCGCTTTCAGTTCGTTGAGGA
>DAONDU010000202.1:0-3951 GCA_035402725.1 Paludibacteraceae bacterium | reverse complement strand
AATTGAAACAACATTTGTTTCACGCACACCCCGTGATGGACAACTGAGCTATAGTGATCTGAGTGAAACGGTATTAAAAGAATACCCGATTATTCTCAATGCATCACCGGTAGGCACATTCCCCGACGTGGAACGCTGTCCGGATATACCATATCAATACCTGACTTCCCGCCATTTGCTTTTTGATGCAGTTTACAATCCTGCTGAAACCTTATTTTTGCAAAAAGGAAAAGCACAGGGCACCACCGTACTGAATGGCGAAGGAATGCTCACCGGACAAGCGGAAGCAGCCTGGAAAATCTGGAATGAATAAAATCCAAAACAGTTTTCAAAAAAAGATCCTAATGAAACTATTTTACGCTCCCGATATCCTTCGTGAACAGGTTTTTCCGGAAGAAGAATCGGGTCATGCAGTACGTGTACTTCGCTTACAGGCAGGTGATGAAATTGAAGTGGTGGACGGGGCAGGAGGTTTTTACAAGGCGATGATTGTCAATCCGCATCCAAAACGATGCTCGTTTGAGATAATAGAGAAAACGGAAGAATTTGGCAAGCGTGATTTCAAACTTCACATGGCCATTGCGCCAACCAAAAACATTGAGCGCTACGAATGGTTTATCGAAAAAGCAGTGGAAATTGGCATCGATGAAATAACTCCGTTACTTTGCCGGTTTTCCGAACGAAAAATTATCAAACCCGAACGACTGGAAAAAATTATCGTTTCAGCAGCCAAACAATCGCTCAAAGCGTACTTTCCTAAACTCAATCCGATGGTAAGTTTCGATGAGTTTATCAACTCACGGAATGCTGCTCAGAAATTCATAGCTCACTGCTACGAAGAGGATAAAAAACTGCTACAAAATCTTTACCTGAAATCTTCGGATGTAATTATTCTGATAGGTCCCGAGGGAGATTTCAGCCCGGAGGAAGTCCTGAAAGCCTTAAAACACGACTATCAACCCGTATCGCTTGGCAGCAGCCGGTTGCGAACCGAAACGGCCGGTGTGGTAGCCTGCCACACCGTAGTGATGATGAATGAATAAAAAAATGCCCGATATAGTTCATATCGGGCATTTCTATAAATATTCAGAGATTTTTTATTTGTGTGCAATCGGGTCGGCATTTTTATCCGGGTCGCCCGATACATATCCGTCTGTTCGGATCGTTCCGAGCAGCAACAAACCGCACACATGAGGCGTAGCCATAGAAGTTCCGCTGAGAGTAGCATACGTATCGCCTTTGTAGGTAGAATAAATGGAAGAGCCCGGTGCACAGTAATCGACAGGAGGATTGCCGAAATTGCTGTAGGAAGCCCATGCATCACTGGTACCCATGGCCGAAATGGTATAAATGTTAGGACCGTTGATATGAGCCGGCGATACATTGTTGGCATCCTGCGATTCGTTACCCGCAGCAAGAGCTACTTTTATGCCTTTAGCAGCCATAGCCATAATAGCATCGTCGAGTGGGGTATAGATAGGTCCGCCTAAACTCATATTCACAGCATCGCCTGCTTTGGCAGCACCAGAGACATAATCCACTCCGGCAATGATCGCTGAATAAGCCCCTGAACCTTTGCGGTTGAGCACTTTAATGGGAACAACGGTAGCTCCGGCTGCTACACCAATTACACCCTGATTGTTGTTAAGTGCTGCTACAATTCCGGCACAATGGGTTCCGTGTCCGTTATCATCTTCTGGCGTTGCACCGATGGTTACAAAGTTTCGACCCAACGTCTGAGATACATTCAGATCCGGATGATTCATATCTATTCCGGTATCAATAATCCACGCTGTTTTACCTGAGCCATCGGAACTTCCTCCTATACGTGTCACACCCCACGGAGTGGACTGAACAGCCGGAGTAGTTGGTTTACCTGTTACAACTGCTTCGGGCAGTCCGAAATTGACCATCATATCAGGATAAACACCTTTCACTGAGGGCGATTTTGCAAGTAATGCGGCTTCTTCTCCGGTCAGATTGATAGCAACACCCTTCAGAGCACTGGCATAAGCCAGGGAAGGAGTTCGTACATCAATTTTGGAAGAGGCAAGTACTTCTTTGGTCATTGTAATTACGTTTTCCGGTGAAATTACCGCATTACCGGTAAGTGATGCAATTCTGGCAGCCTGTTTTATACCGGTGCTATTGTACACAACTACGTATTTGCCGGGAATAACCTGTGCGCTAACTTCAGGCATATCAGCAGCCACTTTATTTAATTCATTAAGTTTTTCGCTCTGGCAGGATATCAGCAGCAATGCTGAAATACCAAAAAATAATAGTTTCTTCATTCTGGTAATTTTTTTGGATTAATAAAAGAATAGATTTTGCAAAAATAATGATTTGTATTCAATATCAAAGTATATTGTGTGTTTTGTTAGAAAATCAATCATATAATTTGAAATATAACACTTGTTTGCTAAGTTTTATTTTCTATTTGACCACAAACCTGTATTATCGGTAGTCGTATTCAAAAAGAAAAACGCTTCTGTTACCAGAAACGTTTTTCCCCTCAATCAAAAAAAATAACAGAAATCAATCACTAAAAAAATTATATATATTACTGATTAAAAATTGTCGGTTCTGAACGGTACCACCGGAAGTTCGCGGGTATTTGCCAGATTACCGGGCTGAAAATTCCGAAAACCATAGCGTGCAGCAACCGGTGCCGGAATTTGATCATTGGAAAGAATAATTTTCAGATTATTATTATCCAGTCTGGCCACAGCAGGCTGGAATACCTTATCACTTCCGCAAATTTCAAATCCCCGGATGTCGTTTTCGCGGTTAAATCCATCGGGAGCATAGTTGAATGAAAGTATTATTTTGCCGTCTTTCACTTCCATCGATTTGAATTCGGGCCCGTGAGCAGCAATGTTTTTAAATGCATACGTTTGGTTCAGTGCCAGATAAGCCAGCCGTTTTCCCACATCTGTTTTGTTTTTTGGGTGGATATTCGTTTTTTCATACTCTTCCACCAGGTCGTTAGTCGAAATCATGCCACTGTTTGGGATGATGAATTGCGACTTGAACTGAGCTTCGCGCAGCAGTGCACCCGATGTTCCAAGTTCACCATCGCCGTAAATCCAGGGAGCAATTTCGGCATAGTAAAAAGGAAGATTTCCCAGTCCCCAGTCTTTTCGCCAGAGTTCCACCATCGCAGCAAACCGGGCCGGATAATCGGTGTGTTTCCCCACATTCGATTCGCCCTGATACCAGATAAATCCCTTGATGGTGAAGTTGTTAAGCGGTTTCAGCATACCGTTATACATCAACAACGGACGTTTCCAATCCTGCACATCTTCAATACCTTTTTTAGTGAGATCAATATCCGGGTAAGTTTCCAATATCTGACGGTTTGTCCAGCTTTCAACCCGTGAACCGCCCCAACTGCAAACGATAATTCCAACCGGAACATCCAGCGAATGGTAAAGTGTCTGTGCAAAATGATAAGCCGTCGCACTGAACCAGGGCGCGTTGTTCGGATTACTTTCCATCCATTTTCCGGCTACTGTTTCCTGTGGTTCGTAAGCGGGAGTTTTGGGTACGGTGGCAAACCGAATTCCCTTGTTTTGTCCGGATAGTGCGATGGTTTCGTTGGCTCCTTTAACCGGACAATTCCAGAAACCGTTCAGCGGCATTTCCATGTTACTCTGACCGGATGCCAGCCAGACTTCGCCTATCAGTATATTTTTCAGGGTAAGCACTTCGCCATCGGAAAAGGTGAGTGTCTGAGGACTAAAAGTGGCTGCGGGGGTCTGAATAGTGGTCTGCCAGTTACCTTTACTGTCTGTTTTTACCGTCGTTGTCATTTTCACCCACGAAGGTTGAACTTTAACTGTAGCGTTTGGACTGGCTTTTCCCCAAAGTTTCACACCGGTGCTTTGTTGAAGCACCATATTGTCGCTCAGGATATCTGGCAATGTAACTTTTGCAAATGCCGCACCG
>DAONDU010000201.1:0-4003 GCA_035402725.1 Paludibacteraceae bacterium | reverse complement strand
TATTTCAGTTGATACCGGCTTTTTACGGTAATCGTAGCGGTTTTAAGTTTTGAAGTGGTGTTGTAAGAGCCACCCCAGCTGTAATCCTCCGATGAATTTTGGGCGATAATCTGAAATACGCCCATACTCGAATCTACCATACCGCCCAGTTTTCCTTTTCCGTTTTTAGCCATCGTTTCCGCGCGGTTATACGCGTCGTTGGAGGCTTCGGCAAGCATTTCTATTTTGAGGTCGGCGAGTTTGGTGTAATAGTATTCGGGAGCCAGTGAGGTTATTTCTATTCCCTGATTGATCAACTCAGTGATTTCCCTCGAGATGGTTTCAATTTTTGAAACGTTTTTTGAGTTTATCTTCACGCTTTGTGTCAGCCGGAAACCATCGAAAGTGGATGAAGCGATATTCCCGTTGGGACCGTAGGTGTAGCTGAAGTCGCGGTTAATCTCCACGGCCGAAAAAGTAATTTCATCCTTGCTGACACCCTTGGATAATAAAAACTGACGGGTGGTTTCACTTTGCTTTTTGAGTTCAGCATAAGCTTCGGTCAGGTTAAACTTTTTGACAGTAAACTGACTTTGCCAGACAATAAGGTCAGATACAAAATTGCGTTCAGCCATACCTGTAACCGTTATTGTTTGGTTTCGTATGTTTCGGTTAATTACAGAGCGTCCTGCAATGGCACTGGCAATAATTAGAGCTATGGAAAGTATCGAAATTACAATAATTCGTTCTGATTTCATGGTTTTGTGTTTTTGTGGTTAATATTTTATTTATACAAACGCTTAAAGAACAATTTTTATTTTGTCACCAATCTGTAGATTATCATCCACATCTTTATTCCATTCTTTAATTTTTGCTACTTTACAACCGTATTGCCTCGACAGGGAGTAAAGGGTATCACCTTTTTTTACAACGTGAACAGTGCTTTCAGGTTTTTTGATGGCTTGTTTTTCCGCCTTCTTTTCGGTGGTGGCAGGTTCGGCTTTTAGCTCATGTTTCTTCGTTTCTGTTATCCCGGCATCAGCCATCACCACTTCCTTTGTTTTAGCAGAGGCATTCTTGATTACATGATTTTGTTCAGTTTTTGCAACTAAGGTTTCTGCTGGTTTTATGGCAAGCAACTGTCCCGGTGTAATGTTATTCGATTTCAGGTTGTTGATTTCTTTCAGCTTGTCAACAGTCAGATTATGAGTACGGGCTATGTTGTAGAGTGATTCTCCGGCTTTAACCTTATAAAATTCTGTGGTTGATGCAGCGTTATTCAGTTGAATGACAGGTTTTGGTTCGTCTTTCAGTTTGATATTTTCTTTGGATACCGGTTTTAGCTCAGGTTCTTTGATTTCAAGTGAAGGTGTTGGCGACATGCTGGCATAATGAAGTACTACTTTGGCCGGTTCTGTTTCTTCAACCTTATTCGACGCGACAGTTTGCAGTTGGTCGAGTGTTGGCTCCGGCGAAACATATACAGCCTGACTGATGATAAGTTTCTTACCACGTCTGATTTTGCTGTTTTTCAGTCCGTTCAGGTATTTAAGGGTGCTAACCGGCACATCATAATCTTCCGCAATTGACGAAAGTGTTTCGCCTTTCTTCACCTTATGGTATTTGGCCTCAATCAGTTTTTGTTTTTTATTTTTGGGAACCAGTTCATACTTAGGTTTATTGTCTTTTTCGAAATCGAGTGAGATTTTCGTTGATGGTTTGACGAGCATATTGTCTGCCACCATCACTCTGCCCCCTTTTACATAGCGTGAAGCATAATACTGCTCCTCTGAGGAAGATATTGTTACACCTTTTTTTATGGATGAATGGATAAAATTAAATTCTCCGTTTGGCTTGGTTTCAGTTACTATTCCCACGTGACCTACCACACCATTATGACGTCGTCCTTCAAAAAAAACAAGATCACCTGTTTGCAAATTTTCTTTATTTATTTCTGGAAACTGTGACGCCTGTTCGCGGGAACTACGGTTGAGATTAATACCGAAGTTACCATAGACATGAGAGGTAAATCCCGAGCAGTCGAAACCTTTGGGTGTGGTACCGCCATAACGGTATGGTAATGACAAATATATTTTTCCGTAGTTAATGATCGAATCTTTCAGCGTGATTTTGCTTAAATCGGGAAGTATAACCGTATCGTTTCTTTGATTATCTGTAACGACAGGTTTTTTATAATTTGCAGATAATTGAGTGGCTAAACTTATGAATAGTATTATTGTGAGGGCTTTTTTCATTCTAAAATTTTATCAGAAATTGAATTTGACAACGCGAATGATGATTCGGATACTTTACAAAAATACTTTTTATAATTCAGAAAAAAGATTGCCCTTTTTCTTTTTAAACAAAATTAGAATCCGTTTAGATTTCAGTAAATCCGGCCAGTTCGTTCAATAAGGTTTCGATATCAGGATGGATTTTTCCGTTCAGTTCCCAGCCTTTGTCGGTTATATCAATATGTGTTTCGGCATCATCAGTGACATAAAATCCCGAACGGGCCAGGGCGCGCAATGTCCAGTACAAACGGGTGTTGTCGCCTGTAAGACTTAGTTTTTTTGTCAGGCGATAGTTCATGGAGAAATTTCCGTTTGAAGCATTGAAATAGTAAGCATCGCTCTGAAAGATGCGGTTGAAGCTTCCGTCAATGACGAGATCTTCGGGTACTCCGCAGATTACACCGTCCGTTTCACTCATCAGCCAGATACGGTCGGCTGCCTGTAGTGCCAGGTCGAGTTCGTGTGTGGATAGGATGATGGCTTTTTGCGTCTTGTGTGCCAGCCGGTGGAGCAGGAGCATGATTTCCACCCGGTTGGGCAGGTCGAGATGCGCGGTTGGTTCATCCAGAAAAATGAGTGGAGTATCCTGCGCCAGAGCCTTGGCAATCATCACACGTTGTCGTTCACCGTCGGAGAGCTCATTCAGAAAATAATTGGCTTTATGCTTGAGATGCACCATTCCGATGGCTTCGTCAACCTTTTTGCGGCCTTCGTCGGTCAGTCCGCCCAGCCAGTGGGTGTACGGAAGTTGTCCCAGTGTTACGATATCCCTCACAGTTGCGTTTTCAACCTGCACCTTGTCTGTGAGTACCAGTGCGATTTCAAGCGCTTTTTCCTGTTGCGAAAGTTCGGAAATCAGTCTGTCATTAATCAATACCTCTCCCTTGAGCGGTTTTTGCAATCCGGCGAGTGTTTTGAGCAAGGTTGTTTTTCCACTGCCATTGGGTCCAATGAGACATACCATTTCACCATTGTTCAGTTCCAGATTCAATTCGCTTTGCACGACTGTTCTGGATTTTCCTTTAAGGTATCCGATGGATAAATGGTTGGTTTCGACGATGGACATAACTATTTTCTTTTAAGTATTATCCAGATAATGACCGGCGCGCCGAACAGGGCGCTGATGATATTAACCGGCAGCGCGTGAGCCGGAATTTGTGATATGATATCGCAAATCAACAGGAGTGAAGCTCCTGATAAAATACATGCCGGTAATAAGTGCTGATGCCTGGCCGATCGAAACAATCCGCGTGCAATGTGGGGAACAGCCACTCCCACAAACGCGATGGGACCGGTAAATGCAGTTACTGACCCCGCTAAAATACCCGTAGCGATCACTATCAGTATGCGGGTTTGAATGATGGGAATTCCAAGGCCGCGCGCATAGTTCTCCCCCAGCAAAAGACCGTTCAACCTTTTAGTAAGCAGAAATGCGATTAGTAAACCTGTCAGTATTACAGGGAATAATACATACATATAATTCCAGGTTACGGCGCTCAGGCTTCCCATATTCCACATTACGAATAACTTGACAGCATCTGGATTGCTATAAAACTGCATGATGCTTACCAGCGATGAAGCCATGGTGCCAAACATCAGTCCCACGATAAGCAGCGACACCGAGTTCTGAACTTTAAACGACACTCCTACAACCAGCAACAGTACCAGAGCCGCTCCGATTATGGCAGCAATTATCAATCCCCAACCACTTGATATGAATATAACAGGTA
>DAONDU010000200.1:0-4017 GCA_035402725.1 Paludibacteraceae bacterium | reverse complement strand
ACGTCTCGATTTTACGGTAGGACGTATCGGAGTTCGCTGGAAAGATTATTCAGCTTCACCTTATGATATTAACTGGTCCCGTGAACCGGCAACTTATGGCACATATGGTACGAAGAAATTTCTGGTTTCACCCAATTCACCCAATCTTGTAAAAGGATGGCCATGGGGTGGTTCGTCACTCAACTATCAGGTAATACGCTTTGCCGATGTACTGTTGTGGAAAGCAGAAGCTTTAATAGAACTTGGTCGTCAGAGTGAAGCTTTACCGCTCATTAATGCCGTAAGAATGCGTGCAAAAAACAGCAAATATGTATTAGCCTGGAACAATACAAGTTCAACCGACTTTGCAGCTAAATACAAGATCAGTGCTTATCAGGATGGTGTAAACTGCTCGTGGACACAGGATTTTGCCCGCAAAGCGTTGCGTTTTGAACGTAAACTGGAATTAGCCATGGAAGGTGAGCGTTTCTTTGACCTGGTACGCTGGGGAGTGGCAGATCAGGTGTTGAATACTGAGTATTTCGCCAAAGAAAAAGAAATCCGGGACTATCTGAAAAATGCCAAATTCGTAAAAGGACGTGATGAGTATTTCCCCATTCCTCAAAACCAGATTAATTATTCAGCCGGATTGTACTCGCAAAACCCGGGATATAACTAAATAACCACAATAAAAAATACGACGATGAAAAAATATATTAAAATTTACTTCGTACTGCTTATTCTGCCGTTTCTCATTGCAAGCTGCCTGAATAAGGAGGAATTCAATGTAAATCCGAACCTGCAATCGGTCAGTAATCTGCAATCTGCTTTAGTGGGCGACAGTGTGAAACTTACATGGACATTACCTGCAAGCACTACTCCTTTGAAAGTGATGATCAGTTCTGATACTCAAACATTTGTTCAGTTACCTGCTAACTCAACTTCCGTTACCTGGGGCATTGTGGAAGTTAATAAACCATACGTGCTTACTATCAAGGTAGCTGATGACAACGGCAACACTTCACTTGGACAATCCGTTTCATTCACACGCGAAGGTACCAATCCTGTTGAAAATCTGGACGCTAAGCGTAATCCAACCGACATTGTGGTAACATGGACGTTGCCGCAACAAAACACAGCAACAAGTATTGAACTGACATATGACAATCAGGTTGTTAATCTGCCTATTACTGCTACTTCTTATCGTATTCTGAATGTCATTTCGGATAAAAAATATGTTATTAAAGTGAGAACAAAATCGGCTACATTAACCTCCCATTATGTTACGAAGGTGGTAAATAGTTTGAATTTTGCATTCCTCACCACTTTTGAGACGCTGACTGCCTTGCAGGCTAATGGTGATGATGATGAAATTGCTGCCGCTAACTGGTTTGTAGCTAATTATCCCAATGGAACAATTCTGCCGGCATCCAAAGTGAGTGATGGTTCAGTTGATTTGAAGCTTTTCAGTGTTATTTGGATACCAATAGATCGTGTTGGTTCAGGTGCTGTTCCTGATGAGATAAAAAATGACATTGTAATTTCCAGATTGACTGCCTATTATAAAAATGGTGGTAATTTGCTTCTGACAACTCATGCTACGCAACTTATCGTTGACCTTGGCCGCACAACACGTGTTCCGGGCATACGCGGAGCCGGTACCGGCGGGTCAGGAAGTGATACCTGGTCGATTAATCCTAACATTGGTAAGATTTACAACCACTTATCCGACCCTGTTTTTGCCGGAGCAACTTCTTCAACAGAATATTTTCCCAATTCAGGTGCTACAATACCACTTATTGGCCCCGGACATCGCGAAGATCATAATTCCATGTGGGATTTGAACGCTTACGGATACAGTATTCCGGCTGATGGAGCAAACGTGGTGAAAGCATTTGAAACAGAAAATACAGCTGTAGTATTAGCCACATGGGGTCACGTAACAGATTTCTGCTGCGCCGGAATGGTTTATTTCGCTCCGGCTGGCGAATATCAGGGCAAATGTTATGCTATAGGACTGGCTGCGTACGAATGGCGTCAGAATTCAAATACGAATTTGCATCAGGCTAATATCGAAAAGATTACTAAAAACGCATTTGACTTACTCAAGTAACAGGTGAATAAAAGAAACAATCTTCTTATTAAAAGGAGATTGTTTCTTGTTTTTTCAATCAAACGGTTCAGTGCATATTAACCAGTTCCATTATTAAAAAGAATTTTTGTAATAAGGCTATCAGTAATTCGTTGTATATTGACTTTAAATACAAACTAAAAAAACGCAGTATATCATGATTAATAATCTGTTTGTAAAAGGAATAACCTGTTTGTTAATAGGTTTTTTGTCGATGTCCACACAAGCCTCCAAGGCTTCTGTTGATCCTTATTTAGTGGCTCATTTCCCGATGGAAGTACAGGGAAATGCTATTTTCGAAACGGTATCGGGCAAAAGCTTTGTTGTAAGCAATAACTTCAATCGACCAGAGAACATACCGGGGGCTGAAGGTAACGCACTGCGACTGGATGGATATTCAACCTTTTGCAATGCTCAAATAAATGCTTCGACATTAAACTCTACTGCCCTATCGGTCTCGCTTTGGTGTGCTTTAGAAACTTATCCGGTGATGGACCCGAACAATGAGGTTACCACCGAAACTTACATTGCCGGAAATATGAATGAAAACCTTAAAACAGGTTTTGCCTTTACATTAAACGGTGTGGGTGCATTTAGTTTTCAGGTGTATGTTGATGGGAATAAAATTACTTGTGCTGACTTTAATCAGACGTTGAAAGCCTACGATTGGCATCATTTGGTTGCTACGGTGAATAGCACTACCAAAGAAGTAAATCTGTACAAAAACGGTGAATTAATAAGCTCTTCCTATTTCTTTGGAAAGGGTGTAATTAATACCGGAGCCAATGACTTTATGATAGGAAAATCATTTGCGAACACCTACGCCGATGTTTTCCGAACAAATACGATTAATGGTTTAGTGGATGATATCCGCATATTTTCCAGAGTGTTATCCGGCTCAGAGCTTACCAACAAAGTTCCGGAGCATGTTGCCGATTTATCTGTTCCGGTGACACGACATCAGGGTGATATTCAACGACCCGAATTTCATGGTTTACCTGCCACCAACTGGACAAATGAACCACACGGGTTGGTATATTTCAACAACAAATATCATATCTTCTTTCAGAAAAATGCCAATGGACCTTACTGGGGAAAACTTCACTGGGGGCATATCAGCAGTGATGATATGCTGAACTGGAAAGAAGAGAAAATCGCATTAGCCAATACAAGTGGTTACGACATCAAGGGAGTTTGGTCGGGTTGCGTTTTTACTGACGATGTATTGACAGGAGGAAAACCGAATATATTTTATACCGGAGCAGATTATGCCAAAACCAGTATTAATCAGGCTGAGCCCGTTGATGATAACCTGATCAGCTGGACAAAAAACAGTAAAAATCCGATTATCCCAAATCGTCCGGGAGGTTTAAGTGATGATTTTCGTGATCCGTATGTTTTCAAATCGAATGGTAATTACTACATGATAGTGGGAACCGCAAAAAATGGACTTGGAGCTGCAACCTTACACAGATATGATCAGGTCACAAAAACATGGAGCAATGATGGTTCGGTTTTCTACCAGTCATCAAGCATCGATTACGGTTTTTTCTGGGAAATGCCTGTTATTGTACCAATGCCTGATGGCAAATGGTTGTTTCTGGTTACCACACTGGGTGGAAAACAAGGAGTGGAAAATTTGTACTGGGTAGGTACAATTAACTCCGATGGAACATTTAATCCCTATTCAGATACTCCGAAAGAAGTGGAACTTGGAACCTTTGGAACTAACGGGTATGGGCTACTTTCGCCTTCTGTGATGCAAAAAGATGGAAAAACCATTGCTGTGGGTATTGTTCCAGATAAACTTTCGTCAGCTGACAATCTGCGGTTAGGGTGGGCACATTTATACAGCCTGCCCAGGGAGTGGAGCTTGGATGCAAACAATAATCTCATACAGATACCTT
>DAONDU010000199.1:0-4033 GCA_035402725.1 Paludibacteraceae bacterium | reverse complement strand
AAAAAAAATCACCCCGATGCATCACTGCGGCGGGATGATTGAGTTGCAGAAAGTAAATATCTATTGTCCTATCGGAAGTTTGCTCAATTGCTTAATATTTTTTAAATCGGTATAATCATACTGGTAAATACCATCGTCGGCAATCATCATCAGGGTATGTTCGAAAGGAATTAAATCGTATCCGTCCATTCCCTTGTAGTGTGCCAGCTGTTTTGCCATCAGTATCATCGGATTGCGGGCATCATACACTTTCAGTCCGTCGTCACACAGGAATAGTGTCCCATTGTCAATGCCGAGTCCTTTGGGACTTGTCATGGAATAGGATACAATCTGTTTGGGTTGCTTTATGTTACTTACGTCCACCACAATCAGTTCGTTTGAATTTTGTCCGCATAAGTTCCCGGAGCGTACTGTCACAAAAGCCGTGTCATTTTCTACCACCACCGGATCGCATCCGTAAAAATGTGTGAAAGAGGAGACATAAACAGGTTTTACCGGATTGCTGACCGAATATATCAGCATTCCGCGGGGAGTCCCCATAAACATGTAATCCTTATAGCTGAAAATGGTTTCCACATCCCATCCCACATAAATACTGTCGGCTGCAACTACAGGTGCGCGATTGCTCAGGTCAAACACGGCAAGGGTGTTATTCATAACAGTAAACAGGTAGTTGTTGTAGAGTGAAAAACGTGCCATCGAACCCGTAATGCCGGTATTTCCGCTATTTTTTGCGCCACTCTCAACATTTGACATATACGCGTCATCAACCATTCCTCCCCGCCACCACCACCAGCGGTCTTTGGTATAGGTTCCGGTTTTTTCCTTTAGTTCCCAGCCAACAATCACCCCTTTACTTTTATCGGAACATTGTTCGTAATCATAACCATAAAAATTGTCCATAGGAGGGATGGCAGTAGGAAAAACATTTTCCTTTCGTCCCTGAAGTACTGGCAGAGCCGGATTGGTAATATCGAACCAAACCAGATCGATGTAAGAGTCGGCATACAGTACATCATTCTTAATTGCAATATCTGCATTTCCCATTATTTCCACAAATCCGGTCAGTTTGGGATTAGCCGGGTCGGCATTATTCACGATATGAATGCCCTTATCTGGCTCGGAAATATAGAGATAATCCTTGTAGAAACATATTTTCCCCTGTTTTTTGATTTCTTGGGGCGTTCGCGACACCTTCACCGAGTTGCGAAATTCCGCAGCAGACATATACACCGGTTCGTTGATTTTGTATGTATAGGTTTCTTCAACGAATTCCGAACAGGCATTCAGCATAAGCAAGCCCGTAAAAAGAAACAAATAATTCAGTTTATTCATAATTTCCTATTTTTGTTTGGTTACAATAATTCTGACTTTGTAGTTGTTATAACTATTCCGTATATCGATCGAAGGGTATGGAGTTAATGACAGTAAACTGATTTTCAGGTTTTTACAGGAAGCAGAATCGCACCAGTTGGCCCCTGGATTATTCCAGGTATAGAGATCAAAACTTTCCGGTTCAGAATTATCCCAGGAGAGCGTAAAACGTGCACCGGCAATTCCCTGCCATACACAATACATACCTTGCGGGCAGCGCGAGTCAGTAAAAACGGAATCAAAACGAAGCAGGTATTGTCCATCCGCACTTTGCATAGCTGATCTTTCGGATATTTCAAATGCCTGATTGTATTTGAATTTCAACTTATAACAACCATCAGACCAATCGACTTTATTGTCGCATCCGGTGAAACAAGATATCAGAATCAAGATGAATGGAAAAAATATCTTTTTTACTATTTTCATTTGAATTAAGTGTTTATATTGTACTTTTCCCGGGATTTGCAATTTTCCCTGTAAAGAGGATAATTCCTGTACTATTCTCACGTATTACAAAAAGGAATGGTTTATTAACCAGTAAAGCAGCCCCTGCCGAATCCTTAAATCCAATGGTAGTTACGGCTGCGGCCTCTGTTCCTTCTTCGTTCACATCCACATACGTATCGTGTTGCACAAAGTCAATCCACAACGGTTTATTATCGGTTATTCCACTAAAA
This sequence comes from Paludibacteraceae bacterium, assembly GCA_035402725.1. Taxonomy (GTDB): domain Bacteria; phylum Bacteroidota; class Bacteroidia; order Bacteroidales; family Paludibacteraceae; genus UPXZ01. The sequence continues at coordinate 1,982 of DAONDU010000199.1, read as the reverse complement.
TCGGCATCCGGAACAAACGCCTGTTTCATTCCCATCGCCAGCAGCATCGGTTTGAGCTGAAAGCGGTTTTTGACCTTAAATTTCGGGAAATAAAGCTGAAGTTCCTGTGTTGTCATACTTTTTACCGTACCCGACAGTTTTTCAGCAGTGAGTTTCCAGAGTATATCTCGGGTAGTTTTTCCATCATCAGGCAGTATTACAATCATACTGAAGGCTTTATTGCCGTAAGGCATACTGAGGTATTGAGCTTCACCGTCGGTGTAATATCCGAAGTCCGACTTCACCTGCATCATATCTACTTTTACAGTTTTCCCGTCCTCATCAATAAAGTCTGCTTCACGGGTATCCGATTCTTTGAATTTGGTTACCCAGATACCTTTGAAATAAACTGCATTGATTAAAAACAGAACAGTATTTGCGTCAATTTCATCGAGTACCTTAGGAATGAGTTTGTTAGTATGGTCAATGCACCAACCGTTGATGGTTTCAAGGGCGGACGGCTTCGAAAAGTCGAGTCCCTGCGAAGTGGCGTTAAAGTAATCAGAGTTAATTTTCAGGAAAGAAGATTTTATATTAAATCCATTTCTGTACCAGATTGAGTTAGCTATACTCAGTTTCGTAGCGGGATCCATCCGAGGCAGTGTTTGTTGCATCAGGCGGTAATATTCATTTATTTCATCGACAGTCATCCCGTTGAAGTTGAGTAACCGCTCAATTTCACTGCGTGTCTGTCCGTTGGCACCGTTCATCGCCATACCCAGCGCCAGGCTTACGCTCAGCGGTGACATGAACACATTCTTCTCCTCCGAAATTTCAATCGTCTTGCGGAGCAGCCCGAAAGCAAAATCATTGTCCTGAACCACACGTTGTCGTTGTGTAGTGGAAAGTTCAATTTTAGCGGCTTCTTTCTGGTCAGAAGGAGTATCATTCGTACATCCTGCCAGAACAATAAGACCGAGCATTGCTATCAGACAAGTCTTCATAAACTTTAATTTTTATTTATTCTCAGGAAATAAAACGACTCTTCTGTATCAGAATTTTTCAACACTTCCCATTTTGCCTATGAAAATAATGATGCCGGTGCTTTTTTCACGGATAACAAAAAGGAATGGTCTATCGGCTATAAAGTAGCGTTCCAGAGGATCTGCTGAGGTTGTACCTACTCCGACGGTTGTTACAGCGGCAGCTTCCGTTCCTTCTTCGGTTACTTCTACATAAGTATCATGCTTCACAAAGCTCACAAACAGGGGCTTTAACGTGGCGATACCATCCAGTTCGGCGTTTTCCTGAAACGCTTTCTTCATTCCCATGTCCTGCAGCATCTTTTTGAGTTCAAAGGTTTGTTTAACCTTAAACCGCGGTAAGATCACATGTACTTTTTGATTTTCCATCTTGCTGGTGATATCTGCAAATGACGCGGCTGTCAGTTTGGCAAGAACATCGGTAATTGTTTTCCCCTGAACCGGTAAAACGACTGTCATGCTGAAAGCTTTGTTTCCGTAGGGCATTTCGAGGTATTGTGCCTGGTCATCATCGGCATACGCGAAGGTATCGGTCACATGCATCATGTTTACTCTCATGTCCTGACCGGCTTCATTGGTGAAGTTGCTTTCCGTGGTTGCTTTTTTATCGAACTGCGTTACCCACGTCCCCTTGAAGTAAATGGCATTCATCAGCAGCATCATGGTATAAGGATCAATGCTTTTAATCACTTCGGGTATCAATCCGTTTGTATTCCGTTTTGCCCAGCTGTTAATTGTATCTACCGCCCAGGTCTGATTGAAATCCATCAATTTCACATAGCTGTTGAAATAATCGGTATTCGTTTTCAAAAACGCTGGTTTAACGGTAAAATCGTTACTTTGGCGAATCCAGATTGAATTGGCAATACTGAGTTTGGTTTTCGGATCAAGACCGGGCAGGGTTGTCTGCATTCGCCGGTAATACTCGTTTATTTCAGCATCGGTCAGACCACTCAGTTT
>DAONDU010000198.1:0-4061 GCA_035402725.1 Paludibacteraceae bacterium | reverse complement strand
ATATCAACAGGGTACCAATTCCGATACTGCCCACAGCATCCCAGACAGGGTTGCCCGTAATCATGGCAAGTATTACGGCAATAAGAGCAAAGCTAAGCCCGAACAAAGCTGCCACATCCTCACCCAACACCACCACCAGCTCACTCTGACGGGTATTCTTCAGCCATTGCCAGAGTGACATATTGTGCCTGATCTTATTGATCTGGGAAATACAGCCATACAGCGATGCAGCTTCGAGCATCATACTGATAACCAGCACTACAACGGCTATTACCGGGCTTTTCAGTCCTTCGTGTGAACCGAGTTTGTGTATGCCTTCATAGATTGAAAATAAGCCGCCCATACTGAACAGCATCAGGGCAACAATAAACGACCAGAAATAGATTTCCTTTCCATGTCCGAGCGGATGTTCCTCTTCAGGAGCTTTTTTCGATTTTTTCAATCCCAGAAAAAGCAATCCCTGGTTACCACAGTCGGCATAGGAATGGATAGATTCGGCCAGCATGGAACCGGAACCGGTCAGTACCGCTGCAACAGTTTTTGTAATGGCAATTCCCAGATTAGCCAACAGGGCAAAAAGTATTGATTTTACTGAAGCGTTTTGATGTGACATATTGCAATAAAGTGAATTGGAGTGATAAGTGCTGGTAATTCCCTGAATTTACACGAATAGAATTAGCTAAAATCCTTTAGGAGCTGCATATCAAAATCTACCCTGAAAATCTTTTCAGAGTAAAAAATTAAGGAACAGGTTGCTGCTGAAAATTGCTTACATGGCGAAACTTTTAAAGGCTTCATATACCAGCAACGCCGGCCATACGATTGCTTTCAGAAATCCAAGTACACCCGCCCAAAAAGTAGCAGCGTGTGAAATGAAATAAATGGCTGCACCGATAAATCCTAAACCGTAAACGGCACCCGATGGGCCGTTGTTTCTCTTACAATCTTTTGTCATTTCTTATTCGTTATTATTAATGAAAAACATCTGAAATTCAGGAATCAATTGTTCGCCAAAGATAGACAATCAATCCGGAAATGATTTCATTTTCTTCAAAATTTTACACAACAAGAAATGACCGGGAAACAACCCGGATGTGTATATATGTTCTGAAACAGGCAAAATCATATACGTTTCAAAACAATCCGGAGTGTTTCAGTGCTGCCATTTTACTTTTTTACCGGCTCACTTTATCAGAATATCCGTTTCTGCGGTTTCGAGCCAAGGTGATGTAAATCTGACTTTGATGCTGCCTTTGTCATTTGTGGGTTTAATATATGCCAGAATTCTCCCGTGATAGACACGCTGTTTGTTGTCCGTGTAATCACTCATATCTTCATTATCACCGGCTTCCAGTCCCAGCAGCTGACCCTCGCCTGCAATCCGGCAAGTAATTTCGTTATCAGACAACATTACGGGTATGCCGTTTTCATCCACCACCTGAACCGTGATTTGTGCTACCTGATCTTTAGCAATATTCCTGTCAGCTGAGATTATTTTCAGCGCATAAGGTTGTTTCGAAGATTGAATCTGGTTTCTGCTGATTTCGTTATCATTTTTATCAAGTCCAATCACCGTCAGCGTTCCCGCTTCATAAGGAATATCCCAGAAAATAATGCCGGTATTGTCGTCATAAAGCTGTGTCTTGCCAACTTCTTTTTCATTCAGCAGCAGTCTTGCTTTCGGTGCATTGGTATAACAAACCACCCGGATCATCTGACCTTTCTGATAATTCCATATGGGCCATGCATCCATCGATGGGACTTTTTCCTCATAATTGCCGCCGTTTTCAGCATCGAGCTGCGACCACACGTCTTTCATCTGCGAACGACTGCCTCTGACGGGTGTCGGATAGGTTCCCAGGTAGGCCATCGGTTTATCCATCCACAAAGATTGACGGTAATAACCGCGGGGTTTGATAAAACCTCCGAAATCGAGTAATCCCGCATAAAAACCTCTTGATGGCCAGCTGCCCGATTCGCCCAGGTAATCAATGCCTGTCCAGAGAAATTGCCCGAAAATAAATTCTTTATCTCTTACCGATTTCCAGGCACTCAATTCATGTCTGTTTTCACTTCCAAAGATTACTCTCCGGGGATATTTCTTATGATCGGTATCGTACATACTCTCCGTATAGTTGTACCCGGCGATATCCAGCGCTCCGGGATATTCAGTTTCATTGGACATGGCGACACCGGCAAGTCCGGCAGTAACAGGTCGGGATTTATCGTATTTTTTTACTGCGGCAACGAGTTTTTTTGCAATAACTCCTAATCTCATGGCATCAGGAGCATTTTTTTTGTATCCGCCATAAATAGGTTGTGTAAATCCGCTCTTACTGCCATTGAGTGCGGGATGTGAGTACGGATCGTTGGGATAGTCCACCTCATTGCCAATACTCCAGGCAAAAACCGATAAATGATTGCGATCTCTTCTCACCATATCTGCCAGGTCTTTTTCGCCCCATTCTTCAAAGAAATCAAACGAGCCCTGAAAACCGGGGGTTCCCTTGTTCCAGCCTTCCAGCCATTTTCTCTTTGGGAACTCCCATTCGTCGAATGCTTCGTTGATCACAAGTAATCCCAGTTCATCACAGAGTTGGTAAATATCTGGTGACTGAGGATTATGACTTGTACGGATCGCGTTTACGCCAATTTCCTTCAAATTCAGCAGCCTGCGTTTCCACACATCCCTGTAAACCGCCGAACCCAGTACACCGGCATCGTGATGCAGACACACACCCTTCAATTTCATCCGGGTATCGTTCAGCGAAAAACCATGATCGGGGTCAAACGTAAAGTATCTGAAACCGGTATTCGTTACAGAAGTGTCAATTTCCTTTCCGTCCAGCAGCAAGGTGGTTTTCAGTTCGTATAAACAGGGATTCTCGAGGCTCCAGAGCACCGGACTTTTCACATTCAGAATTTCGGTAAGTTTTACCGACTGATTAGCCGGTGTCTGAATTTTCTTACTGCTTCTGGCAACCACTTTCTGGTTCTTATCCAGCAGTTCATTCACAATCTGAATGTTGCGGGCTTGGGAACTTGTATTTTCCACTTCCACTTCAACATTGAGCGAATGCTGATTTTTGTTCCGTGTCGGATAGGCATACACTCCCCACTGTGCAAAATGCACCGGATTGGAGTAAACCACCCATACATTCCGGTAAATTCCGGAACCGGTGTACCAGCGGGAATCGGCCGAACGGCTGTGATCAACCCTGACAGCAATGACATTATCTTCGCCAAAAACAACATAGGGCGTGACGTCATACAGGAATGAAATATATCCGTTGGGTCGTTTGCCAACAGAATGACCATTAACAAAGACTTCGCTCCGGTTATAAACTCCTTCAAAATAAAGATAGACCTTTTCGTTCTCTTTATCTTTCGGAATATTTAAATTTTTACGATACCAGCCTATTCCGCCGGGCAGATAACCTGTGCAACTGGCAAGTGTAGGGCTTAACTGTCCTTTCACACTCCAGTCGTGCGGCAAATCAATTTTCTGCCAGCGCGTGTCGTTGATATTCTTTTCCTGACCATCCTTAACATCCTGAAGGACAAAGCGCCAGTTCTGATTTATTTTCTCAGGTTTTCCAAAAGAAACCTGACCAACTACCATTACAGGTAAAATAAAAATGATGAATAAAAATACAGCAGTCTTTTTCACAGGTATATTTTTTTAAAAATTTAATCTCCCGACATTTTTTACGGGAATTTATTTATCAACTCAACCCTCCTGAAAGGGATTTATTACAATTATTTCTGATTGGTCCGGCTTTCAATTTCGCGCAAGCTTTCCATTTTCTTTTTTGCCAGGAAGCCGTAGATATCTTCGAGATGCTCGGTTACCCGGTGATGCCCGAATTCGTACACTTTCGTAACCAGTCCGTCGAGAAAATCGCGGTCGTGCGAAACCACGATAAGCGTACCGTCAAAGTCAGTCAGCGCCTGTTTCAAAATATCTTTTGTGCGCATATCCAGGTGATTTGTCGGTTCGTCGAGGATGAGCAGGTTGACCGGTTCGAGCAGCAGGCGTATCATAGCCAGCCGGGTTCGTT
>DAONDU010000197.1:0-4067 GCA_035402725.1 Paludibacteraceae bacterium | reverse complement strand
TTTGCACTTGCCTGGAAAATGCAGGAAGAAGGGTTTATGAAATCAATCAACTGGATTGACGAAATGAAACTACGTTTCGGATACGGTGTGACCGGTAACTCGGCCGTTTCAGCTTATACTACCAGTGGTCCGCTTGTTCGTTACAATTATGTATTTGGTACTACTCCAGCTATTGGTATGCTTCCCTACAGTATGCCGAACCCCGGTCTGGGATGGGAAAAAACTGCTCAGTCAAATATCGGTCTTGATTTTGGTTTCCTGAACAGAAGAATATTTGGTACTATTGAGGCATATTTGTCAAATACCTATGATATTATCATGTCGAGAGATATACCACCGGTAACCGGTTATCCGAATATTAATGATAACATTGGACGAATGAGAAATAAGGGTATAGAATTAACACTTACTACCCGTAATATTGTAAAGAAAAATTTCTCATGGACAACAGATTTCAATCTTTCAACCAATAAAGAAGAAATCGTGGAACTGGTTAACGGTGACGTTGATATGAAAGGTAACGGCTGGTTTATCGGATATCCGTTGCAGGTTTTCCGTACCTATAAAATTGACGGAATGTGGCAGAATACACCCGAAGACCTCGCTGAAATAGCCAAATGGAAAGCTAATAACTTTAATTTCCAGCCCGGTCAGTATAAGGTTGTAGAACAGGGAACACCCGACTACAAATTATCTGATGACGACAAGGTAATCGTTGGTACCAACAGACCAAAATTTGTAATGGGCTTAACCAACACACTCACTTATAGAAACTGGGAAATGAGTTTCTTCCTCTACGCCCGTTTGGGTCAGAAATATTTCTCTTCGCTGATACCCGCCGGTTCAAAAGGCGGAACCTTTGTCGGTTACGGCAGAAAAGCTGACCTGAGCGAATTCTGGTCTGCTACCAATACGGGAGCTGAATACCCGCAACTGACTTCGGCTACCACTAATGATGATGTTACTCGTGCTTCTTACATCAACGACGGATCATTTGTAGCTGTAAGAAATATATCGCTAGCCTATAATTTTTCAGATAATCTGATTAAAAATCTTTATTTGAAAAATCTGCAATTATTCGGACAGGTACTGAATCCATTCATGTTTGGAGGTAAAGTGGTTAAAGCGGGAATTAACCCGGACGATGCAACCGGATGGACAAGTACGAATACTGTTGGTGATCCTGTTGGTGGAACTAATAACAATACAATAATGATGACAAACTTTGTTATCGGTGTCAGAGCAGGTTTATAATTAATTCAAAAAATAACAAATAAAGATATGAAAAAATATAGTTCAATACTAATGGTTGTGATGTTGATGTTTTTTTCTTGTACCGATGATTTCCTGCAAGAAAAACCGGTTACAACCCTTACACAGGATTACTACAAAACAGTAGAAGGTCTAGAAAATTTAGTAAAAGGTAGTTATCAGATATTGAGATTTAAGTCGGATTACAATCAGGGCAACTATTTATTCGGAATTGGTTCCGATGTAGAAGTGTTTACCTGGTCACTTGCAGACCGTATTGCCATGGGTGGTTATAATCCTGACGGATGGGGATCACAATTAACCGGTACCCGTATAGCTCCGATGGTAAATTCATTGATTGGTCAGGTAAGCGGAGGATTTTCCGAAGGTGTATATCCGGAAGTAAACAGATGCAATATCTTTTTTGAAAACTATGCTAACCTGAGTGAAGCTAATCAGAAAAAGATTATTGCCCGGAAAGGTGAAATGCTCTTCCTGCGTTCATACTCTTACTATTTGATTACCAACGTGCTGGGCGATGCTCCGCTTATGCTGAAAAGTTTCTCCGGAATGCCCGACAATTTTGCATTTGAGAAAGAAAAAATGGAGGTAATTTATAAACAGATTATCCGGGATATGCGTGAAGCTGTCGATATTCTGCCTGAAACTTCAACGGAATTAGGACGTATCACCAAGCCTGCAGCTGCTCACTTACTTGCAAAAATGTACCTCAACCGGGCACAGGCTGCAGAATTCCAAAATAGCTCTGAACCTACTCTGAAAGCACTTTACAAAGGAACAGTGACTACCGACCTGGATTCGGCTATTTACTATTCTACCATCGCAATCAATATTGTATCTCAGCAGGTTAATAATACCTATGGAGGATTATCACCCGATTATGCTTCACTATGGCTCAACGACACCAAATATACCCGTGATGCTCAGAAGGAAATACTTCTGTCTGCTCAGTACGAACCTACGCTTACATACAACGGTCGTTACGGCAATACACTGGTACACCTCTACAATAGTAATCACACGAGCCTGAGAGCCTGTACTCCGCGTACACTTGATTACGGACGCCCGTATGCCACAGCAGGTCCTTCCGACTGGGGATATGATATGTTTACCGACCGTGCCAATGACTCCAGGTACTACAAAACATATCTGACCGATTATATCGCTACTGATGCTACACTTAAAGGTGGCAAACCCTGGGATAAACCGACAGCATATTATTATAATAATTACCTCAAATCAGCTTCCGAACCGAATGCAGTAGTCAATGCAAACACAAAAATTAAGTATCAGCAACGATCGATTGTTTATATAGAAAATTCTAAAAACGAGCCGCTCGATTCGCTTTGGGTAGTTAGCCAGCCTTACATTATGATGGTGAGATGGATGGTCGGCAGTCCGAACAATGCCGGATACTTCAATGCTGACGGAACACCGAAACCCGGAGCAATGGTTGACCCCAAAAACCCCGTTATTACAAATACCGCAGGACGAAAACTTATGTACAGAATCAGTGGCGATAAAGGTGAACCATTCGGACTTGATCGCGGATTGGCTGTGGCACAGTGGTATATGGGACCCAGAAAATGGGTGGATATCTATCGTGGAAAAGGTACCGATCCGAACGGTTCGGGCTCCATCGATATTCCATTGTTCCGGCTCCCCGAAACGTATCTCGTAAGAGCTGAAGCTTACGGCAGAAAAGGAAATTATCCGGCTGCTATCAGCGACATCAATGTATTGCGCAAAAGAGCCGCCTATCATGCAGGTGAAAAACGTCCCGACATTCTCGTAACTCTCGAACCGGCTGTTATTACCGGCCGTCTTTCAATACCTGCTGATGAAAAAGCGGCACCCTATGCCGTGAAGACTGACACTTACGAAAAGATAAAAGTGGATGGTTCGGAATGGCAACCTGGAAGTGATAAATCAAAACTTGAAAACTACCCGGTGGAAGCATCGACTGTCGAAAAACAGTTTATTCACTTCATTTATAACGAAAGAGCACGTGAGTTTGCATTTGAACTGATTAACGTGGAGGATTTGCACAATGCAGGTATACTTTACGAACGAATTCGTGACCGTGATATGATGGGAGCACCACAAAGCTCCACGGGAACTGCTGATTTTCCATTCCCCAAAGATGATATTTCCACTACCCTTGGAGCCTTGGGCAAAGGAAAGGGAGCCTTGAGCAGAATGCATACCTTCAAACCCTGGCCACAAGCTTACCTTGATTTGTTGACCGATAAGGAAAATAAACCTATGACTGATGATGCTAAAAAGACATATCAAAATTACGGCTATTAATTAGGGTGGATTTATGTTGAAATAATAAGCCTCACAGTATTAAACCTGAGTACGATTTTGCTCTGTTGATGATTTCAACAGAGCAAAATTTTTTATACCTGACACTATTTGTACTAAACTTTATGGCTGGATACAGGTTGCATATTTAAGGCTCAACCGATTTATCAGGGATGTTATATTAATTGATAAAAATGCTGTGATAATTGATAAAAGTAATGTCCTCTGATTGTAGGATTTATATAAAAACAGTAATTTTATGAACGCTTAATTCGGAACATTGAGAAAACATGAAAAAACAAATATACTTTTATAGCTGGCTGATATTTTGTGTTTTTTTGTCTGCCTTTTCGGTAAACGGACAACAAAAAAAGAATATTGTAAAAAATGATGCTACGACCCCACTTCATTTGATGGAACCAGATTATAAAATTCCCTACCGGATACCTCTAAAAAATGTAATAAAAGCTGATTTGGACAGGATATTG
>DAONDU010000196.1:0-4068 GCA_035402725.1 Paludibacteraceae bacterium | reverse complement strand
CTCAACAGAGAAAGGGCTTCAGCCGGGGGAGTATCCCGCGGCTGCATTCGACTCTTTCGATGCAGCCATCACCGCAGCAAGAACAGCAAAGTTGCAGAGTACAACCGATGAGCAATTCAGCGCTGCAGTCAATGAGTTGGTTAAGGGAATGCAGCAATACAAAAATGAAATAAACAAACCATTAGCCAGTACAGCCAACGAAACGGTATGGTACAACCTCTATACACCTTATCGTGATAACCGGTATCTGGCATATAAAGGTGATAACGTTAACCTTTTAGGTGAAGCTTATGTAGTTGGTGCCGACCGTCAGCTTTGGAAGATTATAAAAGGTACCGATGGAAGTTACGCAATAGTAAGTAAAGTAGCTAACAGTTCCATCAGCCCTGCTTCTGCAAATAACAGCGCTCTGAAAACTCAGGCAGGTATTCCGACTTCAGGTGGATGGACTTTCACACCAACCTATACAAACAAAACTTTTATTGTAACATCAGGGTCTGTTCAGTTTAACCAAACCAACTCAGGACTGGGATATTTTATTTACAATTGGGGTAATGGAACAAACCTCACAGATACCGGTTGCCGGTATTTGATTACGGAAGCCAGCCGTATGAGTACGGATGTTCCTGCCAATTTACAATCCGATAACAAAGTGTGGAGCAGTAACCGGAAAATAATGATTGATGGGGATTATACACAAGTCAGTCTGTACTCACCCGAAGGCCGTAAATTAAATCTGTCCGGACCGCAGGAACCGGGGCTAAAAATAATCAACATTGATGGCGTTGCTTACAAAGTAATGGTGAAATAGTAGATATTAACTGGAGATTATCCGGTGTCTGCTGAAAATCTCAACTAAAAATGTTTTGGTGCGCTGTACCTTAAAATTCACATATCTGTGGCTTTTATTTAGGTGCAGCGAACCGAAACATTGTGCAGGGAATATTGCAGTTTTTATTCAAATAGCTTTTTTTATTGTTCAATTTTATATCTTTCAACAGTCATTCGTGCCATTAAATAACTTACAGTTGATTCCGCACCCTGATTAAGATTGATGTTGTGTTCTTCAAGACCATCGTAACAGCCACCGGTACACGGATTGTAAATAATCTGATTGAGCCTGTTTTCGCCCAGAAACCAATTAAAAGCTGTTCTCATTTTGTTCAGATAGTCCGGATTATTAAACTCCTCGTGAAATTTGCTCAGTGTCAGTATGGTATAAGCCACATCAATGGGTTGCTCGCCAAACTGTGGTGCAATTCCGCCTTTATTGAATTTGTGTTTGTTCGAAATAACTTCAATACCGTTTTCATTAAAAATATTGGACATTAAGAAATTGAATGACTCCACTGCAATGAGCCTGTAACTGGCTTTTCGGGTCACTAAATAAGCACACAGCATGGCTTCCGACAATATGCTGTTGGCATAAGTCAGGTAACTCTCGAACCATTCCCAGTTTTTTGTCGATTCGTGGCGATACATAGCTACCAGGCGATCGGCAAGTTGAGTGGTCAGCAATTTATTTTCTGCAGAAATAATTTCTTTATTATAAAAATACAATCCTTTGATAATGAATGCCAACGCACGGGTTGAAGTGATTGTTTTGCTATGAGGAAGCGAGAGTTGAAGCATTGTTGTAGCGGAAGAAATAAATTCTTTGGGCAGTATTGATTTTTTAGAAATCAGAAATCCCAGCGCCCATAAAGTTCTGCCATTTGAATCATCAAGATTGACTTCTTCATTTTGTTGGGTAAAATTCTTATCAATATCTACGTAATTAAGGAAATTTCCTCCAGACTGCTGACAGAATTTTATGAAATCGAGGTAGATTTTGATCAGTTTCAAATCACTTGCGTCTTTCGTCAGTTCGTAATGCATGCAGACGGCAATCAGCGCCCGGGCATTATCGTCGAGCGTGTAACCCGTAGTAGGATCAGGCTGATTAATTTTACAAAACTGAACAATACCAAAATCGGTCGTCATTTTGGTCAAATGGTCGAGTTTGATTTCGGGAAGTATGTATGAAATTTGCAATTTCCGTCCCATTTGTTCGGCTAATAATTTGGCATGTGCCACCGCTGAATTTTCCCAGGCAGTAAATACTATTTTCTGTAAGGTATTTGTACTAATGCTTTTGCGCAAGGGCTCGTCATTGAAAAGACGCAAAACTCCTTCGGATAATTGTTCCGAATTCTGAAAATCAATGATGATGCCGGTGTCTGATGTAAGCACTTCTTTGGCGTGAGGTATAGGTGTGGAAATAATGGGGCAACCACAGCTCATGGCATATACAAAAGTGCCGCTGACAGCCTGATTAGGATCATTGCTGGTAAACAGGTAAATATCGGTAAGTTGAAGATATTCGAGCAATTCGGGTAGCGCCAGATAGTTGTTAATAAAGCGGACATGATTTTCTATTTTCAGATCCGTTACTATTTTTTGAAGCATTTCGCGATACTTCTCACCTTCGTTTTTTACCACTTCGGGATGTGTTTTGCCAATGATTAGAAACACCACTTCGGGAATTTCCTTTGCTATGGCAGGCAATGCTTTCAATGTGGTTTCAATACTTTTCCCCGAACTCAGCAAACCAAAAGTAGTCAGTACCTTTTTATCGGTCAAAGCGTATTTTTCTTTCAAAAAATCTTTAGCTAAATGGGGAACTAAGTGTGTTCCGTGGGCAATAACCGTGATTTTAGATGCCGGAACGGCGTACTCATTCGTCAGAATTTCAGCTGCATTGTGGGTCATCACCACCAATGCACTACAGGTGCTTGCAATATGCTGTACCTCTGCTTTCAGCGCATCATTGGGATGTGGAAGTACGGTGTGAAAAACAATTGTAACCGGCTTGGTCAGATTGCGAAGGAAATCAAGAAAAGCCTTTTTTTGTTTTTGAAAAAAGCCAAACTCATGCTGTACCACCACCATTTCTATGCGGTCATTGAGATTGATGTGGCCGGCTGTTTCGATGAAACTCTCCGCACTGGAAGTATCAAGCACCGAAATAACCTCCGGAATGTATTCGTAACTGGCTTTACCCGATTCCAGTGCACAGATTTTGATATTGAACGACGTTCCAAACTTATTGTTGAGTGCCGAAATCAAATCCTGCGAATACGTAGCAATGCCGCATTCGCGGGGAGGGTAGGAGGTGATAAAAAGTATTTCGGGCAATTCGCCTGTAGTATTTTCTTTTCGGGTTTCGAACCACTTTTCCGAAGGCGTTTGGTTGTCGAGCATATCGGGCGGGAACAATAAATTCAACCCGCTGCTTCTGTTCACCCTTATTCGTTGTTTTATTTTAGTATTTTTCATCTTGATGTATATTAAGCATTAGTTCCTGCACCAATGCAGAAAGCTTGATCGATGCGCACCCAATCCGTTCGTCGGCTGCACCGTAATAAATAAATAAAGTGTCGCCAAATAAGGCTGTACCGGTCGGGAAAACCACATTGTTTACTTCGCCTCTGCGTTCCCAAACATATTCGGGCGAAAACAAGGCATAAGGCAATCGTGCTAATTCCTTAGCCGGATTGTTGAGATCGAGCAAAGCCGCACAAGCGGAATACACCAATCCGCGTTCGGTCGACTCTACGCTGTGATATATCAGCACCCAACCTTCCTTTGTTTCGATGGGTGGGCAGCCACTGCCTATGTAGTCAGACTCGTGTGTATATACCGGGTCCATTACGATATGTTCATGAAAAACAGGGAAATATGCTTTCCAGAATTCCTTGGTAAGTTCCTCTAAATTGTTAACCGACACAATTTGAATTCCGGGGCGGATACGATGCAGAAAAACCAATTTTCCATCAATTCGGCGTGGAAAAAACACTACATTTTTGTCCCAGAGTACCATCAATTTGTCCGGATCGGCTTCCTGATAGTAGAATTTATGGTTGCGGTAGTAGTTTTCGTTTACTTTGCCATTTTTTTCAGCCAAGAACACAAATTTTGAATAGGTGATTGGCGGAACAATAATGCCGTACTTACTGAATGTTTTGAGATCGGACGAAGTCGCCAGTGCTCCACGGGCATTCGTACCGTCGTATCCGGTATAAGTCA
>DAONDU010000195.1:238-4078 GCA_035402725.1 Paludibacteraceae bacterium | reverse complement strand
TGCGTACTTTCGGCTATGACTGCAACAATTCGTTCGGGATATTTTGCCGCAGCAATCAATGCAATGGTTGCACCATCGCTATGGCCATACAAAACCGCCTTTCGGATATTTGCCTTGTCCATCACCCGGATAAGCTCACCGGCTTCTTGGTGGAGGTAATTTTTGTCGCGTTGTGCAGTACCGAAGGGTGATGAACGACCATAACCCCTTCGATCATATACAAAAGCATTCAAGCCCGCAATCTTCATCAATTTCTCAGGAAAGTCACCCCACATCCCGACACATCCCCACGAGTCGTGCAAAAAAATCAAAACAGGTTCTTCGGGATTTTCAGGATATTCGGTTTTTTCGTAATAAACAGAATAATCATCCAGCGCCAACTCGTTGATTTCTTTCATTTCCCGTCATTTTTTTTGATTTTCTACTGACAAAAATACATAAAAACAGATAAAAACCGGAGAATTGATTTCTTATTTTTTCTGAATAGATACTTTTCAAGTACTTTTGCATCCAGACCGAAATATTAATTTATTAAATCCATTCCGATGAAATCAAAAATCCTGATACTCTTTTTGGCAATAGCTATAATCCCGGTTACGGCATCCAATCCTGTTAAGCATTTTATTAATAACGATTTGCTCCGGAATGCCAATATCAGTATCACCGTAAAAAAACTGAATACAAATAAAACCGTCGAAAGTTTTCGATCCAATAATCCTGTTGTTCCGGCTTCTACGCAAAAACTGATTACCACCGCTACGGCACTGGAATTGCTCGGACCTGAATTTCGCTTTGAAACAACCCTCGAAACCGACAGTCCTATCTGTCCAGACGGCACTCTCAACGGAAATCTGTACATACACGGCAGTGGCGATCCCACACTTGGTTCCGCAATGCTGGGCGATACTGCATTTCTTGTCGAATGGGTAAAAAAAATCCAATTAGCTGGAATAAAAAGCATTAAAGGTGCCATCGTTGCCGACGCAACCCGGTTCGATACCGAAGGAGTAAATCCGAAATGGCTCTGGGAAGATATGGGAAACTACTACGGGGCTGGAGCTTATGGTATTTCGTACAAAGACAATCTGTACACACTCGAATTTCGTTCAGGTGAAATTGGGACTACACCTCAGATTGTAAAGATGATGCCCGAAATACCCGGTTTTGAATTTAAAAACAACCTGAAAAGTTCCGCAATCAGATCCGACAGCGCGTATTTCTACGGAGCCCCTTTTTCGGACCACAGAACCATCTACGGCGAAATTCCAGCCAACCGGTCCTCATTCAAGGTTAAAGGCGATATTCCCCGTCCGGGATTACTGCTTGCACGGGATTTTACAAAAGCACTAAGCGTGGCAGGCATCGAAGTGAGTCGCACAGCCACCGAAACCGAAGTTCGAAACAAACAGAGAAACGTCATTTACACCCATTATTCACCTCAGTTACGTGATATTATTCGCGAAATCAATGTTCAGAGCAACAATCATTATGCAGAGCATGTTTTTCGTTACCTTTCACTGATAAATGACACTGTTGCAACAAGCAAAGGTTCTGTAACAGTCATTAAAAAATTCTGGGCATCAAGGTCACTACCTGTCGATCAGTTGTACATATACGACGGTTCCGGACTTTCACCTGTCAATGCCGTTTCTTCGGGTTTTATGGCAGGTTTGCTGGAATATATGGACAAATCGGCTTACAGTCAGGATTTCCGGGCTTCATTACCGGTAGCAGGCACCAATGGCACCCTGAAATCATTTTTGAAAAGCACAGCTTTAGAGGGAAAAATCCAGGCAAAAAGCGGCACCATCCATCGCGTGAAGTGTTATGCCGGTTATATAACTTTGGATAATAAAAATTACGTTTTTTCCATCATGGTCAACAATCCGAACGGAACGCTCAGCGCGGTTACAAAAAAAATCGAAGAGTTTTTACTGTCAGTATGCAAATGAAATCAACAGCGTTTTATATAGCATCAACCACATCAACCAACCTGTTGCTTAAGCAAAAGATGCGGCAGGAAGATTTACCCGAGGGTTATATTGTTTACACAGACTTTCAGACAGCAGGGAAAGGTCAGGTTGGAAATTCCTGGGAAAGCGAACCAAACAAAAACCTGTTGTTCAGCCTATTACTATATCCCCGTTCGATCAAAGCCGATAAACAGTTTATACTCTCACAAATCACAGGACTGGGTGTCAAAAAAGTGCTGGATAAATTCACCAGAGATATATCCATCAAGTGGCCCAATGACATCTACTGGAAAGAAAAAAAAATCGGTGGTATCCTGATTGAAAATTCGCTGATAAGAGATTGTATCAACACGTGCGTAATTGGCATCGGTCTCAATGTCAATCAGGAAGAATTCTTCAGCGATGCTCCCAATCCCGTTTCATTAAAGCAGATTACCAACATTGACACCAACCGGGAAGAATTAATGATGCTCATCCGGGCTGAGATAATGGATCTGTACACTCATTCTGCTCCTGAATTTATTCATCGGGAATACCTTCATAGTCTGTTTCGAAAAAACGGATACCACAGATACCTCGAAACTGAAACAAAAACAATATTTCTGGCGGAAACCGAAAATATATTGCCGGACGGAAAGTTGATATTACGAACCGAATCGGATGATCTGAAGGAGTATTATTTCAAGGAAATTCAGTTTATACTATAAAAAAAAAGCCGGACAAATCCGGCTCTTTGTATTATAAATACGTGTTGAATCTAAATTTCCCACTGTTCGAGCGAACCAACCAAATCGTCAAAACACTTTATTTTTGATTTTTCCTTAACCTCAGCAATCTGATTTTCCATTGCCTGGTCATATGTTTCGGTCTGAACATCCCGAATAACACCCATAGCAATTGGCATTTCGGGTCCTTCCATCATAGCCAGCTTATATTGCAATGTAATATCTTCACAATGAGCATCGTGTACCAATAAATCTTTTTCTGTTATTCCGTATTCACCTATCGTTACAGCTTTCAGCTCAAATCCGTCAAGCATTAATCCTTTATCGCGGTTTACACCATAAATCATCGGCTTACCGTGTTCCAGAAATATAATCCTGTCGGGACGGGTTTCTTTCTCGGCAATCCAACCGTGTGCTCCGTTATTGAAAATCACACAATTTATCTCCGGATCAATGTGACTGCTTCACATTAAAAGGACGTAAATGATAGAAATAAAAAATTACCCGATTTCATTTTTCAATTATTTTCTTCCTCAGGAAGATCAGCTGGGAGTTTAATTTTCGGTAAGGATAAATGATATTTAACCGCCGTGACTCGGATCATAATTATAAACAATATCGTTATGATCATATTGAATTCTTGGGCAACATTCACTTGTTCCAATAAAACATATAACACTCCCCCGAGTAAACAAGCTGTCGCATAAATTTCTTTTCGCAGAATTAAAGGAATCTGAGTAAGAAAAATGTCTCGTAATATTCCACCAAAACACGCCGATACCATTCCCATTGTAATTGAGAGAACAATATTGATATTATAAGACATAGCAATATTAATACCAACAATTGTGAACACACCAATACCGATCGCATCAAAAAGAAACATGGTTTTAGACAATTTGAGCAATTGTCGATAAGCAATAAAGGAGACAATTACGGCAATAAAAACAACAATAATATAGTTTATATCTTGCATCCAACCTACGGGAGATCTTCCCAATAAAAAGTCTCGAATTGTACCTCCGCCAAGAGCGGTTAGAAAAGCAGTAATAAAAATTCCGAAAGCATCCAATTGTTTTCTCGCAGAATGCATCGCTCCAGAAATAGCAAATGCGAAAGTACCGATTAAATCTAAAATGTAA
>DAONDU010000195.1:0-228 GCA_035402725.1 Paludibacteraceae bacterium | reverse complement strand
ATGATATTTCCAAAGTAATCTAAGATAAATAATGAGCGGGATTTAATAATTCAACACCCTAATATTAATAAGGTATGCAATTGCAATAATTTAAAAGACGGGAAAGTTCCTGGCAATTCAAGTATCGAAAGATAATAGAATTAAAAAAGCATTTTCTCTACTATATATCCCGTCCATGTAACTGATGTTAATCCATCAATCTTTTCAAATATATCCTCTAATTTTTGC
>DAONDU010000194.1:0-4105 GCA_035402725.1 Paludibacteraceae bacterium | reverse complement strand
AAACTATAAACTATAAACGTCAAACGTGAAACACAAAACGTGAATCTACTTCGGCGCTTTTTTGTAAAGGATTAATCCCACTGTGAGGAAAACGATATTTGGGAGCCATACAGCCAGTACAGTTGGCATTGCTCCGCTCACCGCGAATGAGGTGGACATGGATATGAAAAGCACGTACAATCCGCTCAATGCAAGCCCGATACCGAGGTTCAGTCCCATGCCGCCTCTCACTTTCCGGGACGAAAGCGATACGCCGATTAATGTCATGATAAGTACGGAAATAGGCATGGAAAAACGGCGGAAATATTCATCCTCAAACGCCTGGATATTTCCAATACCTCTTTTTTTCTGGGTAACCAGATAGCTGTGTAAATCCAGCAAGTTCATCTGAGGCGCTTCTTTGGAGGTGATAAAAAATTCTTTGGGTTGTACCTTGATAACTGTATCCAGTACCGCTCCTCTGGTCAGCGTTTCTCTCATCCCATTGAAATCACGTTTTATGTAATTATTCACAGTCCAGTTATTTTTCGATTTCCAGGTAATGGATTCGGCCGTTAGACGCGAAACAAGGGTTTTCTTATTGAACTTTTCGAGTGAGAAGCGGTATCCGGTATTTGACGATATCTCGTATCGTTCGATGTACATGATTACATTCTTGTCCACCTCCATCTGAACATTGCGCGCGTTGTCCGACTTGAATTTCTCAATATATTTATCCTCGAAATCAAGCAGTTTGGCTGTAGCCGGAGGAATGACAAATGCTCCCAGAAGAAAGGAGAATAATGTGATAACCAACGCGGAAACCAGATAAGGCCTCATCAGTCGGATAAAACTTACTCCGCTCGACAGGATGGCGACTATCTCTGTATTATTCGCAATTTTGGAAGTAAAAAAGATTACCGAAATAAAGGTGAACAGCGGCGTGAACAGATTGGCATAGTAGGGGATAAAACTCATGTAATAATCCAGTACAATAGCTTTGAATGGAGCATTGTTATCGAAAAAATCATCAATTTTCTCCACCAGGTCGAAGATGACAGCTATACTCAGTATGAGGATAATTGAAAAGAAAAAAGTTCCCAGAAACTTTTTGATAATATAGGTGTCAATCCTTTTGAGGCCGATTTTCCGATAATTTATGTTCATGTTTTTACTTCTGTAAGTTTCAGAATATATTTTTTACAACCGTTTGCCCAGTTGCAGTACCATTTCTTTTTTCCACGATGAAAAATCACCGGTTACGATGTGTTTGCGGGCTTCGCCTACGAGCCAGAGATAAAATGCAAGATTGTGAATGGAAGCTATCTGCATAGCCAGCAGCTCTTTACTGATAAACAGGTGACGAAGATAAGCCTTCGAATATACCCTGTCAACATACGAAGTTCCGTATTCGTCGAGAGGTGAGAAATCATTTTTCCATTTTTCGTTGCGCATATTCATGATGCCCTGCGAGGTGAAAAGCATTCCATTGCGTCCGTTGCGGGTAGGCATTACGCAATCAAACATATCCACGCCACGCTCAATTCCTTCAAGAATATTGATCGGTGTTCCCACGCCCATCAGGTAACGCGGTTTATCGGCTGGCAGAATTTCATTGACTACCTCGATCATTTCGTACATTTTTTCGGTAGGTTCTCCTACAGCAAGTCCTCCGATGGCATATCCTTCGCGATTTTGTGAAGCGATAAATTCGGCCGATTGTTTCCGCAGATCAGGATACACGCAACCCTGTACAATCGGGAAAAATGTTTGTGAATAACCGTATTTTGGTTCAGTGGCGTCGAATTGTTTTATTCCGCGCTGGAGCCAGCGGTGTGTCAGTTCCATCGATTTTTTGGCATACTGATAATCGGCAGTGCCGGGTGTGCATTCGTCCAGCGCCATGATGATGTCGGCTCCGATTATCCGCTGAATATCGACTACTCTTTCGGGTGTGAAAAGGTGCTTGCTTCCGTCGATGTGTGAGTGGAATGTAACCCCTTCTTCTTTCATCTTCCTGGTTCCCGAAAGAGAAAATACCTGAAATCCTCCGCTGTCGGTGAGAATAGGCTTGTCCCATCCGTTGAACTTATGAAGTCCGCCGGCCTGTTCGAGGATTTCGATTCCGGGACGAAGAAATAAATGATAGGTGTTACCCAGTATGATCTGGGCTTTGATATCTTCCTTTAATTCATGAAAATGAACTGCTTTAACCGATCCGACAGTGCCTACGGGCATGAAAATGGGCGTTTCAATCTGACCGTGGCTGGTGGTGATAAGTCCTGTACGTGCGTTGCTGTTCGGGTCTTTGTGTTGTAGTTCGAAATTCATTTAATTTTTCAAAATCAGATTATACTTAAAAAATTCTGCAAAATCTGCTGTCCGGCATTCCCCGATTTTTCGGGATGAAACTGAACGGCAAAGAAATTATTTTTTTGCAGGGCTGCGCTGTATTCCAGCGTGTAATCGGTTGTGGCTATACTTTGAGCGCACTTTTCCACGTAATAACCGTGGACAAAATACATATATTCTTTTTCATTGATGCCCGTAAACAGGGGTGACGACAAATTGTAGATATTATTCCAGCCAATTTGCGGAACCTTGAAGTCTGTGTCTGAAAATTTTCGTACCTGCTGTTCGAAAATACCCAGGCAGTTTGTATTGTTTTCCTCAGAATAGCTGCACATCAGTTGCATTCCCAGGCAGATGCCAAGTACAGGTTGTTTCAGCTGAACGATAAGTTTGTCCAGATTTTTATCCTGCAAATACTGCATGGCAGAAGAAGCCTCGCCCACACCCGGAAAAATGACTTTGTCAGCCGACATTAATTCTTCATGGTCATCTGTTACGCTGGCTTCGATGCCAAGACGCTGAAGCGCAAAAAGCACCGATCGGATATTTCCGGCATTGTATTTCAGAATGGCAACATTCATGTGATAAAATTTAATATTGGGAATGATCAGGTGTTAAATCAACTTATTGGTTTTGGTATCCGGAAAAATGACCGCGGGTTTGAAATTTCTGGCTTCATCCATTTCCATCATCGCGAATGCCATGATAATAACCACATCACCGGGCTGTACCAGCCGGGCAGCAGCGCCGTTGAGACAAATAATTCCCGAATTGCGTTCGCCGGGAATGACATATGTTTCAAACCGTTCACCATTGTTGTTGTTTACGATGCTGACTTTTTCGTTAGCTATGATATTGGCGGCATCCATCAGATCTTCATCGATGGTTATGCTTCCTATATAATTCAGGTTGGCTTCGGTGACCGATACCCGGTGAATTTTCGATTTCAGAATGTTGAGTAACATGATGATTTTTTCGGTTTAGTATTATAAACAGTATTCTATATTGTCAATGAGCCGTACTTCCCCACAGTACACTGCAATGCAGCCGATGCTTTGCGGCAGCCATGCATCGATAGCTGTGAGTGTGACCGGATCAGCGATTTCGAAATATTCCACTTCGAGACCAGAAATGGCATTTACCTCGTCGGTTACCCAGCTGATTAGTTCGGCTGGTGTTTTTTCAGGCTGCAGGTTACGGCTTTCGTTCAGAATTCTTGAAATGTTTACTGCAATTTCGCGTTCTGCTTCGGACAATCTTTCATTCCGGCTGCTCATGGCAAGTCCGCTTGCTTCGCGTACAATGGGGCAATCGATAATATCAATTTTGAAATTCATCAGTCGTACCATGCGGTGGATGATGGCCAGTTGCTGAAAGTCTTTCTTCCCGAAATAGGCTTTGTCGGGCTGCACCAGACTGAATAATTTGCTAACAATCTGTACCACACCGTTAAAGTGTCCGGGGCGAAATTTACCCTCCATCACCTGGTCCATACCTCCAAAATCGAATTCAAAGGTATTATTCAGTTCGTCAGCAGAGTATAATTCATCCGCTGATGGCGCAAAAACACAGGCACATCCTGCGGTTTCGAGCATTTCGGCATCTTTTTCCAGGTTGCGCGGATATTTTTCAAGATCAGTTTTGTTGTTGAATTGTGTCGGATTGACAAATACACTTACCACACATACATCGTTTTCAGCGGCACTCTGTTTCACAAGAGTCAGATGACCATTATGCAAAGCACCCATGGTTGGCACAAAACCAATAGTTTTAT
>DAONDU010000193.1:0-4135 GCA_035402725.1 Paludibacteraceae bacterium | reverse complement strand
TGAAGTAACGCAGGATTGTAGCCTGGTAGAAAGAGTTTGAATAAGCTGTATCGCGAATGATTTCCTCGCAAATCTGTTTTGTGTTTCCGTAAGGTGAAAGTGCCGGTTTGATGGGGGCGCTTTCAGTTACGGGAAGAATATCAGGCTGTCCGTACACGGTACATGATGAGGAGAAAACCAAATTTTTAACATTGTGTATAGGCATCAGCTGCATCAGATTTATCAGCGAAAGCAGATTATTGCGGTAGTAAAGCAGCGGTTTCTCAACCGATTCTCCTACAGCCTTGCTGGCAGCAAAATGGATTATTGCTTCTATACCGTTATATTTTTCGAACATGCGGTCCATGTTTACATAATCGGTGCAGTCGATGTTTTCAAATGCGGGACGAATGCCGGTAATTTTTTCGATACCATTCAACACTTCGATGTTGGAGTTCGAGAGGTTGTCAACGATAACCACTTCAAATCCGGCATTCTGGAGCTCAACCACTGTATGCGAACCGATATAGCCAGTACCGCCTGTTACTAAAATTTTAGTCATATTTTATTTTGATTTATGTATAAGATTCTTAAGGTTGATCTATTTATACAATTTAGCAGGATAAATGTCTTCGTCAATCAGTTTCTGAATTTTAGCCACTACTTCAGCACGATCTTCGGCATAGGTTACCCCAAACCATTTGGCTGTTGAGTCCAATACTTTGCAGGTTACTTTGCCGGATACAATCAGGTTATTGACTACCAGCGGGATGAAGAATTCCGATTTCAGTTCGTTGCCGTATTCAGTGAGGAATTTCTTGAAATCATCCAGCGAATAATCGAAATAATCGGGTGTGAAACCCCACATATTCATGGATACCGGTGTATTTTCGCCGATTACCACTTCTTTGCCTTCTTCGTCTATGAAAACAATATCATCACCTTTTCTTTTGATGGAAGTACGTTCCACCACGTTGGTCAGGTTGCCGTTTTCGTCCACCACACACACACCACGGCTTACCGATCCGCTTTCCGACAGGGTATTTCCCACACGATAACCTACCATACAGTATTCATTCTGTTTTCCGGTTACACCACGAAGAAACTCAGCCATAACCGCGAATGCATCTTTACCATAGAAATCATCTGCATTGATAACGGCAAACGGTTCACGGATAACATCTTTTCCCATCAGTACGGCATGATTGGTACCCCAGGGTTTGGTACGTTCGGGGTTATACGTAAAGCCTTCGGGCACATCGGTGATATCCTGAAACACCACTTCAGTTTCGATAACACCTTCGTATTTTTTCAGTACAATGTTCCGGAAATCTTCTTCGAATGATTTTCGAATAACAAAAACAACTTTACCGAAGCCGGCTCTTTCGGCATCAAATACAGAATAATCCATGATGGTTTCCCCGTTGGGTCCCAGCCCGTCGAGTTGCTTCAAACCACCATACCGACTGCCCATTCCGGCTGCAAGTATAAATAATGTAGGTTTCATCAGATAAGTATTTTGAGTATTAATAAATTTGAAAGTATCTGTATGTCAATGTGTTGACGAATTAACTTTTGAAGCTACAAAATTACTAAATAAATCCGGAATAAGCTTCTGCCGACACGATTTTTTTGAAAGTATAAAGCCACCTAACGCCCTGAAGAAGGAGTAAAAGAGCATTTAAGCATGAAAATTTGTTACTGTAATGATGAATTTGATATCTTCTCAGACTGAACATTAATTAAAAACACACATAATTATTTTGAAGGACTTTCTTATTGCACTTTTTTTTATCTTTGTATCATTTAATAAAAAAGAATCATGCTTATACTACTCTCACCTGCTAAAATTCAGAATTTCAAGCCTCAGAATCAGGTACAGGAAAATACCCAGCCTGTATATCTGAAAGAAGCTGAAAAAATTATCGGTGAGTTGAAGACATATTCAATTCAAGAGTTGGCCGGACTGATACAGGTGAATGCTAAAATCGCCGAACAGAATGCCGACCGTTTTTTCCACTGGCACACCCCATTTACCCCCGACAACGCCAAGCAGGCTCTGTGGGTGTACAACGGCGAGGTCTTTCGAGGTTTGGATGCCGGCAGCATGAGCAAACAGGAGATTGACTATGCACAGGAACACCTGCGTATTCTTTCGGGTTTGTACGGAGTGCTGCGACCGTTAGATCTGATACAACCATACCGTCTGGATGTCAGCAATCAGCTCAGTCCCGAATTCGGACGCGATTTATACGATTTCTGGAAAGAACGGATAAGCCGCGAAGTGAGAAAAACCCTTGACAAGACGGAAAAGCCGGGTATCATTCTCAACCTGATGTCCAACGAATACTTCCGTACACTTGATCATTCCATATTGAAAACCCGCATCATCGATGTGGAGTTTCTGCAATATCAGCCACACACCGACAGGTTCAAACCCATCGTCATCTATATCAAGAAAGCACGCGGCTTAATGGCACGTTTTGTAATCCGGCATGAAATTAATGACCCGGAATCGCTCAAAGCATTCTCTGAAGAAGGCTACTGGTACAATGAACAACTCTCTACGGACAATAAACTGGTGTTCGTACGGTAATATTGACGGTTTTCCCTACAGAGGTTGATGACATTTCTTCGAAAATATGCTCGATATACAATAATATTATGATACTGGGATAACAAATATCCGGCTTTATAAGATTTCTGATGACAACAGTATTCTGATCAGCAAAAAAACCTTTCTATCGGACATTAGCCTGATTTTACATTGAATATCAACTATTTTATTAAAATAACAATTTTTCATATCGGATACAACAAAATAATACCTATGTTTGTATTATTATTATCGTGATATGATACTTTATGAACAACAAACCCCACCACATCATTACTGAAATAACTCCGCTGTCGGATAAGGACTGTTTTTACATTGCAGACAGGTTAAAATCAGAATTCACCTACCCCATTCATTCACACTCGGAGTTTGAACTCAACTATGTGGAAAATGCCAAAGGTGTAAGGCGAATCATCGGTGATTCTGTGGAAGTAATCGGTGACTATGATCTGACGCTCGTAGCAGGCGATAAACTCGAGCATGTCTGGGAACAATATCAGTGTACTTCCAGAAATATACGCGAAATAACCATACAGTTCTCATCGGAATTATTTTTTGGTAACCTGCTGAATAAAAATCAGTTCGACAGCATCCGGAAGATGTTTGAGAATGCCAAACAGGGGGTTAGTTTTCCAATGGAAGCCATCATGAAAATATATCCGCAGCTGGATACGCTGGCTTCGGAGACAAATGGATTTTACGCGGTCATCAAATTCATGACAATCCTGTATGAATTATCAATGAGCGACAATTCGCGAATACTTTCCAGTTCGTCGTTTGCCAACATTGACGACAGTTCCGACAGCCGCCGTATTTCCAAAGTACACGATTACATCAATATCCATTTCAAAGAGCCCATCCGTTTGGAAGATCTGGCAAGCATTGCAGGGATGTCGTCGGTTTCATTCAGCCGTTTTTTTAAGTTGCGAACCGGCAAAACAATCACCGATTACCTGATTGAAATCCGACTCGGATATGCCAGCAGACTGCTGGTGGATACCACCAATTCCATTTCGGAAATATGTTATGAATGTGGCTTCAATAACCTTTCGAATTTCAACCGCATATTCAAAAAGAAAAAAGATTGTTCGCCCAAAGAGTTTAGGGAAAATTACCGAAAAACAAAACAAATCATTTAAAATCACTCATGATAAAATTGTATTAGTTATTGATAATATACGAGTGGTTTTTGATTGTTCCAAGTTCTATTTTTGCAACATTCATTTTCCTTCATTTAACCAATACATTTTGAAATCATGAAAAAACCGCTTTTACTTTTTTGGTTAATATTGCTGTCTTTTGCTTCTCCTGCTCAAAAGTTTGACAAACTGGCGCTGACACCGCCTATGGGCTGGAACAGCTGGAATAAATTTGCCTGTGATATTGATGAAAAACTTATCATGGACATTGCCGACCAGTTGGTAAAAACAGGATTACGCGATGCCGGCTATATTTACATTAATCTCGACGACTGCTGGCACGGTCAGCGCGACAGTCAGGGATTTATCACGGCCGACCCTGTAAAATTCCCTTCGGGCA
>DAONDU010000192.1:1310-4147 GCA_035402725.1 Paludibacteraceae bacterium | reverse complement strand
GGTTGATGCACTGATGTTCATTGACATCACCCCATCAAGTTCAGGTTGATGTACTGATGTTCTTCGGTAAGCGCTATCGTTTTTTCCAGACAGTAAGCTGCGACAGCTTGAGCACCGACATTCTGCCCGAAAGTTTCTGCACCAGATTCAATTCTACAGGTTCGCCGGTTAATTCAAATTCCATATTCAGAATTTTTTTTATTCCATCGAGCGAGGTAACCGGTTCGCCATCCTGCTTAAATCCGCCGGGCCAGTTTTCGCGCCGGGTGCGGGTTTCGTCCCATTCATACGTGGAGGTAATGATGAGCCATCCGTTTTCGTTCAGCCGTTCGTGTATCTTACTCAGGAATAAAAGTGGATTGTTCAGTTCTTCGAGCAGGTTGGGAACCACTATCACATCGTAGCCGGTATAGATGGGTTTCAAATTCATGGCATCCGCCTGCATAAACAGGATATTTTCCCTGCCCTTTTCCAGACCGAAATCCGACAGAACGACATCTCGATACAGCAGCAGTTCGCCTTCGTCTTTCATCACGTAGCGCATGAAACTTTTTTCCTGAAGCTGAATGGGCATGCGTATCATCCGGGCAGTAAAATCGAGCGCGGTTACGTCGTTGTAGCTTTGTGCCAGTTCAAAAGCCAGTCGTCCGGTGTCCGCGTTCAAATCGAGTACCCGCAGATCCGCCCTCTCTCCCGCCACCTCCTTCACCAGCTTAGCAAGCACGAAGGAAAACACGGGAGCGTTTGTAAACTGGTCGCCCCAGTTTGCTTCGCACGAAAGCGTTACTTCGGCGTCTGTTTCATATTCGTTGCTGACGATGGTTAGCGGCGTATCCGACTCCACGAGCCTGATACCCGCATGCTGGTAGAAATGCCTTCGGAAGGCGTAACGCGCATGGATGGTGGCTTCGTTGCCCGTCGAAATCCAGGAGCCGCCTTTTATCAGGTTGTGCTTACCGTCAAAGGTCGGTGTCGAAAAGTCGTCGTACAACGCGTGCACTTTGAAGCCGGGATAACCGGTAATGGGAGTTTCGGTCCACTGCCATACATTCCCCACGATGTCGTAAAAATCTCCCTGCTTAAACATATCCACCGGACAAGGCGAAGTGTAGTACTCCAGGTTGATATTTCCCGGAGCCTGCTGCCATTCATCCGCGTCTTTCAACCCGGTTGTTTCGTGCAACCGCAGCCATTCCGCTTCGGTGGGCAGCCGAAATTTTTTCCCCGTTATCCTGCTTTTCCAGTTGGCATAGGCTTTGGCTTCGAGGTAATTAACTTCCACCGGCCAGTTCCACGGCATGGGTATTTCTTCAGCTACGAGCCGCAGTTTGTAGTTTTCACCGTATTTTCTCCAGAACAGCGGCATCTCTGCCTCTTTGAATGTTCTCCACTGCCAGCCCTCTTCCGTCCAGTATTCGGGTGTACGGTAACCGCCGTCCTGAATAAATTTCAGGTATTCTCCGTTTGAAATGAGGTATTTCGAAGCACGGAAATCATCCACGCGTTCTTCATACTTTCCGTATTCGTTGTCCCAACCGTAGAAGCGGTGATCCTCAGGTTTTCCCATCACCACCACCGAACCGCTGACCGGTATCATGTCGTTTTCGGGGGCTTCGCCTGTTGTGTCGCATATTTTTCCAAATCTTCCGGAAACGACTTCGTTCAGCGGGAGTTGACGTATCAGTACCGACGAGGTTTCGAGGTGTATCCTTTCGTGTTCGATACCCATCAGGATAATCCAGAAAGGATCGCGCCATGTAACCGGCATGGAGAGTGGAACTTCATCAATCACCTTCAGGACTACTTCTTTTGCCTTGTCGCGGTACTCACGCACAGCGTCAACGGATGGCCAGTTGTAGTGTTTCTCGTTCAGGTCGTCCCAGCTCATCTCATCAACTCCAATGGCGAAAATCGATTCGAATTCCGGATTAATGCGGGTATCGATGATTTTTGCCAGCATCAGTTTGTTGATGTAAAACACGGCAGTATGTCCCAGGTAGAAAAGCAGTACATGACGCAACGGATCGCCCCGGTGATAAAAGACATCATCCGACTTCAGCTGGGTATAGAGCTTCTCGTCAACTTCCCAGGTTTTCAGGAAATAATTACGTATTTCATTTCTTTTTTCCGTGGCAGTTCCCTGTTGCAGGTTTAGCGTAGTTGTAATGTATTCTTGCATAGAAAAATATGTTTTAGTTTACCCCAATGTCTTTGTAAATTCATGACACAAATATATTCATTTCAATCAGAATACGGGAAGATACCTCTTTAATTATAATAAAAAAACTCTGATAGAATTGCTCTGACTGAATGATTTCAAACAAAAAATGACGGCAGTTGTTCAGCTGCCGTCATATGTTTTTAAAAAATTGCCGGGAACTTTTCTCCTTACTTATTCTTCGGATTAGTGTAATTGATCATCCAGACCACGCCAAATTTATCGATAAAGTTACCGTAATAGTCACCCCAGAACTGATCCTGAAGAGGCACAATAATTTTCCCCCCGGCTGATAGACCATTGAAAAGCCGTTCGGCATCTTCCCTGCTGTCGGGAAAAATGGAAATCTGATTGTTATTGCCCACAGTAAGTATATGCCCGATATCCGGCAAAATATCTGAACCCATAATCAGGTCAGTGCCAACAGGCAAAGCCATGTGCATCACTTTGTTTTTATCCTTATCGGACAGGTGATCCATGCCGGGAGCATCGCCCATGCGGAAGATACCACCCATGAATTCGCCGCCAAACACAGACTGATAGAACAGGAACGCTTCCTCGCAGGTCCCGTCGAAATTGAGATACGGATTGAGCTTTGTCATAATCTTATTTATTGTTG
>DAONDU010000192.1:0-1210 GCA_035402725.1 Paludibacteraceae bacterium | reverse complement strand
CTGCACAAGTTCATGTACGTGACTGTCGAAAAAGCTGCTGTCAATCACCCGGAAGTCCGTATTTTGTTTTTCATCAACCATAATGGCTGTATAACAATCAGGTGGGCTGCTTGTTTAAGATGATAAGGAAATTTACTGTTAATTTGATAAAGAAGCTGATTGTTTACAATAATTTAGCTAAATTTGTCTTTCTAAAAATCAGAGCTTATTCCCTGTCAGAACTTATGAGAAGACCGATTATTACATTTCTCCCCATCCTGTTTTTCCTTTCGTTGACTTTTTGCAGCAATCCGCCAAAAGACAAAACTACAAAAAAAAGTAAGGCACCCGAAGAAACTGAAATCGCACCCATCGATACCGCGGCATACAATCAGCAGTTAATCACGCTCGCAAATGGCGACACTACCGGTAACTGGCCGGTGAAGAATCAGCCCTATCCGCTGACGGGAGCTATACTTCCGGGGCACCGCATAGTGGCTTATTACGGCAATCTGTATTCCAAACGGATGGGAATTCTGGGGGAACTTCCTCCTAAAGAGATGTGGGCACGACTGCTTCAGGAAGTGAAAGCCTGGAAAACTGCCGATCCGAAAACGCCTGTTATACCAGCGCTCCATTACATCGCGGTGGTAGCTCAGGGTGATGCGGGAAAAGACGGTAAATATCGTTCCCGCATGCCTGAGAAACAAATCGACTCAGTACTTACCATTGCCCGGATGCATAAAAATACCCTCGTATTTCTGGATATTCAGGTTGCGCTCAGCCGAATACAGGACGAACTGCCGCTGCTGGAGAAATACCTGAAATTGCCCTACGTTCACCTGGGTATTGATCCCGAATTTTCGATGAAGACAGGAGCCAAACCGGGCACACGAATTGGCACCTATGATGCTGCTGATATAAATTATTGTTCACAGTATCTGGCTAAACTGGTTCAGGACAATAATCTGACGCCAAAGGTAATGGTTGTACACCGCTTTACACAGGGGATGATTACAAACTATAAAAACATAAAACTGCGCCCCGAAGTACAGATAGTGATTGATATGGATGGCTGGGGCGAACCGGAATTGAAAAAGGGTACTCACCGCAACTATATTTTCCGGGAACCGGTTCAGTTTACCGGATTTAAGCTTTTCTACAAAAACGACCTGAAGAAAAGTCCTAACCGCATGCTCACTCCAGATGAACTGCTCAAACTGAAACCGCG
>DAONDU010000191.1:0-4188 GCA_035402725.1 Paludibacteraceae bacterium | reverse complement strand
CCCTGGGATGCCTGGGACAGCCGGTACGGAGCCGACGGAGGAACAAAAACCAACGCATATAATACCTATTATAAAAATCAGTTGAATGAACTGCTGAATGGAAATTACGGACGACTGAATACGACCACCGGAAAGCGCGAAATAGCCGAAATATGGCTGGATGGAGCTACCGGAACAACGGTTAAACAAACTTACGATTTGGATGGTTTCATTTCAATCGTACGCACCCTGCAACCAAACTGTGTGGTCTGGATGGACTCCAAATGGCAAAGCTCATATACCGGCACAGCCGCCAACTTCCCCCTGGATGCCATGTGGGTGGGAAATGAAGAAGGAAAAATTGCCGATCCTGCCTGGAACACCATTGATGTAACCAAAACATCCACCAATCAGGGACGTGTTGCCAACGGTCCTTATTTCTGTGTTTCCGAAGCGGATGTGTCTATCCGTCCGGGATGGTTTTATCACAGTGCGGAAGACAATGGCGTTAAAGGTTTACAGGACTTAACCAATATATATTACAATACGGTGGGTATGGGTATTCCACTGCTTCTTAACGTGCCGCCCAACCGGGCAGGAGTGTTTCACGCCAATGACTCCGCTGCGCTGATGAAGTTGGGATCTCAGATCAGTTCCTCTTTTGCCACCAACCTGATCACTTCCTCCATGACTGCAACAGCATCGGCGACCCGCGACACCGGCTACGAAGCTTCCAAAGCCATAGACAGTTCTAACGATACCTACTGGACGATGGCTGACGGAACCACCACCGGAAATATAGTAATTGATTTCGGCAAAACCCTCGAAATCAACAATGTAAAAATTCAGGAATACATGCCGCTTGGTCAGAGGATTTCAGGTTTTACAGTGGAATTATATGTGAACAGCACCTGGGTAACCTTCGGAACGGGTCAAACCATCGGTCATCAGAGAATTGTGAAAGGTTCTGCCATGAAAGCGACCAAACTTCGCCTGTCTATTACTTCCTCGCAGGCTGTGCCGCTTATCAGTAATATAGCTGCTTATTTTGCTGCAACGGAAACGTTACCTACCGGACTTAACTATACTACTGCCGACTTTTTTCAAACGATTGAACCAAAAAGTCTTTGGACACTTCGGTTTAAGGTTGCTAGCTTTCCCACCAATAAATGGCCATCAATATCTGAAATGCGTTTCTTTAATCATGTAAATGGCATTGCACAGGAAATCAGTCTAACAGAAGTTACCGCTACTGCCTCATCATCAGCCTCATCCGGTTCATGCACTCCGGATAAAACACTGGATGGGAAGGCTGGTACTATTTGGGAACCTGAATGGTCTCCAAAAGTAAGCATGCCCGTTACAGTAAATTATAACTTTGGAAAATTGGTCAATTGCACAATGATAGCCTATACACCAAGACAGGATGCACTGGGAAATATTGTTAAAACTTTTTCATTATTAACCGCTTCTACCGCTAAAACATCTACAAATAAAGAATCTGAATTTACCTCAACTCTCTCCTCAGGATCTTTCTCAGATGCCACTTTTCTGGCGCAAAACAGTGCGATAGCCACAAATAACTGGTCGGTAGTGCAGAACTATGGCACTTCGGGTGTAGGGGTAGCTATTCAGTCAAGTACCAAGGATGCCTGGACACAGTTTGGAGTTACAGGCGGGTGGTTTCGGTTGGTTGGTACCAAAGGACCTACCCAAGGCATTATGGATATATATATAGACGGAACAAAGAAAACCACTATTGATAACTATGCTGCCACAGCATCAACTGATCAGGTGCTGTACGAACTCGACGGACTTACAGCTGCTGTGCATCTTGTGAAGGTGGTGGTTACCAATACAAAAAACGCATCGGCTACCGGGACCCAGATCACATTGCAACGCATGTATCAGATGAGTTCCGATGTGAAGGGCATCTTCCAGATGTCAAATGCTCAGTTGAATGTCCGAAAGGATGCTGCAACAGTAACTGTCAGGGTCACACGTTCCGGAAGTGCAGAAACAGCAGCAACTGTCGACATAGCCACTTCACCGGGAACGGGTGTACACGGAATGACTTACAACAACCTGTCATCGACACTCAGTTTTGCCATTGGTGAGAAGGAAAAAACATTCACGGTAACGCTGCTCAACAACGAATTCACGGAAGATAAAACATTCTATGTGGGACTGTCGAACCCTACAAACAGCCACCTGGTGGGTGAAACGAACAAAACGATGATAGTGGTTAGTCCTGCCTACTATCGCTCCAAAGCATCGGGGAACTGGGAAACTCCTGCCACCTGGGAAGTTTCCACCGATAACATTACATTTGCCACAGCCACCGCAGCTCCCAATGCTTCCGCCACGCGCATTTCTATCCTCAACGGTCATGAAGTAACTATTGGAGCCAATGCCACTGCAACGGGGCTGGTGATTAATCCTGGTGGTAAACTGACTTTGAATAATACTTTTACCCTGAATTCTTCCAGTCTGAAGATCGAAAGCAATGCAACCGGCACAGGAACTTTCGTAGATAAAAACGAAAACGGAGAACTAACTGTTAGCGGTTCTGCATCTGTGCAGCAATACCTCACGGGAGTAACAACCAAGGGCAGCGGACGCCAGTGGTGGTATGTTTCAAGTCCGGTATCGGGCGCTCTCAGCGGGGTATTTACTCCCTCAGGAGCCAACAACCTCGGATATTTTAACGAAACACTCGCAACCCCCGCATATGTTCAGATAACCGATGATGTTACACCCCTCGAAGTGGGCAGAGGTTACCTTGCTCAACTAAAAAGCAACAGTACCTATAATTACACAGGCACACTCAATACCGGAACTATCACGCTGACACCTACCCGCACCGGAACCACAGCTTCCGCCCGCGGCTTCAACCTGATAGGTAATCCGTATCCCTCCTATCTCAACTGGAAATCAGCCGATATTACCAAAACAAATCTCAGGCCGACTATCTGGTTTCGCACCTTATTCAAAAATTCGGCCAACGGAACGATGGTTTTTGACACCTATGATGGAATAACCGGAACAGGAAATGGTGCAACAGGTGTTGTATCGGAATATATTCCGCCCATGCAGGGTTTCTGGGTGAAGGTAGCTACTGATAACAAAGCGGCATCGCTCGTTTTCAAAAATACTGCCCGTTCGCATCAGAATGTATCCACGAACCTGATAAAAGCTCCTTCACTGAAAAATGATGAGTTTCAGATACTGCGTCTGAAGGTGAAGGCTGACATCACCGGCGATGAAACTATCGTTGTTGGAAATGCTGGTGCAACGGACGATTACGATGATTTCGATTCGGAAAAAATATCAAACGACGACCCGTCGGTTCCTGAAATTTATACGGTGGCTTCCGGTCGCGAACTGGTTATTAACCACCTGAACAGTATCACTACCGATAAAACACTGGCGCTTGGTTTTCGTCCCGGTCAGGCAGGTACTTTCACCCTCGAAGCCACCCAGTTAGATAATATCAATACCCGCGTGATACTGCTCGATAAACTGAAAAACACCGAACAGGAACTCACTGCCGGAACATCCTACAGTTTTACTTCTGACAGCATCGCGACCAGCGATCGCTTTGCCATCAGCTTTTTACCCAACGTAGCAAATGGGCTGGACTGTTCTGAGGATAATGGTAAGCTCAATGTGTACTGCACTCCGGATAAACGGATACAACTGATTTATCATGGTCAGCTCAACGAAAAGAATGCTGTATCGGTGTACAACATTGCCGGTCAGAAGCTGAGCACACAGAAACTGGTGAAAGCCGAAACAGAACTTGCCGGAACGTACCAGCCGGGCGTGTACATGATCCGTCTGACCGATGGCAGCCGTACAATTACCCGTAAACTTATCATTCGCTAAAAAAGCAAACTCAACAATCAGAAGCAAAATACAGAAAATGATTCCCAAAATAAAAGAAAAGAAGAACTGGATTTCACCACAGATAAAGAAGATTGTACTGGACAACGAAATATCACTGCAACTGGCATCAAATAATCAGCCAATGGTAGAACCCGATGGAGAAGAATGGGCTAAAGCCGGTCAGCCGCTGAACAACAATCCGTATAAGATGGGGTAAGAAAGTTAGAAATTAGAAATTAGAAATTAGAAATTAGAAGTTAGAAGTAAGAAAAACGCAGTCACTAATAGAAAAGAAAATCCCTGAGCAATCGGGGATTTTTT
>DAONDU010000190.1:0-4234 GCA_035402725.1 Paludibacteraceae bacterium | reverse complement strand
CGATAATCATTCCGTTGTTGGTTCCAAGAAACATTTGATTATCATACATAAACATGGTTTCAATATTCCAGCCCAGGTATTGTTTATTGATAAGTGCCGGAGCTGTCTGATTTTGAATATTGAATACATAAACAGCATTGTTATCGACCGAATACAGGTATTTATCGTACAATCCAAACCTGGCCATCGAACCGCTTTTACCGAAGCCCGATGCTGTTCCGGACGAACTCGTTTCAGCTCCGCCTTTTAATCCACCGGTTGCATCGCTCAAAGCATAATTACTGCTGTAATACCACCATACGGGATATACCGGTACATTCTGATAGTTTAGTTCCTTCTTCTCACGGGTTATTTCCCAGCCGGTTACGATTCCTTTGGCCTGGTCAATTTCCTCAACTCTCAGTTCGTTGTTGGTAGGAGGCACTGAATAGGGAAATACATTTTTCGCGCGCCCCACCTCTTTCACTGCATTTATCATGGAAATATCCACTGATACCAGATCTACATAACTGTCGGCATATAATATGTTATCTCTGATGGCAATATCTATACAACCGGGCACTGTAATAAAACTCAGATTTTTAGGGCTGGAAGGAACCGACATGTCAAACACATGTATTCCCTTCAGTTTTTCTACTACGAACAGGATATTATCTTTGAAGTAGATTTTACCGGGATTGTACAGATCGGATGGCTCGGAAGTTTTTACGGCACTGCGCAGATCCTCAAAACTGAGGTAAACCGGTGAATTAGCGGTATAGAATTCAGTATATTTATCCATGCAGGATGAAAACGCAAATACTGTAACCAGCAGAAAGATATAATTTAGTTGTTTCATAATATCTGATTAATTAAAAATAAAACCAAGTTTTACTGACAAACGGTTATAATTTACTTCCAGGCGGTAATCATTATCACCGGTATAATTCAATATCTGAAAACGGTATCCTACCGACACTCCCATTCCCAATCCCCGGCTAAGCTGATGGAAAAATCCCATGGAAGGATTTAGCAGAAATCCGCCCCTTGCATTAAGAGCCGAATTCTGATAATAAGGATACGGATAGTAATAATCCAGGTAACCCGGATTTACCGATACAGGCATCACTTCGTAATAGGTCATACGTGTACCTTCAACGGGTATCTGGTACCCTGCCTGTAGTGACACATAGGGCGATGTGCGATGATTATTCAACTTATACATCACATTCCCGGTAACCGGCAGATAGGCTTCGCGGTACATTTCCACACCGGTTCCCAGTCCGGCTGACAGCAATGGAGTAAAAGAATAATTGACAGAGCTATGAAAGATTACAGGAGATTTTATTGTATTATCCTGATTGCCAACAAGCAAGCCGAATTCTGTAAAATTGAAAATTCTTGAAGGTTTAAAATCAGCCTGATTGAATACATGGAAGGTATCAGCCATTTCCAGGGGGCTTTTTTTAGTGATACGTTCAACATCTTCTGACGCATAGATTCTCACCTGGTTTCCGGAAATTACTTCCAGTTTTTTCATATCTGAGGAATAGATATATTTTCCTTTTAGAATATCGCCGTTTTTCATAAAAACATATCCTCTCCTGTAACCGGAATAATTGTTCGGATAAGAAGTCTGCGCGCTGATTGTAGTTACCAACAGCAACAGTAATGAGGCAATAATGATTACTTTTTTATTCATAATTTTTTTATATGTATAGTGTATTGTACATTTATTTCTTTTCCGTCTTCGAAACAATATTAAGCAAAACATATCTAACTGAGTATGGATCTGACTGAGTTATTTTTTTTACGTTTATTACATACTCGTAGCCTTTTTCAAAATCAAAACCCTCTATCTTAGTCAGTGCCATCCAATTGTCAGTACCCTTTTCCTGTACATGTATAGCATTATAAATTTTCAACGTTTCTATTCCTCCTACGTTTTCATATTCATTCGGATACTTTGGAGTAAACTTTACTGTTTGGGAGGACACAAAAAGCTCAATGCATTTTTCGCTATCTGTAGTTATTACTTTCTTATTGCTGAGTAACTCAATAAATATATATTTGACAGAAGAAACATCTTGAGGAGGGTTTTGCATCCATACCTTTTTCACTTTTAAAGTATATTCATAACCTCTTTCATAATTGAAATCAAAACCTTCAGTAATAATATCTGTCAACAGCTGCTTTCGATTTTCATCGTTGTCCGAAAATTGAATTGGCTCTGTCACCACATCACTCAGTACACCTGCTCCATATCCTGTTTCCGGATATATTGTCATTTCAACTATTTTCTCACGGTCTGCTTCTTCGTAGGTACAACTACCAATAAATACACTTAAGATAATAATTCCTGCGAACAAATTCAACTTTCTCATTTTGGTATTATTTATTTTGTTTTATTCAGAAATTCAAAACGACTTCTATATAATTAATTGACGATAAATCCATTGTAAGCGTTACTTATTTTTATATAAACCTGACTATGATCAGGTATATCTTTGACTTTCAATAGTCTTTTCTCAATCGTTGACTTCGTAACTCATAGAGTTTTTATTTCCCGATTCGCACATAACGGATAAGAATATATAAAGTTGCACAACAAAGGAAATCGCGCGGGAAACCAACCTGAGCAAACCACCGAACCCGTCATTACAGATAGTCTGTGTTGAATTAAAATAAATCATCGCATTCTCATATCTTAAAATCTTCAAATTGACACATCTTCAAATCTTCAAATTGACTTCATAATTCAATACGCAAACCTCCGTTTAGTCCAATCACCAGTGGTTGCTCTGTGCGGGCGCTCATTGGCTGATTATTGTCAAGGTAGTAAGTCAGTTTTGGTTCGAAAAACACACTCAGATCTTTCTGTAATTTATAATTCACTCCCAATCCCGTGTTAAGCGACCATTGCAGCCCTTCAATCCGCGAATGCACATCAGTGTGGGTGATGGACCAGGTGTAATCAATATCCTGTGAATAAATTGATTTCAATCCTTTTTCCATCATGGGTCCTGCTGACAGGTAAATACTCCACGACGTATCATGCCATAGTTTTGCTTTCAGGTACAGAGGAAGTCCCAAATAATGAAGTTTGAGATGCCCGGTGGCTGTCGGATTGGTTGTTCGTTTCAACCGGCTTTCCAGATATGTGTATACAAATCCGCTCTCCAGGCTCCAACTTCTATTCAAAGGCAATTCAGCCATCAGTCCGAACGAAACAGGAGGAAGATGCTGAACTTCGTTGAAATAATCCGCGTCTTTAATATCTGCTGTATATTCGGTTTTTACACTTGTGCTGTTGACAAGCGCGGCATCGCTCATTAATCCCCCTGTTTCAAAAAACAATCCGCTACCGTTGGAACTAATTCCGCTTCCGGCTCCCAGTGAAGCAGCTAAAAGCCAGTGTTCATTCTTTTTATTTTTCACGGTTTCAACGGCTGGTTCTTCCGGATAATCGGATAAATCGGGCAGAGAATTTATCTGTTGCTTTGAAACATTTGCTTTTGTATTATCAATTTTATCTTTTCCCTCATCACCGGCTTTTGTTGTCACAGGATGCTCTTCCGAAACCGTCCGTTCCTTTTTTTCTTTCTCATTACCGGAAGTTTGCATGTCTGATACGAAGTTTTCTGCAGTCATACCACCAAATTCTTCCGTTTGTTTCGTTTTCACCGTTTCGGAATTGCGGGCAATAAAGATGTTTTTATTCGAATGTCTGGCAGAATTATTTGATTTTACTCCGGTTGCCGGATGATCTTTCTCAACTACTTGTGGTCTTACGGAAATATCTACCGGATTTTGTTCTGAAGTAACAACTTGCTTATTTGCGCCTTTCTGACTAACAATGGTTTGAGTGTTTATATCTCTGCCGGATGAATGATAAAACGGACGGAGCAGCAACATCAATGCAACCACAGCAGCTACCCCACCTGCTAACCAGTACCAGAAAGGAACACTTCTTTTCGGTGCCGGAGCAAGCTTTTTCTCAATTCCCTTCCAGATTTCGTCGTCCACCGGCAGCTGATGATTTTCCAGTTGCTGCTTTGCCCATTGACTGAAAGCGTCGTGATTGTTCGTATGTTTATTTTTTTCCTGCATGTTCATTATTCAATAATTCAGTAACTTTCTGTTGCAACAGCAGTCGTGCCCGTAAGAAATGTGATCGCGATGTGCTTTCCTGTATTCCCGTCATGACGGCAATTTCACCATGCGAAAATCCCTCAATGGCGTACATATTGAATAC
>DAONDU010000189.1:0-4278 GCA_035402725.1 Paludibacteraceae bacterium | reverse complement strand
TGGACGGAAAGAAATTTTTCGGAAATGATATCGAAATGTCAACCAAAAACATACCTGCCGATATGGTGGATAAGGTTCAGGTGATGGATGAAAAATCGGAAATGGCCAAACTGACCGGTTTTGAAGATAACGACACCGAACGTGTGATTAATCTGACCCTGAAGCGTGACCGCAAGCAGGGAGTTTTCGGCAATGTTCAGGCCGGAGCCGGCTTCGATGTCAATCCGGACTTCCGTTACGATGCCGGCGCATTCCTTAATATTATGAATGGTGAAACCCGTTCGACGATTACGGCGGGAGCCAACAACACCAACACAGCCCGAAGCGGACGGGGTCGGGAAGGTTTCGGAGGAAGAAGTTCGGGGATTACTGCAACGCAGAACCTGGGTTATAACCTCAACACACCTGTCAACACCAAACTGATACTCGGCGGCGATGCCTCCTTTAATCATTCCGATCAGTTGCAAACCTCTGAAAGCAACCGCGAAAACTATCTGCAGGGTCTAACCTATAACAACCATTCGACAAGTTCTTCGAACCGCGAAAACTATCAGGGAAATGTCCGGCTGGAAGCTGAATGGAAACCCGACAGCCTTACAACGGTGGTTTTCCAGCCAAATATCGGATACAACAGATCATTCAATAGCTCCAATTCAAATTATCTTTACCTGACCGAAAACGACAGCACCAGCTGGGGAAAAACCAATAACAGTGGAAACGGAACATCGGTTAACGGAGGATTGAATATTATTCTTAGCCGTAAATTCGCCAAGCCCGGACGTACATTCACAACACGCCTGAGTACCAATGTGTCGCAGAGCAATAACGACGGTTTTAATAATTCTTTGAAATATACAAATGATTCAACCATCGTCATTGATCAGAGAAGCGAAAATATTTCTAACAGCTACAACATGGGTCTGCGTATGTCGTTTGTGGAACCACTCTGGAAAAACCAGCACTTTCTGGAAACATCCGTTTCGCTGAACAGCAACTTCAGCAATTCAACCCGTAACCTCTTCGACAAAGACCAGCAGGGCAACTACACCCTCCTGGATGATGTGTACAGCAACGAGTTTAAGAATACATTCTACAGCGAAGCGCTGGAGTTGAATTACCGGTTTATTCAGAAAAGCTATAATGTCACGCTGGGTATGAAAGCCGAACCTTCTCAGACATACAGCACCACCATATACGGAAGTGATCCGGGCGTGGAACTGAGCAACGAAGTTATCAATTTTGCCCCCAACGCGCGTTTTCAGTACAATTTCGGTAAAAGACAGTTCGCCCGCCTTGACTATTCGGGACGAACCAGCCAGCCTTCCATCAGTCAGATGCAGCCGGTTAAAAACAATACCGACCTGATGAACGAAACAGTGGGTAACCCGACACTTAATCCGCAATTTCAGCATAACCTGCGACTGATGTACTCCACATACAGTAGCACGAAGTTTTCTTCATTCAGTTTTGGACTAAACGGGAGTGTTATCAAGGACGATCTGACGAATAACAGTATCTACGACAAAACCGGAAAGCGATATATTCAGACTGTCAACTCGAAGGAAACACCCTACAACCTGAATTCGTTTGCCATGTTCAGCACTCCGTTCTGGAAAAAGTTCAACTTCAGCAACAATGCGAATTTCGGTGTTCGTCAGCAGTACGGATATACATCAAAGAATGTAAGCGCCGAACTGATTGATATTGAACATCTGCAACTGGGTGATTTAAGCAGCACCATCAGATACAATGCAGCCGACAACATTTCACTAAGCTATACTCACAATATATTTGATCTCAGTTTGCGCGGCGGATTGGGTTATTCTTATTCCAAAAACAACTTCAATACAAAGTCACAGGAAACCTACGACTGGACAGGTGCTGTCAATCTTGGTGTCCGCCCCACCAGTTCTCTTACACTCACTACCGACCTGAATTATACCACACAGCAGGGTTATTCAAGCTTTAATCAAAGTCAGTGGCTGTGGAATGCGTCAGTTGAGCTGTCGGCTTTCAAAAAGAAAGGAGTATTTTCAATCAAGTTGTATGACATCTTGCGTCAGAGGCAAAACATCTCACAGACAGTGGGTGATAACTACATTCAGTACAGCAAGACCAATTCATTGCCTGCTTATTTCCTGGTTGGATTTACATACAAAATCACCAAATTCAAGGGTGCCACAAATCAGGAAATGGAAGATCTGCAAAATATGAACCGCTTCGGTCCCGATCGGAGAATGAACAGACAGGGGAGAGGCGATTCGAATTCATTTCACAGCCCCGGAGGACCACCTCCCTTTATGGGCGGAGGCGGACCACCTCCTGAAATGTAATGAAAAAAAGCAACTGGAAAGGAAACAGTTGCTTTTTTTGTAAATATATCCTGAATATCTTGCCAAAAGTTGTAATTTTGTACACTAAAATTGGGAAAAGCCGGATATTTGAAAAGGAAGTTTGTTGTGTCCGTGAAATACTGTGCAAACCGTAAGAACAAAATTTGTTAATACAGATACCGTATTCCCCTTGCTCCTTTGGAGAAAGGGGCTAGGGGATTGAGGTCTGAGTTTAATATTAGTTCTTGTCCGGCAATAATTTATTGTCATACCTTTTCTATACGATTGCTGTTAACGGGAGTTCGATGTAAAAACACATTTAATCAATTTAAGTACAATTGTCTGTTTCCCGTAGGGAATTAATATCCATAGAAAAAGGTTTTTAAATAAATTAAATTCCCCGTAAGGGGATAAATATATCAATTCCCTACGGGAAATGAACCAATACAAAAACACGCTTTCTATTGATATTTAAGTCCTAACGGACTATTTCTTATGTTGAACTCAGGTTATAAATTTCCGCCGGAATTTTGTAAAGAAATGAAAAGAACAGGGATAACTTCCATATATAAAACCGAAATATAAACAGGCTTATCAGCAGAACAATAAAACTTTTTAATAACAAACTTATTTGAACAATATATAATTATAAGTATGAAGAACGTAAAAATAGCAATACTTGGACTGGGTGGAGTAGGAGGATACTACGGTGGAAAACTGGCAAAAAGATATGAAGATACTCCTAACGTGGAAATATATTTTATTGCGCGTGGTCAGCATCTTCAGGCCATCAGGGAGCATGGCATTCACATTGTCAACGAAAATGAGGATTTCTTTGCCAAACCCACACTGGCCACATCAGATGCCGCGGAAATTGGCCCGGTGGATTTTATGATAATCACCACCAAGAGTTACGATCTGAAATCGTCCATTGAACAGATACGTCCGTGCATTGACAGGGATACGGTTATTCTGCCACTGCTCAACGGCGGCGATATCACCGAACGAATTCGTGAAATACTTCCCGATAATACCGTTTGGAGTGGATATTCGTACATTGTCAGCCGTCGGACTGAACCCGGAGTGATACGCACGTCGGGTCCGTTTCTCCGGTTGGTGTTCGGGTACGATGGCGGCAGCGACGAAAGACTTTCAGCTTTCGAAACCTTGCTGCATGAAGCGGAGATAGACGCGCATTACTCGGTCAATATCCGCCAGAGTGTGTGGAAAAAGTTCTTTTTTATTTCCGTATCAGCCTCGCTCACTTCATATCTGAATGTAGGCTTCAATGAACTAGCCGATGAACGCAGAAATCTGACGGCAGATGTTGCCGAAGAATTTCTGAAAGTTGCCCGTGCTGAGGGAATTAATTTTGAAGGCAATCCCACTGAAGAAATTATAAACAGAATGGAGGTACTGCCGGCCGGATCAACCGCTTCAATGCACAGTGATTTCAAATCGGGCGGCAACACCGAACTCGAAACACTCACAGGCGTGGTGGTTCGTCTGGCTCATCAGCACAACATCCCTGTTCCACTTTACGAAAAGATCTACAGCGAGCTCAAAAAACGTTAAAGGGAAAACGTGAAACGCAAAACCCGAAACATGAAACGCGAAACGTTTTACGCCTCTCCGCCAAATCCCATCGGAATGGGTGGCATCATGTTGTTATCAGGGACTTTGATTTTACCGTTTTGTTGTTCGTACTTGTTTATGTTGTCCTGAAGCGCGAAAAGCAACCGTTTGGCATGTTCAGGAGTGAGGATGATGCGTGATTTTACATTCGCCTTGGGTGTACCGGGCATGATGCGAATGAAGTCGAGTACGAATTCGGAAGTGGAGTGTGAAATGATGGCCAGATTAGAGTATATTCCTTCGGCAACTTCGGCTGATAATTCAATGTTCAGCTGATTTTGGTTTTCGTTGTTATCCATAATTGTATGTT
>DAONDU010000188.1:2456-4345 GCA_035402725.1 Paludibacteraceae bacterium | reverse complement strand
ACTTTGAGTAACAGTGAAACGAGTAAACCGTTCATAGTAGTTGATGGTGTGCCCATGGAGGATTTGTCATTACTGAACACCCAGGATATAGAAAATATATCGGTACTGAAAGATGCTGCTTCTACTTCTATCTACGGAACCCGGGCTGCATTTGGTGTCATATTGATTACTACTAAATCGGCTAAAAAAGCAGACAGGACCACTGTTAATTATTCTAATAATTTTGGTTGGGATACATCCACTATTCTTCCGAATTATCCGGATGTACCAACTCAATTAAAAGCCTTAATTACAGCAAATGGTCGGGCTGGTCTTGCAAACGAACTTTTTGGCATGTATCTCGACCAAATGCTTCCACTCGCCGAAAAATGGAAAACTGACAACAACGGACAAAAAGCAGGCTATCGCGAAATGGTTTTAGGCCAGGACTTTACGTTGGATAATAATGGTGTAGGTAGTTATTTTGCCGATTGGGATGTGGTTGGTATTATGTTTAGAGACTGGAAACCAACCCGAAGCCACAACCTATCAGTTCAGGGTTCAAGCGGAAAAACCAATTACTATATGTCATTGGGAAACAATCATGATGAGGGAATCATGACATTTAATCCTGAAAAAATGGACAAATGGACTACCATGCTTAATGTAACGAATCAGGCATTTGACTGGTTACAAGTTGGAGCACGTTTTAATTACAGCAACAAAGGTTTTCAGGGACCAGCTCTACAACGTAGAACATATGAATATATGTGGCGCTGGGGAAGTTTCTTTGGTCCTTATGGAACCTATCAAGGCAAGGATTTCAGAAATGACATTGCTTACCGCAAACAAGCGGGTGACTGGACCGATAGTGATGATTTTATCCGCCTGGGAACGTTCCTGAAAGCTGACATCGCCAAAGGACTTTCCCTGAATGCCGACTATACATACAATGCTGAGTTCTATAATTATAAGGCTGCTTATATTCCACTTGGTGGATGGAATTCCTGGGGTGGACAAATTGCCAATACCACACAATTTGTAACAACATCCAGATTAGAACAAAATTCGTCGCAAAACAAGTCTTTTGCGTTGAATATTTTTGGAAATTATAAATTTGACCTTGCCACCGATCATCACTTCAATCTCATGCTTGGAGGAAATGCTGAAAGTGGAAGGTATTTTTCCCATTATTCGCAACGGGATAACTTGTTAGACCCCAATATGCCTGAATTCTCCCTGGCAATGGGAACAACTCAGATAGTAAGCGGCAGTCATTCGCACTGGGCTACA
Source organism: Paludibacteraceae bacterium (assembly GCA_035402725.1). Classification (GTDB taxonomy): domain Bacteria; phylum Bacteroidota; class Bacteroidia; order Bacteroidales; family Paludibacteraceae; genus UPXZ01. Next base: position 3,073 of record DAONDU010000188.1, on the reverse strand, counting down.
GCCGGTTATTTTGGCCGATTGAATTATGATTACAAGGGTATATGGTTGCTGGAAATGAATGGACGATACGATGGTTCCTCCAGTTTTCCTGCCAGTGACCGATGGGCATTCTTCCCCTCTGCATCCGTGGGATACAGAATGAGTGAACAGAATTTTTTCAAACCGCTGAAAACCTATGTTAGTAATGCTAAACTTCGTGCATCTGTTGGTGAAATCGGAAATCAGGCAGTAGGAGCTAATCAGTATTTACCGGTACTCACTTCCAATACTGTTAACTGGCTATTGGCAAATGGTGACAGAGCTGTAGCTTACAATATGCCAAGATTAGTAGCTTCTACCCTCAAATGGGAACGGATACAAACCCTGGATTTCGGAGGAGATTTTGGATTTTTCAACAACGATTTGAATGTTTCATTCGATTGGTATCAGCGTACTACATTAGATATGCTTGCACCGGGTAAAACAATGCCTGATGTGCTGGGTGCTTCTGCTCCGCTGATTAATGCAGGAACATTACGGACACGTGGTTGGGAATTGAACCTGGATCTGCGTCATCGTTTCAACGACCTGTTAGTTTACGCCAATGCAAGTGTGGGCGATTTCAAAACAACAATCGT
>DAONDU010000188.1:0-2356 GCA_035402725.1 Paludibacteraceae bacterium | reverse complement strand
CAGGGTGTAGGAAAACGCTCAGTATGGACACAGAGTGCTTTCGTGATGCCTATGATGCGTGGTGCAGATGCTATATATGACAATCAGACAGATTACTGGACGGACGAAAACCCAAATCCGGATGCAAAATTCCCAAGAATGTACCCTGGAAATGCCGCAAGGGGAACAATTGCCGTGTTGGAGTTAGGAAATCATAATTTCTATCCACAGTCAAAATATTTGGTTAATATGTCGTATCTCCGTTTCAAAAACCTGACAGTGGGTTATACAATACCAAAAGATATTTCGCAAAAAATCATGATGCAAAAGGCGCGCATTTATTTCAGTGCCAATAATATAGCTGAATTAATTAATAACAGTCAGGCACCGCTCGATCCCGAAATCAACATTAATGAGTCGGGAGCAAGTTTAGGTAACGGAACCTGGGGACGAATTGACCCAATGTATCGAACAGTATCATTTGGCGTTCAACTTACATTCTAAAATCATTAACGATGAAAAATAATAAAATTATGAAACGTATAATATTATATATTTGCTTATTGTCAGCTATGACTTTTACAGCTTGCGACAATTTTTTGGATAGAGAGCCCCTGGACACCTTCACAAATGGCAATTTTTGGACAAGTGAAAATAATGTGACAGGATATGCCAATTCATTCTATGATCAGTTCCTGGGATATGGAAATGGTAGCGGTACCGGAGATTTTTACTTTCGAACACTTTCAGACGACCAGGCCGGAAATGCATTTACCGACTGGACATTCACCAATGTACCGGCAAGCAGCACCGTTTGGAAAGGTGGATGGATCGAAATCCGCAGAGCCAATATTCTCCTCGAAAACGTAGATAAAGTGCCTATGAGCGATGCTGCAAAAGCCAACTGGAAAGGATTTGCACGCCTCATGAGAGCCTGGCAGTATTACAAACTGGTTCGGGCTTACGGTGATGTACCCTGGGTCGACAAGTCTCTTGACATTACGGATGAAGGATATCTTTACAGAGCGCGCGAAAGCAGAGATATGGTGATGGATAAAGCGTTGGAAGACTTGAATTATGCCTGTGAAAATATGTATGACAACACTTCCAAAACGGCATTAAACAAAAATATCGCTTATGCCATGAAAGCCGAAGTATGTTTGTATGAAGGAACTTTCAGGAAATATCGTAATGCTGCCGATGGACAATCAGCACCCGATTTGACAGGAGCTAATAAGTTCCTGACAGAAGCAAAAACTGCAGCAGCCTATCTGATGAATGATAGCAGAGGCTTCAAACTCAATGCATCCTATCAGGGTAATTACAACTCGCTGGATTTGAGTAAAAACACCGAAATGATCATGTATAAGGTTTATAAACAAAGTGTATTGCAGCATTCTTTGATTGCATATACGTGTTCATCGACTCAACTCAGTGGTTTAACCAAAGATGCATTTAATGCTTATTTGTTCACGGATGGTTTGCCTTTGGGACTTACCTCTAAAGACAAAAACGATGCAGCTGAAGTCGTAATTGGGAAGAAAACAGTGGGAGGCAAAACAGTGCCTGATACAATTCTATCCATATCAAAACTGCTTGCTCTACGTGATAAACGATTGGTTCAAACTATTGACACAGCAGTCTTCTATGTTGGACGCGGCTTCACCCGTTTTGGTGTGGGAATGTCCATGACTTCTTCTACGGGTTATGGAATTTCCAAATACGATAACAAAGACATTGCTGCCGCCTTCAGAAATCAAACGAATGCGAACTACACACATGGACCATTGTTCTGGCTGGCAGTAGTATATTTGCAATACGCTGAGGCTTGTGCTGAGTTAGGGTCCATTACTCAAGCTGATCTGGATATTTCAATCAATAAACTGAAAACACGTGCAGGACTGCCTGCTCTTACAGTTGGTGTAGGTTTTAATGATCCGGCTAACAATATGGGCGTGAGCAATCTGATCTGGGAAATTCGCCGTGAACGCCGTTGTGAATTGATTATGGACAACTGGAACCGCTATTGGGATTTGGTTCGTTGGCACCAACTTGATAAATTGGATTCTTCTGTTAATCCGAACGTGCTTTTGGGCGCAAACATTGTAAATGCACCTGCATACGACAAAGCTGTTCCGAAAGTTGGAACTTACATCGATGGATCCAAAAAATTGTCCCGTAAATATGACAAAAAGTATTATTGGTATCCAATTCCTTCGGATCAGATTTCTTTGAATGATAAATTGTCGCAAAATCCGAATTGGTAATTCCTCTGGTTTCTTAAAAAAAGGGCATCAATTTGATGCCCTTTTTCAAATCCACAAATCCATAAATAATATAATTTCGAAAATTTCTCATTGCTTTTTTAATAATATAA
>DAONDU010000187.1:0-4507 GCA_035402725.1 Paludibacteraceae bacterium | reverse complement strand
AAACCGGAGGTGGTGCTGCCACTAGTATACTGGTACAAAGCAACACAACTAATACAGTAAATAATTTTTTCATAACGGTTAGTTTTTAATAATCTTGAATAATTTCACTTCCCTGTTATTTTTAGTAACTTTCAGAAAATATGTAGCTGAATTGAAATTTGACATTTCAATACTGGTTTCATACTCTGTCAGACGGTCGTTCTGCAGCATTTTGCCATTGACATCATACAGTTGATACCTCATTGACCGGATATCGGGTGTAGTCGAAGCATCCAGCTTTAGGGTCAGTTTACCGCTGGTGGGATTAGGATACACAGCATAGTAAAGATCAATGCCTGTAATATCCACACCCGACAGTACCGAAATTTCGAATGGCTGCTGTACCCCTTCGGATACCGAACCGTTGGTGCCAAAAGCCGTAGTGTTGAACACTTGTCCCACCGAATAGCTCACCGAGCCACCCGTACCGCTTGCATTCCCACCCGAAGCATTCACGGAGGCATTTGTCTGCTGCGCCTGCATGTAAATGAGTGCTGGTCCTGCAAGTATAAGGGACAGAAAAAGACTGATTAATTTTTTCATGATGTTTTATTTCTTATATGGTTAAATAGTTGATTAGTTTAATAGTTGATTGGTTTTTAGTTTAAAGGTTATTGCACTTTTATCAGCAATATCCGGATAGCTCTGCTGTGATAAGCTGCAAGATCGGGGTAACTCATATGTATTCCCGTGCTTGACATCGAACAGCCAACGGTATTATCCGAAGCGACATTAAACATTCCCAGGGTATTCCAGTTGGATCCGTTGTAGTTAATTTCAGCAGATATTATCCGTGTGTTTGACATAGTATATCCTGTTGGAAAGGATAAAGATGTGTAGTTGCCGGTCGTATTGGAAGTTCCTGTAATTTCTTTGATTTCGGAAAATACCTTTCCGCCGCTGCCGATTACAACTGTACCCTCCACATCCAGTGTGGCATCAGGTGAAGTGTCTCCTATTCCGGTTTTACCGTCGGCTGTGATTACTACACGATCGGTGTTTACTCCGCCCGTTTGAAATGCCAGTCCACCTCCATCGCTGCGGAGTTTAATCTCATCGTTGATGCTCCATATCATTCCTTTTCTGGTATTATCCTGATAGAGACCTATCCATTTGCTTGTACTCAAAACGCTTGATTCAAACCTCGCCATTTCGGAAGCACTTGTTTTTATATGTAAAGATGATGCTGGTATAGTTGTACCTATTCCTACCTTACCGGTATTGAAGTAAATATCAGATCCATTGACCAACCAGGGATAAGGGGCCATGGCAGCAGGTGCCCAGGCAGTGCCGCTATAGGTGAGCACTTGTCCGGCAGTGGCTCCCATAGAGGCCAGTTTGGGTGCGGTGATGGCTCCGGCAGCAATTCTTGCTTCAGTTACAGCAGAATTAGCCAGGTCGGCAGTGGCAATAGTTTCATCCTGAATTTTTGCAGAATTAACCGAATTATTGGGAATGTTTTGCACATTCGTAGCATTGTATGCATACATCGCCGAAATGGCATACGGCACACTCAGCAGTTCGGAAGTGGTGGTAATGCTGTAAGCAGTACCGCCTGACGGGTCAATTTCTGTTTTAATAAAATGAGGACCTGCTGTCCATTCGATGATAGAAAAAGTACCGTAAACTACTGTTCCTGTACCGATAGCGATGCTGATCAGTCCGTTGGCATTGGTAGTCGGTGTTTGGGTTTCGGCATACACTACAGTGCCGGTCGGGGTGCTGTAAATAATGCTGATTTTCATGCCTACCGTTTGATTTGCAACCAGTTTATCGGCGCTGTTACGGATTACTGCCTGATAGCTGAGCTTTTCGGGCGTTTGAGCATTCAGAAATTGCGGCATGGCAAGACCTGCTACAACCAATAAAAAAATAAAGGAAGTGGATAAATTTTTCATACGAGCTAATATTTAATGTTAAATAAATCATAAAGCCGGTACAAGTGATTACAAAAAAATGGATAGCAATATTCAACTACAGGGTATCGATCAGTGAAAAGAATTTATCATTAAAAGCACTTAATCGTACGTTAAATTTGGTGATAATTGCTAATTCATAAGGAAATAGACGAAATATATAACAAAATAATATTTAATAATTAAACAAAACATTCAATAAATTTGTTTTGATACGTTTGAAAATATTATAAAAATTCTTATAACCAAGCAAAAAAAAATAACGGAACAAACTAAGTGTCAGTTCCGTTAAATTAATTTTATAAATATGCCGTAAATCAAAAGTCACTAATCATTAAGGTATATTAATCCTGTTCGAATTCCAAACCAGCTTCAGTACCATTAACCCAATCACAAAGGTTCGGGTCAAATAACTCAATAACTGAATAACTAAATAACTAAATAACTACTTCTTATCCAGCTGTCCGAACACCCGTTTGAGGAGTGAAGTAATACGTGCTACAGGATTTTCCCGAATAGCCTTTTCCTCAGCTGCCACCTTTATAAACAAGGCATCGAGTGCTTTACCGGTTACATATTCTTCCAGGTTAACATTCACCGGTTTCAGATTGGCTACCACGCCAACCGGAGTAGCTGCCACCTGATTGTATGCCGAAGTGAGTGCATTCCACGATTTGGTGGTCGAAACATCACCCACGAGCGGTTTTCCAAGCGATACTCTCACTTTGGGTGCAAATGCAGCCTGCAAATCGGTATAGGTTTTTTCTTTCAGGTAGTTGGTAGCTGCATTTTGTCCGCCGAAAAGAATGCCGAATGCGTCACCGATAGTCATGCTCGTGATAGCTTTTTTGAAAATAGGTGTGGCTTCTTTCACAGCATCTTCGGCCGTACGGTTGAGTGAAAGCACCGCTTTGTCCACCAGTTCTTTACCACCCGGAATGAGTTTGAGGTTTTTAATAATGGGTTGTGCTTCTTCGGGTAGAAGAATTTTGAGCAGCGCATCGTTGTAAAAACCGTTTTCAATACCCAGAAAACCCACAGCATTCACTATTCCCACATTCAGCGATTCTTTCAATCCGCTGGCAGTTTCGGCTTCGGTCACAGGTACCGAAGCAGTACCCATTGTACCCGCCATTTGCAGCAATTCGGCACAGGAAGTCAGTCCCAGTGCAATTAGCAAACTCAGTAAAATCTTTTTCATACTTTTTTCTGTTTTATGTTTTATATTATGTTTTGAAATTTCTATTTCAACGGAAAATAACCGGTTTATACGGGTGAATTATTCCGTAATGCACCGATTAGTTGTTATTCATTCAAAAATCATTCCATAAAAGTAAGATTAATTTTCTGAATAATGAATTTTGGAATAAAAAAACATTTATAAGCCGGTAAATTGCCCGAAAGTTCGTATTTTTGTTGTCACGACATTTTTTTAACAAATAAAATGCTGAGTACTGACGAAAAATATATGGCCCGCTGTCTGCATCTGGCACAATTCGGAGGCGGTTATGTATCACCCAATCCGATGGTGGGTGCTGTGCTTGTTTGCAACGATCGCATCATCGGCGAAGGATATCACCGTCGTATAGGTGAGGCACATGCCGAGCCCAATGCCATCGCTTCGGTGACTGACAAAGACTTATTGCCACAATCGACTCTCTACGTAAATCTGGAGCCCTGCTCACACTATGGCAAAACACCGCCTTGTGCCAATTTAATAGTGCAAAAAGGGATAAAACGGGTTGTCATTGGTACATTAGATCCAAATCCGAAAGTTTCGGGTCGCGGAGTGGAAATCTTGCGTGAAGCCGGCATTGAGGTTATTGCAGGAATACTGGAAAATGAATGCCGTCATCTCAACCGGCGGTTCTTCACTTTTCAGTTACAAAAAAGACCTTACATCATATTGAAATGGGCACAAACACAGGATGGTTTTATAGATCACAACCGGACTGATAACAGTATGCATGCCCTGAAAATTTCCAATTCCATCACCCAGCAACTCACACATAAAATGCGCTCGGAGAATATGGCTATCATGGTGAGCACCAATACCGTACTGCTCGACAATCCATCGCTCACCCTGCGCTATTGGTACGGAAAATCGCCCTTACGCATTGCTATTGACCGAAAAGATATCATTCCCGAAAGCTACATTATCAAGGATGGAAAAGTACCTACCATTATATTTTCACGAAAAAAATCGACTTCAAAATCCAATCCGGAGTATATACGCATAGATGATCACGACGATAATCTGCCAATTATTCTCGGTGAATTATACAATCACGACATTCACTCCATACTGGTGGAGGGAGGTGCCAAATTAATAAAAAGTTTTATCGCATCCGGATTGTGGGACGAAGCTAATATTGAAATTTCTGCGATTTCAATCGGTGAAGGAGTAGCTGCCCCGGTTTTGACAAATGCCGTGGAAGTAAGCAGAAACATCATTGACAATCACAAATGGCTGCATTATTTTAACCCTGAAAATCCTTATCCGTTCGTATGATTCATTTTTTAGTTATCATTACAGCAGTATTTTATATTTA
>DAONDU010000186.1:2241-4511 GCA_035402725.1 Paludibacteraceae bacterium | reverse complement strand
TTTTTGACCAGAATAAGATAATTCAAATTGATGATGCATTGCCGGCTTACTCTTCTGAAAATATCCCCGGGCAGCGACTTTTCCAGGCTCATCAGGTTATCATGGACAATCACATCCTTTTCATCATCGGCAAAAATGACTATGGAAGACCGTTTTTGAGTACATAAATACAGCAGCTTTTCGGGTGTCACTATCATTGTTCCACGCTCGGTATTCAGACTTATTTTATGCTCTGTGGGTATAAGCTCCCGAACCGGATTGCCATCAAACGCCTTATTTACAGCCAATTCCAGCTCATCGGGGTCAACAGGTTTGTTCAGGTAATCCACCACATGGAGCCGAATTGCCTTTTTCAGGTATTCCACCCTGTTGTAGCCCGATACCACGATTACCGGCAGTTCAGACAACTTATCCCTCAGGGTTTGAAGCATCTCCAGGCCACTCATTCCGGGCATTTCCACATCCAGAAAAAGAATATCCGTTTTGTTTCTTTCCAAAACAAATAAAGCCTCTTCGGGCGTAGCTGCAAACAGAATCTCCATATCCGGAAAAGAGACGGCAATCATTTTTGCCAGATAAAGACGGGCTTGTTCCTCGTCATCAACAATCAGGGCTTTTTTTTTCATAATCCTTTTTATATTTTTCTGCAAATACCTTAAGGTCAAAGTGCAGGTTATCAATGATATTATTTTAGATTAAGAGACAGAAAACCTATAACCATCAGGTATAAAAAACTTTTATTGAGCATAATCAATAAAAAACTGAAAAATAATATGTTTTTTGAGTATAACGAACAGAAACAATCAATAACGAAAAATTAGCAAACATTATAAACCAGGCTTAATACTACCACCATTCACTCTTTCACATATCCCCTATCGAAAATCCTTTGTAGCTAAACTCGTATCCGGTAAGCGATTGTGTTAATTTTAAAGATTTTTCTTTCAACGCTTTCAGGTTGATATTATCCGCTTTTCGCTTTACTTCTGCGAATAATGCCTTCTTCTCCACTTCATTGATGGCAATAATATCTATTTCATTTTGATTGGCCTTCTCCCAATAAGTGCCCACCGAGGAATACTGATGCGAAACAATCAGTTTTTCCACAAAATACTTTTCGAGTATCAGTCCACTGTATGTTGCATAGTCACGCTCAATAATCGATCGCACATAATCAAAATTCTCTATTTCGATGGCACTGCGGTACTTATAAATGAAACGAAACCAGAAATTCAGAAAATTATCATGAATAGCGTATTTCATATTTCTGCCACCGGGTTTTGCCAGAACGGGACGAATTTTTCGTATCAACCCAAAATCGGCATCCAAACGTTCCAGGTATCCTCCTACGGACATTTCAAGTACCGACTCCATCTCCGAGCGGGACGTTTTTGAGGAGGCAATCAGTGTCAGTATGGAGAAATACGTGCTGTACTCCTTCCCAAACTCTTCTATCAGGATATTTTTTCCCTCATCCAGCAATATCGAATTTTCCGAAAAAATCTCATTCAGGATATCATTGAACGTAAACGCTTTACGACTTACAAACAATTCAACGTACTTGGCCACTCCACCCGTAAACAGATAAAACGCCAGCAGATCATCCTTTGTAAAGTCCGGATAATTTTCGGCCAGTATTTCCTTCAGGGTATTGATTGTAAAAGGCTTCAAATGAATACGGTTGGTAGCCCGTCCAAACAACGGCTCTTTGGAGTTTTCAAAAATTTTATTCATCAGTGAATACACCGAACCGCAAAGGATTAAATTTATTTTACTTTCAGCTTTTGCCGCATCCCACAGGTTTTGCATTTCGCTGTAAACGGACGGATTGATGGATGTAAACTCCTGAAATTCATCCAGAATTAGGGTAAAGTGCTGTTTCTTCGACAAGTCGAGCAAAAAACGAAATATTTCCTTAAACTGTCTGAATTCGCCATAAAGTTCCACACCCAGACTCTGCCTGATGGCTTCGGCTAATTCGGCACATATCAAGGCTTCGCTTTTCTTAGCCAGAAACAAATATACTGCCGGCCTATCTGCCATGAAATGGCGTAACAAACTGGTTTTCCCAATTCGCCTGCGTCCTGTGAGCACCGTCATCTGCGCATCCGTTTCCGACAAAGCATCAATTCTTCTCAAGAGCTCCAGTTCTTTTTCCCGGTTATAAAACCTCATACCTGATTATTTTTATTATTGCAACTAATTTTACTGTAACGCACATTGCGATAATGCAAATATAGCACTATAAATTTAATTTACAAGCATTTATA
>DAONDU010000186.1:0-2141 GCA_035402725.1 Paludibacteraceae bacterium | reverse complement strand
AGGCTGCACTGCACTTCAAACTGATATTTTCCGTAATTCAGATTGGTAAATTCGACATTTTTGGTGTAAGTAGGGTTCGACCATTTATCAGAAAACCCTTTCAACCGGTATTTAAATCGGAGCAGGTTAGGGGCTGAAATGGAGTTGGAGATATACTCAAATTTCAGAAATTTGTAATAAGCCTTCAGCTTAAAATTTTCCGGACTGCTTTTATCACATATTTTTTGCTCCCATGTGGCATTATCTCTCGAATAATAGAGTTTCGACACACGTATAGGAGGTATAATATTTGTCTGGGATTGAATTAATTTTTCAGGATTGAATTTCAGCATGCAAAGTGCTGTAGTCAGCCATACATCGCCGTTGCTGTCTTCAAAAAAACCATTCTGGCCACTTTCCAGACCGGTAAATCCCCGGTCGTAGGTAATTTCCCACACTTCAGGGTTGCGGTAATCAGTCAGGTGATCAATTCTGACCAGATACAAACTGGTGTTACCACCCAGCAGCAGGTATTTGTTGCGGTACACATGCAATGACAGTATTCTCCCGGGAATTTTATCGGGTGAGAGTTGCTTTTCACTGCCATCAGGCAGTTCCACGAAAACTCCGCGGTCCGTACCCTTCCAGAGCCTCCCGAGGCTATCAGATGACATGCAAATCACCCCCCTGTATATTCTTTTTACAGTATCCACCAGAATGGTATCGCCCGTAAAAGTTCCCTGACCGCGAAACGAGCCGAGCCTGATTTTGCCACCGGCATCTTTGGCTATACAGGTTATAAAGTTTTTGTTCCAGCCGTAGAATTTGCCGGTATCGCCATAACCCACCTTCAAACCGCGTGTGATGCCATTTTGAGTACCGGAGTAGAGCGTGTTGGTTTCATTATCATAGTACATACCCAGGCTTATATCCTGTTGCCGGGCAAATTCAATCCGGTTATTCCGGTACCTGGCTATTCCCATGGGATAAGGAAAATAGAGATCGCCGGATGCCGAGCGTGTGCTGTTGAAGTATTGCAGCTTCCAGTGCTGCTCATTGGCATGAATTGGTATGAGTTTTTCGGAAGTATCCATTTTCCACAGCCCAAATCCATAACTACCAAACCACATATTCTGCTGATTGTCTTCTACGATAGACCATACTGATTCGTTATCAGCCAGGCCCAACCGCCACTCTTCCATACTAAGGTTGAAAAAATTGTACACGCCGTTTTCGGTACAGACCCAAAGGTTATTTTCATTGTCGATAAAAAATTCATGAATATAAGAAAGAGAAATTCCAAAGGTTGTTTTCCTTTCGGGATAGGTTTTTATTTGGTTGTCGTCCAGATAAATTAGCGTATTTCCGTATAAATAAAGAAGATGATTGAATACTGCACTATTCCGGGGTGTATAAATCTGATTAGCTAATTTAAGCTGAGAACCCTGCCGGATATACTGTGTTATACCAGCGGTATCTCTTAAAAGGAAACTGGTCAACGACCTGTCGGCTACGTAATAATCAGCAGTAGGTATATCCATCAGTTTTTCTACGGTCATTTTCTGATGATCCAGTTTATAAATTCTACCTATTCCCAGCAACGTATCACCTCGAAGCGCTAACAGTAGATCTTTGGGCAGAATTTCGCCCAGATAGCGCCGTAATGTATTTTTGCTTAACGAATATTTGTAAACACCTGCATTGAATACCTTCGTTGTTGGTTTAGCCAAATTGGCAAAAATAAATTCATCCTCGTTGAGTACATACGTTACAGGTGGAGAATAACCCACTTTATCAAATGATAATTCTTTGGGGAAATAGATGATCCTGATCCGTTCGTCGGGATAAAGCAGGGCAAATGAAGTTTGAAACACAAATACGATTTTGTCGCCCCATTGGGTTATTTCTTTGGGTACGCCGTAAGGAAAGCCGTTTTTCGTGTTGTAATTTTTGAACGTAATGCCATCGTAACGGCTCACACCGTCCTTGGTGCCAAACCAGATGTATCCATCCGCATCCTGAAAGGCACACATCACCTGCATCTGCGGCAACCCATCGCGCGTGGTAAAATGACGGTAAGCATAGTTATGCGTTACACGGGGCGCTGCTGATAGCAAGCCTGCCATCAGTGTGAAAAGGAATATGGAAATAGTGCGTTTCAA
>DAONDU010000185.1:0-4531 GCA_035402725.1 Paludibacteraceae bacterium | reverse complement strand
AATAGTTTATCAACTAAAATATGTAGTTAAATAATGTTATCTGAAAGTTCATGTGTTGTAAATGCTTGAATTACATATTTATAAATCAGGCAGACCGGATAAGTGTGGGCTTATCCGGTCTGCTAAAAGTTTTATTCCACGTAATGGATTAATTTTCTGCCTTTTGTTTTGTTTCGGCGGTAATTTCAAGCAATTTATCATCTTCACACATCAGCACTCTGCCTTCGAATATATCGATCCAGCTAAGGTTGTGGGTGGCTATCAGTACGGTGGTGCCTGACCTCCGGATGTTGTAAAGCAGTTCCATGATGTCCTGTCCGGTTGTCGGGTCGAGGTTGCCGGTGGGTTCGTCGGCAAGAATGATTTCCGGGGAATTGAGCAGGGCACGCGCAATGACAATACGCTGCTGTTCACCTCCCGAAAGCTGGTGAGGCATTTTGTAACCTTTTGTTTGCATGCCTACTTGTTTGAGTACATGCTGTATTTGCTCGGCAATGGCATTTTTGTCTTTCCAACCCGTGGCACGAAGTACAAATTCCAGATTGGCATTTACACTCCGGTCAATGAGCAGTTGGAAATCCTGAAAGACGATACCTATTTTACGTCGCAGATGCGCCACATCTTTCGTCCTGATTTTTCGCAGGTCGTAATCCAGTACGCGGGCTTCGCCTTCATAGATTGGTATTTCGTGGTAAAATGATTTTATCAGGGTGCTTTTTCCGCTTCCCACTTTCCCGAGCAGGTAGATAAACTCACCCGGATTAATTTCCAGGTCAATATTCTTCAGAACCACCAGTTCCTGTTGGCATACTTCTACTCCCTTATAGCTTATTAATGCTCTGTCTGACATGTTATCTCTTTTTTTGTTGTAAAAAACGACTGTAATAAACCTTCGGAATTATTTATGTCTTTTCTGAAGTTCGGCAGCAATATCGCTCAGCGAAAAACCTTTGGAGGTGAGCAGTACAATCAGGTGGTAGATCAGGTCGGATGCTTCATAGATAAATCCTTCATCTGTTCCGTTGATGGCTTCAATCACGGTTTCTACAGCTTCTTCACCCACTTTCTGGGCCATTCGGTTCGCGCCTTTGTTGAAAAGGGAGGTGGTGTACGATCCTTCCGGCATTTCGCGGTGGCGTTTCTGGATGAATTCCTGCAGGTATTGTAAAAATGCAATGTCGGTTTTGTTTTCCTCGTTCCAGCAGGTGTCTGCGCCGGTATGGCACACAGGTCCCGCGGGATGTGCTTTTATAAGCAAGGTATCATTATCGCAATCGGGAGTGATGGAAACCACTTCAAGAAAGTTTCCGCTCTCTTCGCCTTTGGTCCAAAGTCTGTTCTTGGTTCTGCTGAAAAAAGTCACTTTCCCGGTTTCTTCGGTTTTTTGTAACGCTTCTTCGTTCATAAACCCAAGCATAAGTACTTTCAGTGTCCTTTCATCTTGTATAATAGCCGGAACAAGTCCACCCATTTTCTGGAAGTCTACAATCATTTTTGTGGTGTATTTAACAAGTTATTTTACAATCAGCGAAAGTACAAAAAAACGGTTAACCGGACAATAAATGAGGTATAAAAAATGAAAATCCCTGAAAGCGCTTGCAATGCGCCGTTCAGGGATTAACTAGAATATTAATAATGAGATGAAATACAAATCAGTCCTACAACAAAGATTTGTTGTTAAGTTTCAGATTGATATTTTCTATATACCCGAGTGTTAGATGTCTTTGATATTACCAAAATAACCTATAAATACGAACTGCTGAAAAACATAACTGTAAAATGTTTCGGTACTCTGTACCTTAAAATTCGAGGATAATTTATTCTCTACAAATGTTACGCCACTCTGTGGCTTATATTTAGGTGCAGAGCACCTTGATATTTGTAGAAAATTTATTGAAAATAGATATTAAGGTGCAGAGCACCGTAACAGGATGCAAAGAATATTGTGTTATTTATTAAAATGTTTGCATTAAGAATAATTTAAACCAATATAATTCTTTGAATGATAACTTGATAATTATTTTTCAGCAGACCCTAAGTATTTGCCAACTCCCTTTTTCCCGATATCCCGAAGCTTCGGGACGGGACACGTAGGGGCCGGGGCATGTATCAGATCAACACAATATTTTCTTTTTTGCATTCGGCTATCACTTCTTCGGGCCAGATACTTGCCTGAATTTCGCCGATGTGAGCTTTGCGCAGGAAAAACATGCAAAGTCTAGACTGTCCGATACCGCCTCCGATGGACAATGGCAGGGTGTCGTTCATCAGTCTTTTGTGGAAGTACAAGTCCAGGCGGTCTTCCTTGCCGGAAAGCTTGAGTTGTTTCTGCAGTGCTTTTTTGTCAACGCGTATTCCCATCGAAGATACTTCGAAAGGCATTTCCAGCACCGGATTCCATAATACAATGTCACCGTTCAGACCCGGCAGTCCGTCTTCGCCCGGAGTAGTCCAGTCGTCGTAGTCGGGAGCGCGTCCGTCATGTCTTTGTCCGTCGCTCAGTTCGCCCCCGATACCGATGATGAATACCGCTTTGTGTTTTTTGGTAATCTCATACTCCCTTTCTTTGGGCGTAAGGGTGGGGTAGAGCTGACACAGTTCCTCGGAATGAATGAATACAATTTCAGATGGCAGGAATGGTCTTATTTCGGGAAAGCTCTCGCTTACCAGGTATTCGGTGCGAAGGAATGCTGCATATATTTTATTGACAATGGATTTCAGAAAGTCAATATTTCTTTCATTTGCTTCCATCACACGTTCCCAGTCCCACTGGTCAACGTAAAGTGAATGCAGATTGCCCAGTTCCTCGTCAGCACGGATGGCATTCATGTCGGTATAAATTCCGTAACCGTTTTCAATGTTGTAATCGGCGAGGGTAACGCGTTTCCATTTTGCCAGCGAATGTACGACTTCCGCGCGTGCGTCTTCCATGTCCTTAATCGGGAAATTCACGGCACGTTCCACGCCGTTCAGGTCATCGTTCAGTCCGGTGCCGCGTAAAACAAAAAGAGGGGCGGTCACCCTTCTTAGCCGGAGTTCTGCCGAAAGGTTGGCCTGAAAGAAATCTTTTATTTTCTGTATCCCTAACTCAGTCTGCTGAAGGTCAAGTATGGGAGTATAATTTTGGGGTTTGATGAAATAACTCATGTTTGCTGATGTAATTTTTTAATATGTTTTGTCTGGCAAAAATACTAATATTATTTTATAGGACAATCAAAATGTATTGAAATTGCATAAAACAATGTCATAATTACATTAAAATTGCTTAAACGTGGATTGTTTGCATAAAAAAACAGTTTCTGTGTTCACAAAAACTGTTTTCTGTTGAGTTTATTTCTGCAGGTTATTTTTCTTTCGGCGCGATTCTTTCGTATTGGCAGAATGTATAGGGGTAGGGATTTTGTTCATCTGCGTTGAATTCTTCACGACTGATTTCTTTCCATACTTTTAAATTGATTTTCGGGAAGAAAGTATCTGCTTCAAAATTGGCGTGTACCCAGGTGATATACATGTTGTCTACCATTTTTATGGCCTGACTAAAGATGGAAGCTCCACCGATAATAAACACTTCGTCTTCGTGTTCACACAAGTCAAGGGCATCCTTGATGGAGGTGGCTTCGTAATACTTATCAAAATCGCCTTCTGGAATGGAGGTGAGTACGATATTTTTCCTGTTTGGAAGGGGGCCATTGGGCAAACTCTCAAAAGTGCGTTTTCCCATCACAACCGCATGACCTGTAGTCAGTTGTTTGAAATGTTTCAAATCAGCGGGCAAATGCCATGGTAATTTGTTGTTCTTGCCAATTGCTAAATTGTCAGCTATGGCAGCAATTATCGAAACCTTTGACATGTTTATATGTAATTATTTTGCTTATTTGTTTGCTGTATCAGCGTAAAAGCTTGCCAAAATTATAAAAAAGAAATGAATAAACCATTCGGATAATTCATTTCATTTCTTACTCATTTGTGTGTTAAAATTTCATCAAACAGCAACAATACCCTTAATGTGAGGATGTGGGTCATAATTAACCAGTTCAAAATCGGAGTATTGGAAGCTGAAAATATCTCTTACATTTAAATTAATTAACATTTGAGGCAGCGGTCTGGGCTCACGGGTAAGTTGTAGTTTTACTTGCTCGAGGTGATTGAGATAAATGTGAGCGTCGCCCAGGGTATGCACAAAATCGCCTGCTTTGAGGCCGGTCACCTGAGCCATCATCTGAAGCAGCAGGGCGTAGGATGCGATATTGAACGGAACACCCAGAAAAATGTCGGCGCTGCGCTGGTAAAGTTGCAGACTCAACCGTCCGTCAGCTACGTAAAACTGAAAGAAAGCATGGCAGGGGGGGAGATTCATGTTAGGCAGATCGGCTACATTCCAGGCGCTCACGATGATGCGGCGGGAGTCCGGATTGTGTTTGATCGTTTCAACCGCTTCGGTGATCTGATCGATGGAACCGCCCTTGTAATCGGGCCACGAACGCCACTGATAGCCGTAAATATGTCCGAGGTCGCCGTTTTCGTCAGCCCA
>DAONDU010000184.1:0-4541 GCA_035402725.1 Paludibacteraceae bacterium | reverse complement strand
TTCTATTCAGATTAACTAAAATATATGCTTAATCCACAACTTTTACGGGTGATCCCTTTTCTATTTATTTCCGGTTGGTTTTTAAGTACTATTCGTGTTATTCATTTCGCTGGAATATTGGGTGTGTTGAAATGAATCATGTGTAAATCTCCGGGTAATATTGGGTATGTTGAAATGAATCATACACAAATTTCACTTGAATATTTGGTGTGTCAGCGTAACGAATTATTAACAAGACCCCCACACTAATGTGATAAGTGAAAGTCACTGTGCACCAAAATTTTCAAAGTAGGATGTCTGTTGAGCTTAATCAAGGTTGACACGAAAACGTTTTTATTGAGAGGTTTTTTTGGGGGAAAGTCATCGTAACCTTTTAATAACCTCATAATCACGTATTCAGAAGAGATATAAAGAAAGGTCAGGATAAGCTCAATTAATTATAATCGTATAGCAACGCCATATTTTCATAATCACAAAAAAAATCAACAGAAATCCCATTTTGACAAAATTCCAATTCATCAATAATATCTGATTATTCCTGTTTTTGAAGATAATTTCTTTAATTTCAATTATTTTGACCAATTTGTTGTGAATTAAAAATAAAAAGCATATCTTTGACGCCGAAAAGAAAATGTATTTTTCGTCTGTCTATTATCACTTCTAATTATTTAATCAGAATTTGTTATACCTGCGTAATTACACTTCTCTTTAATCATTATTTAATTATCATTTAATTATTTTATTTTTTATGAACATTTACGTAGGTAACTTAAGTTACAAAGTAAGAGAAAATGACCTTAAAGAGGTTATGGAAGAATATGGCCAGGTTGATTCCTGCAAGCTTATCATCGACCGCGACACACGCCGTTCAAAAGGTTTTGCCTTTGTTGAAATGGCTGACGACGATGCTGCAAAAAAAGCTATTGCTGAATTAAACGGCGCAGAACTTGATGGTCGTACCATGGTTGTAAAAGAAGCTACTCCAAGAAACTAATCAGGTCGCTAAACTTATTAAAGAACCTCTGTTATCGGAATGATGACAGGGGTTTTTTGCTTTTTTGATGTTTATGTCGATGGCTTTGAAATAATTTCGGATCAATGTAAAAGGCAGGTGGAGTAAAAAAAATATGCCAGAAGATTTACTAGTCTAAAATATATCTGACACCTTCGGATTGAATTATCTAAGAAATTGGGCGTGTTTGCCGTGCCGGAGTTACCAGTATTTTGGGTAAAATGACCGATAACGGTGATCCTGGATTTGGATTTGCCGTTCTGCGTGAATAGTATTCATTGCACTCGCTCTTCAGCGAACCACCTTAAAAACGAAAGTTCAGAATATAAAATAAACTTCAATCGACCTAAAAAAACAGATTATTCAGCCTATTGTTTTAAACAGCAACATTGAAAAAGTTTAAAACCTGATAATAAAAAAGAAATTGTCAAATAATAAATTCCGAATATTAAAATGAGAATTCATTTAGTTATATTTGTACTGCTGTTTTCATTTACATTTGGAGCATATCAGGAAGCTGAAAGTAAACCGGTAAGAGTATATTTGACAGAGTTTTATCCCGTTCCGGCTGAGTTTGGAAATATATCAAAAGGCAATTTCGCGTCGTTTGCCGGACTGATTGATGATAATCTGATTGTAGCTGGTGGTTGTAATTTTCCGGATGTACCAGCAGCCGATGGTGGAAAGAAAATTTTCTATAAAGATATACTTCAGTTCTATGGGAAAAAATGGGAAAAAACAGGTTAACTCCCGCGTGAACTTGCCTATGGCGTTTCGGTTACAATACCCAATGGCCTGTTGTTTTTCGGAGGAAGAAATAACGATTTTTTTTCATCAGCAGTTTACCGGATAAGAATTGATAACACTCTCCGTATCGACACTTTGCCGGCTCTTCCGGTCACTTTCGATAATGGTAATTTATGTTGTTAACGGAGAAATAAAACCAGGTATCCGATTTCCGAAAATATGGAAAATAAGTCTGAAACAGGACGATTGAGCAAAACATTTTTATCTCATTTTTTGTTTTAATTTAATTTATAAAAACATCAAAAAAATAAAATAATGATTTATTCCACTTTATCGGAAAGTAAACGCATAGAAGGTTTGCATCCGAAATTCAAACAACTCTTTGACTACGTGAAGGAACATGATTTTCTCGGACAGGAAATCGGACGTATTACCCTCGACGACGATAATTTGTTTATTAACAATGTGAATCCGCAATTGCTCCCTGCTGATGAACAGGTACTTGAAGTTCACCGTCGCTATCTCGATGTGCATATTCCGCTCGATAAAGCCGAAATAATAGGTATTAAAGCACTCGAACACTGTTCAACTCTGAAATCGGAATACAACAGTCAGGATGATTGCGCTCTTTATGCCGGCAAACCGGACAATTATATAACCGTACAACCCGGTGAATTTTTAATTGTTTATCCCGAAGATGCTCATGCACCCATTATTGGTGAAGGAAAAATTCGTAAACTGGTAGTCAAAGTAATGATCTAAAAAATACCAATATATACTATAAAAAAATTCAATTATGATTTTCGATTTAAGTTCAAAAATTACACTGGAACGAATACCGGAAAAGTATTTTCGTTCAACAGATCCGTTAGAAGCTACCCGACAGTCACGTTATGAGAAATTACGTACTGAAATCTTTGAGACCGAAAAAGAAGGTGCTCTCGCTGTAGCCAAGGAAATTTCAGCTCTTATACGGACGAAGGAAGAGCAAAACAAACCCTGTGTTCTGGCAATTCCCGGAGGCTCCTCACCGTTAAAGGTTTATGCCGACCTGGTACAGATGCACAAAAAAGAGGGACTTTCCTTCAAAAACGTTTATATTTTCAATATCTCCGATTTTTATCCCGTGGATAATAATCACCATTCTAATGCACGGTTGATTAATGAGTATTTGATAAGTAAGGTTGATTTACCTGCAGATCATTTTTTCACTCCATCCAACATCGAAAGATCTGATGTAATAAATTTCTGCCATCGTTACGAAGCCAAAATGGAAGAACTGGGCGGTTTGGATTTTGTACTTGCAACTATCGGTCAGTTAGGCAATCTTGCATATAATGAACCCGGGTCACAAACAGGTTCGGTTACACGTCTGATGTTGCTCGATGCTCAGTCCAGAAGCGATTTGCAACAGTTTTACATTTCGTCTGAAGAAGTACCTGTAAGCGCGATAACATTGGGAATTTCTACAATATTATCTGCAAAAAAAGTTGTTTTAATAGCCTGGGGTGAAACAAAATCGAATAAAATCAAGGAAATAATTGAAGGTAAGGCAAATGATTCTGTTCCTGCATCGTTTCTGCAACTACATAAAAATGCACACGCAGTTCTTGACCTGACTGCAGCTCAGCACCTGACCCGTATCAGTCATCCCTGGTTGGTAGGTCCCTGCGAATGGACAGATAAACTTATCCGCAGAGCAATTGTCTGGTTGTGTGAAAAAACGCAGAAACCTATACTGAAGCTCACCAACAAAGATTACAACCAGTACGGATTAAATGAACTGCTCGCATTATTTGGTTCTGCATACAATGTAAATATTAAAATATTCAATGATTTGCAACGCACAATAACCGGTTGGCCGGGTGGAAAACCAAATGCGGATGATAGCAACCGTCCGGAACGTGCAAATCCATATCCTAAGCGTGTGCTTTTATTCAGTCCCCATCCCGATGATGATGTAATTTCGATGGGTGGTACCTTTCAGCGCTTAGTTGAACAAAAACACATCGTTCATGTAGCTTATGAGACTTCGGGAAACATTGCCGTAGGTGATGAAGAAGTAGTTCGATACCTATCATTGATGAGTAATATCCTTGAACGTTTTGACGCGGATAACCATGCTCTGAAAACAAGATATGAGGATTTACGTCATTTGCTTACCAAAGAAAAGAAATCGGGTGATGTTGATAATGCCGATATCCTGTACCTGAAGGGACGCATCCGGCGGGAAGAAGCGCGCACCGCCTGTCATTACAATGGAGTTCCCCTCGAACGGGTTCATTTTCTCGATCTGCCATTCTACGAAACAGGAAAAATCAAGAAAGGTGACCTGACCGAAAAAGATGTTCAGATAGTAATGGATTTGCTTCGGGAAGTGAAACCACATCAGATATTCGTTGCCGGTGATCTTGCTGACCCACATGGTACACACCGTGTTTGTCTGAACGCTGCTCTGGCTGCCATTCACGAATTGAAAAACGAAGAGTGGATGAAAGAATGCCGTGTGTGGATGTATCGGGGAGCATGGGCAGAATGGGAAATTGACCACATCGAGATGGCTGTACCGATTAGTCCGGAAGAGCTTCGCCGCAAGAGAAACTCGATCCTCAAACACCAGTCGCAAATGGAAAGCGCGCCTTTCCTCGGTAATGACGAACGATTATTCTGGCAACGGGCTGAAGAACGAAATCAGGCAACAGCAAAAATGTACAGCAATTTAGGACTCGCTTCTTATGAAGCTATTGAAGCCTTTGTACAATACACTATCTTATAAGAAATA
>DAONDU010000183.1:0-4551 GCA_035402725.1 Paludibacteraceae bacterium | reverse complement strand
ACCCCCGAACTGAACATCGGTCTGAATTACGGTTATGCGCATGCTTCGTTCTCGAACTACAAACAGGTGGAAACCGTGAACGGACAATCTGTCGAGGTGGATTACTCCGGCAAATTTGTGCCTTACGCGCCTCAGCATACCGCCAATGTGTACCTGAACTACAGCAAGAAACTGGAAAACTCGTTTTTCACCGGGGTGTACGGAACACTCTCATACAGCGGTATCGGAAAGATTTACTGGCAGGATTCAAATGAGATATCCGAAGATTTCTACAGCCTGGCCGACGCGGTAGTGGGCGTAAAGAAGAATGCCTTCGGACTGGAATTGTGGGGAAAAAATCTGTTGAATACCCACTACAATGTTTTCTATTTCGAATCGTTCGGCAATAAGTTCTTCCAGCAGGGCAAACCTCTTCAGGTGGGAGCACGGCTGACCCTCGATATCTAAGCTTAAAGCAAATACATGCAAAAACCAGCCGGCAATACGTTGAAAGCGCGTATTGCCGGTTGTTGTTTTAAACCCGGCATGGGTAATCTGAATGAAACAGAGTAGGGTATGGATTCTTACTGGTTGTAAGTTCTGTTGATAAGTAAGAACCTAATTTGTGGTAAATGAATGGCTTGGTGTCTCGGAGATAATGCTGATTTATAAGTGCTTCAAACTCCTGTACATCTCTTCAGCAGCCTTACGGGCAGCTCCGGGAGCGCCGAGTTTCCTGCTGATTTCCTGATAACCTTTCTGTTGTTGTGAACGATAAGCGGGCTCGTTCAGCAAGCGGTGGAGTTCATTGTAAACAGTTTCGGGGGTAAAATGATGCGCCAGCAGTTCCCTGACAACCTCCTTCCCGGCGATAAGATTAACCAGCGAGACAAATTTTGTTTTGATAACCAGTGGTTTAATCATCATGGCAAGGCGCCCGAAAGCCACTTTGTACACCACTACCTGCGGAGTTCCAATCAGCGCCGTTTCGAGGGTGGCGGTGCCCGAATTGACCACGGCAACCTGAGCATGCTGTAGCAATTCGTAGGTCTGATTAAATACAAGGTTTACTCCTGTCTGACTGATCAGCTGGGTATAAAATTCAGGTTCAATACCGGGAGCGCCGCTGATAACGGTTTGATAACCGGGGAAACGACTGGCAGCTTCGAGCATAACGGGCAGGCAGCTTTTTATTTCCTGTCTCCGGCTTCCGGCCAATAGTGCTATGATTGGTTTTTCGGGAAGTCTGTTTTTACTGCAGAATTCATTTAATGTCTGTTCCTGATTGGGACGGGCGGCTATGCTGTCCACACTCGGATTTCCCACATATGTTACCGCGTAATTATGCCGGTTGTAAAATTCAGTTTCGAAGGGCAGAATGGTAAACATCCGGTCAACGTATTTTTTTATCAGTTTTATCCTGAATTCCTTCCAGGCCCAGATTTTGGGAGAGATGTAGTAGTAAACCGGAATATTCAGTTTTTCTTTGGCGTAACGGGCTATGCGGAGGTTGAACGACGGGTAGTCAATCAGTATCAGTACATCGGGATGAAATTCAGCGAGTGCTGTTTTGCAGTCATCCATGTTGCGGGCAATTTTACCTGCGTTTTGAACGACAGCCAGAAAGCCCATAAAAGCCATATCGCGATAATGGTTCACCAGCATCCCTCCCTGTGCCGCCATCAAATCGCCGCCCAGAAAACAGAACTCTGCCTCAGCGTCAATCTCTTTGAGTTCGCGCATCAGGTTGGACGCGTGTAAATCGCCCGAAGCTTCACCGGCAATGAGGAAATATTTCATATAGAACCAAGACTTTTAGAACCAGGATTATTAGATTTTTAAGAGTAAAACAAATAAACAAATAGACTTGTAAACTTGAATACGACTTAATAAATTTTCAAATTACCACATTTTCAAATTACCACATTTCCAACTTTCACATCATCATCAATGCCCCAATCAAATAAGGCATTGCACCCATCATCATGCCTATTCCCGTTTTGAAACAATCCTGTTTGTAGAAAATAAATACTCCCACCAGATTGAGCATGATGGAAAGCAGCAGGAGTTTCCCCAGCATCACACCCGGATAAAGCTCCTTCAGAATATCAAAAAAAGGTAAATTGCCGGGATAGAACCGTTTGAGATATAGCCATAAAAAACCGACCGGAAGGAGTAAACCGGGTATAAAACCGTAGAGAAAATGATTGTACTTCTTCATTTGTTTCAGTCAGGCAGTTGATTAACGGTATTATCGGTTAATGTCGGTTGTTTTTAATTCCTGAGTTTGCAATTCCCACTTCCCGATGGGTTCAATCATCGCGTGAGCCGTCATGTCGGTAGTTGTGGGAACGATGGAAACATAACTGTTAGCAAGCGCCCATTCATCGGTATCTTCAGCGTCGGGTTCGTGGTTTTCGAAGTAACCCGTCAGCCAGTAATAATCATGTCCCACCGGATCAGTTCTTCTGGCAAATTCCTTGACCCAAACTCCCCTGCACTGGCGTGAAATCCGGATGCCCTGTATTTCGCCTATAGGAGCATTCACGTTTAGGCATATATTTTCGGGTAATCCGTTTTTCAGTGTTTCGTTGGCAATGCGCAGTATATAGGGTTCGAACGCGGTGAAATCGGCTTCGTGTGAGTGATCGCACAGCGAAAATCCGATGGACGCGACACCGTGCTGACATCCTTCGAGTACCGCACCCATAGTGCCTGAATAAATGACGTTGATGGCCGAATTTGCTCCATGATTTATACCGGCAACAACCAGGTCGGGATTTGTTTCGATGATATCGTTGAATGCCAGTTTGACACAGTCGGTAGGTGTGCCGTTACACGAATAGATTGTCAGTCCCTCGCTCTTTTCGAGCAAGCGGTACCGCAATGGGGTATGAACCGTAATCGCGTTCGATTGTCCCGAACGGGGTCCGTCGGGGGCAACAACAATTACGTTGCCAATTTGTTGCATCACTCTGGTCAATACCCGAATTCCCGGAGCACTGACGCCATCATCGTTTGTAATTAATATAGTAGGTTTCATATTTTTTTAGTGATCAGTAATCAGTAATCAGTAATCAGTAATCAGTAATCAGAAATTAGTAAACAGTAATCAGTAATCAGTAATCAGTAATCAGTAATCAGAGAACAGTGAACTGTCAAACATTAAACGTTAAACGTCAAACGTTAAACTACAATGATCGTTTCAGTTTCAGTACGGTAAATTCCAAAAACAGGGTGCTGAGAACCACAAAGTAGATCACGTCGGTGGTATCAATCACACCCCGGCTGATGGATTTGTAATGTGCATGAATGCCGAGATCTTCGACGAACTGCATTTTTACAGCACTATTAACAAAGCTGGTCAGTACATCGAATCCATAGAAAAAAAAGAAGCAAAGTACCAGTCCGATGATAAAAGCGATAATCTGATTGCGTGTCAGCGAGGAGGAAAAAGTTCCTATAGCCATATAGACGCTTCCCAGAAAGAGTAATCCGATGAATGACCCCCAAAACTGTCCCGCATCTACATTGCCCACCGGTTCGGCCAAATAACTCACAGTGTAGTAATAAATCAGCGTAGGGATAAGAGCCAATATGACCAGAATTGTTCCCGCAAAATATTTTCCCATTACGATTTGTCGTGTTGTAAGCGGCTTGGTAATAATCAGCTCCCAGGTACCCGTCTGTTTTTCTTCGGCAAAAAAACGCATGGCTATTGCCGGACAAAGCAGTAGAAACAGCCAGGGAGCCAGGTAAAACAAACCATCTGTATTGGCGTATCCGGAATCAAGTATATTGAATTCACCCGGAATGACCCATAAAAACAGTCCGGTCAGCAACAGAAATATTCCAATAACGATATATCCTGTAGCGCTGCTGAAGAAGGCGCGAAGTTCTTTTTTTAGGACAGATAACATTTAATGAGACATTTTTCTTATTTTTGCGAGTTCAAAGATAGCGAATATTATTCTAAAAGTTATATTAACCACCCCGGATGATTCTGAAAAAAAATGTAATATGCCTTTTCCTGTTAAGTTTTATGGCATCGTCAGCGATAGCTCAGAATACCGAAAACTTAACTTTCAAAGGAGAATTTATTTACGGCACGATACTGAAACACACTGAACACCTTAAAAATATTGTGAAAGGGCCTGTGATGGGTGGTGAGATATCAGTGGAATGGCAGTCGGCTGACGGATGGCACCGGTATTTCAACTATCCATATCTGGGTGTGGGTGCTGCATATCTAAATTTCGGAAACCCCGATACACTCGGAAATGCATTGGCAATTTATCCATATATCAATTTCTCCATCATTCGATCCGGACGTTTTTCTGTCAATTTCAAAGCCGGAGCCGGGTTAAGTTATGTCACCAGGACATTTGCTGATTTTAGAGAAAATGTAATGAGAGTGCAGGGTGACTCTCTTTGGCTTGATTATAAAAAAAGTAATGCTGCAATCGGTTCACCTCTGAATGTGTATTTTGCAGCCGGTTTCAATGCGGATGTACCCCTGTCTGATAATATAAGTCTGACGGCTGAATATGGCTGGAATCATATTTCCAACGG
>DAONDU010000182.1:2527-4664 GCA_035402725.1 Paludibacteraceae bacterium | reverse complement strand
ATTTCCCAATTCTACGGCCGCGACAGCCGTTTTGTGATTGCCGGCGGAGGAAATACTTCGTACAAAAATGCTGAAAAAATCTGGGTAAAAGCCAGCGGTTCATCCCTGGCCACCATTACCGAAGACGATTTTGCGGTACTCGACCGGGCAAAACTTAATATAATGTCGGAAAAAGTGTACAGCAGCAATCCCATTGAACGTGAAGAAGAAGTGAAAAACGATTTAACCGACGCAACTATCACCAAAGGAAAACGTCCATCGGTGGAAACATCCATGCACAATGTGATTGATTATGCTTATGTAGTCCATTTGCATCCCACCGCAGTGAACGGATTGATGTGTGCGCTAAATGCCGAAACCGATTTGATAAAACTTTTCGGTGAAAAAGCGTTGTATGTGGAATACACCGACCCTGGTTATGTCTTATTCAAAAAAGTGGACGATAAAATAAAAGCCTATCGGGCAAAATTCAACGAAGAACCAAACGTAATTTGGCTTCAAAACCACGGTATTTTCGTGGCGGCAAATACTATTGACGAAATAAAATCCATTTATACTGAAATTCTTGCAATCTTAGATAAAGTAGCCATTCAACTCCTTGATGTACATCAGGAATTTCCCCCTTCAGGGGGTCAGGGGGCAAGTCCTTCTGATGTTCTTCCGTCAATCCGTATGATGCTTTCGAACGAGAGTTTGAAAACATTGAAAGTTCGCAAGAATGAATTGATAAAATATTACTCTGAAAGTATTGAAAATCAGAAGGACATTGCAAAACCATTCACTCCCGATGCCATAGTCTATTGCAAATCGAACTATATTTTCCTGAACGGAGAAACTTCCGAAGAAATTCTGGTAGAGGCAACAAAATCCATTCCAACATTTACTGAAAAATTCGGCTATGAACCTAAAGTTTTAGTAATTCGTGGAATTGGGTTGGTTGCTGTTGGCGATAATGCAAAGCAATGCGATATTATTCTCGATGTTTTTGAAGATGCTATGAAAGTGGCTTATCTTTCAAAATCGTTTGGCGGTGCACATCCGATGACGCAGGAGCAAATTGATTTTATCGATAACTGGGAGGTGGAAAATTACCGCCGCAGTGTGGTTGCCGGAGGTGTTGCCGGACGTGCCGAAAACAAAACGATCATTGTAACCGGTGCTGCACAGGGCTTTGGTGAAGGAATTGCACGCAATCTTTTATTGCAGGGAGCCAATATCGTAGTGGCCGATTTAAATGAAGAAGTTGGCAATGTAACAGTAAAGCGCTTTAATTCATTGGCAAAAAGCAACAGAGCCATATTTGTAAAAACAAACGTAAGTGATGTTTCCAGTATTGAAAATCTACTCCACGAAACGATTTGTAATTTTGGTGCTATAGATTGTTTTATCAGCAATGCAGGTGTATTGCGTGCCGGAAGTCTGGAAGATATGACACCCGAGAATTTTGATTTTGTAACCAAAATAAATTACAATGCCTATTTCTACTGCACAAAAGTGGTGAGTAAGGTGATGAAATTGCAAACCAGATATGCTTCAGAATATTATTATACTGATATTATTCAGATAAATTCAAAATCCGGTCTGCGGGGCAGCAAGGCTAATTTTGCTTATGCAGGCGGAAAATTCGGCGGTATAGGTTTAACGCAGTCTTTTGCACTTGAATTAGCTCCATTCCGGATTAAAGTAAATTCTATTTGTCCCGGGAATTTCTATGATGGACCACTCTGGAGTGATCCGGAAAACGGACTTTTTGTACAATACCTAAATGCAGGAAAAGTTCCGGGAGCTAAAACCATTGAAGATGTAAAAGCGTTTTATTTAGCACAGGTCCCGATGCACAAGGGCTGTTCGCCTGAAGATGTCACCAAAGGCGTACTTTACCTGATGGAACAATGTGGCGAAACCGGGCAGGCACTGCCCATTACGGGTGGACAGGTGATGCTGAACTAGAAGCCCCCTAAATCCCCCGAAGGGGGACTTAAAGACCAAGTTTCTGAATATCACTAATAAAGAAAAATATAAATCAACCAAATAAAAATGCGCTACCGAATTTCCCAAAATATTGAACAAAGCTAACATAAAGTCCCCCTTCGGGGGATATAGGGGGCTTTCAATTAGGAGGTTATGGGGCAGATTA
>DAONDU010000182.1:0-2427 GCA_035402725.1 Paludibacteraceae bacterium | reverse complement strand
GGACCGGTAGGTATACTCAGTGCACCGGGCTACAGCTATCCTTACATTGGTGGTGATGCTACGTATGTGATTATTCCCAATGAGGTAATGGAAAAAGACTGTTTGCTGGCTTATCACGGCGAGGGTTTCTATCCGGCTTCACTGGCCGAACCACTTTCGTGTGTGATTGGGGCCATGCACGCCAATTACCACATTACTCCCGGAAGTTATATCCATAAAATGGAAATAGTGGAAGGTGGCAAAATGGCAATTCTGGCAGGAGTTGGACCAATGGGTCTGGCTGCCATCAACTACGTTTTACGGCGTGAAGATCGTCGTCCCTCGCTGTTGGTTGTAACCGATGTAGATCAAACCCGGATCGACCGCGCAGCATCACTCTATACTGTTGAGTTTGCTGCTTCACGAGGCATCCAGTTGCTTTACATAAATACAGGTAAAATGGAAAATCCGGTTGAGGAATTAAAAGCAATCACCAATGGTGTAGGCTACAACGATGTATTTGTTTTTGCACCTGTAAGCCCTGTTGTGGAGCAGGCTGATGCCATACTTGCTTTCGACGGATGTCTGAACTTCTTTGCTGGCCCGGGCGATCCCAATTTCAGTGCAAAATTCAATTTTTACAATGTACATTACGGTTACACACACGTAGCCGGAACCAGTGGCGGTAACAACGATGATATGGTGGAAGCCTTGAAACTGATGGCAAAAGGACTTGACCCGGCAGGGCTCATCACACACATCGGTGGACTTAATGCTGTAATCGATGCTACCAATCATTTACCCGAAATACCGGGAGGAAAAAAACTGATTTACACGCATATTGATATGCCATTAACGCCGATTGCAGATTTTGCCAAATTGGGTGAAACGAATGATTTCTATAAAACACTGGCAGAAATATGTGACAGACACAACGGACTTTGGAGCATCGAGGCAGAAGCGTATTTGCTTGAAAACTGCCCCCAGCCCTCCCGATAAATCCGGACAGGCTCTAAAAGGGCAGTAAATGAATGATTGTCTCATTTTTTGAGTTACAATTTCTTCAAAAATAATTAAAATTAATATTCTAACTATTCCTTATTTTCCCCCTTTAGGGGGTTAGGGGGCAACTATTATGAAACAACTTGATGTAAAACTAATGCATCCGAAAGAACAGATTAATGTTATTATCGGACGAATTTACCGGAGTGGTATGACAACCACCTCAGGTGGAAACATATCCATTAAAGATGGAAACGGTGATATATGGATAACGCCATCGGCTGTTGACAAAGGATCATTGACAGAGAAAGATATAGTGTGTGTAAAAAAGGACGGAACGGTAATAGGTCAGCACAAGCCATCATCGGAATTCCCATTTCACAAAGCTATTTTTGAGGCTCGTCCCGAACTGACTGCAATCATACATGCTCATCCACCGGGACTCGTTGCATTCAGCATTGCCCGCGTTGTACCCGACACAAGCATAGTACCGCAAGCTCGTAAAATTTGTGGCGAAATCGGTTTTGCACCTTATGGCTGTCCGGGAAGTGAAGATTTGGGTAAGAAAATTGCCAAAGAATTTCAGAACAAAAAGTATAAAGCAGTGATCATGGAAAACCACGGAGTTGTACTTGGCGGAACCGATATGATGGATGCTTATCAACGATTCGAAACGTTGGAATTTTGCTGTCGTACCATTGTGAATGCAGGACGTATTGGAAAAGTAATTACGCTTACCGACGAACAAATTTCAAAATATGTGAACCATTTTCCGAAAAACATTACACCATTTATGGATGTTGAGTATCCTTCCGATGAGCGGGAAATCCGAACCGATATGGTAAATATTATTCGTCGTGCCTGTAATCAGGGATTGATGATTTCCACCTATGGCACGGTTTCGGTACGTTGGAAGGACAATGATTTTCTGATTACTCCCCGCGATGTGGCCCGTTGGGATATTCTGCCAAAAAACATAGTGCAGGTGAAAAATGGAAGGGCCGAAGCCGGCAAGGAACCAAGTCGTTCGGTAGCACTTCATCACCGCATTTATCAGTTGTATCCGCATATCAACTCTATTATTACCACTCAGCCAACCAACCTGATGGCTCATGCCGTTAGTCATCAGAAATTTGATGTGCGCACCATTCCTGAAAGCTGGATTTTTTTACAGGACGTGCCGTCCATTCCGTTCGAAAGTTTATACAACGATAACGAAATGATAGCTGAAATGTTTGCAAAAAATCGCGTGGTAATTGTTGAAAATGATTGTGTTATCGTTACCGGTAATAAATTGATTAATACATTTGATTACCTCGAAGTGGCTGAATTCTCGGCAAATTCACTGGTTATGGCGTCATCCATCGGGCCGCTGCAACCTATGGGCGATAAAGAAATTGATGAATTAAGAATTGCTTTCAATGTGAAATAATCACTTGAAAATGA
>DAONDU010000181.1:0-4683 GCA_035402725.1 Paludibacteraceae bacterium | reverse complement strand
TAAATCAACAAGGGGTCTTTCTGCTCATAAGTTGCATTTTGCACTGACTGTTTCAGGTCGTCCATTTCGCGTAAATGGTCTTTCCAAGCATCATCAATAATGGCAAGTGAAATTCCCTTTTCTATGGCAAGCGTTACATCTTTTCCTTTATTTTCGTATGAACGGCGAAGGTTTGCTATTACCTGCAATGTTTTTGTTCCGTCTGTAATAGGTATGGCAATATTTTCATAACGCTTGGGGTTGTTCTCATAAACATCTTTTATGATCGGGTACGATTCAGAAGCTATGATCTCTGCTTTGCGTCGATAGGTCTTATAGCCAAGTTCGTATAATTCATCTACTAATTTTTCAGCATTCGTTGAAAAAAATTCTTTTTCTGTAAAAGGTGTTTCCGTTCCAAAGTTACGAAGCAGTGTGAGTTTGAAATTTTCAAAATCACGTTCTTCCTGATGTTCAATGACAATATGTTGGCTCACATCATAAAACATATCTGCAATGTCCGTTGCAAGACGATCTCCGTATAATCCATGACGTCTTTTCGAATAAATAACTTCACGCTGTTTATTCATTACGTCATCGTATTCAAGTAGTCGTTTACGTATGCCAAAGTTGTTTTCTTCCACCTTTTTCTGAGCACGTTCAATCGATTTTGTGATCATGCTGTGCTGAATCACTTCACCTTCTTTCAATCCCATGCTGTCCATGATACGTGCAATTCGTTCAGAACCGAACATACGCATCAGGTCATCTTCGAGCGATACAAAGAACTGTGAGGTTCCCGGATCGCCCTGACGTCCGGCACGACCACGAAGCTGTCTGTCAACACGCCGCGATTCGTGACGTTCGGTACCAATGATAGCTAAACCTCCCGCATCTTTAACTCCCGGTCCAAGCTTAATGTCGGTACCACGGCCTGCCATGTTAGTAGCAATAGTAACCGTGCCTGCAAAACCGGCTTCAGCAACAATGTCAGCTTCTTTCTGATGTAGTTTAGCATTTAATACATTATGCCTGATCTTGCGCAGTTTTAGCATTTTGCTTAACAACTCGGAAATTTCTACCGAGGTTGTACCGACTAAAACAGGCCGTCCGTTATTTACGAGATCTTCAATTTCTTTGATAACGGCATTATATTTTTCACGTTTTGTTTTATATACAAGGTCCTGATAATCTTTACGCACAACCGGTTTGTTGGTTGGGACAACCACGACATCCAGTTTGTATATATTCCACAACTCACCCGCTTCTGTTTCTGCAGTACCGGTCATACCGGCCAGTTTTTTATACATGCGGAAATAGTTTTGCAGCGTTATCGTGGCGTAGGTCTGAGTAGCCGCTTCAATCTTTACATTTTCTTTTGCTTCCACGGCTTGATGCAACCCATCTGACCATCTACGGCCTTCCATGATACGGCCTGTCTGTTCGTCAACAATTTTCACCTTATTATCGATGATCACATAATCAACATCAATTTCAAAAAGCGAATAAGCTTTTAAAAGTTGTGTTACGGTATGTACACGTTCCGATTTCAGTTCATAATCCTGCAGCAGTTCATTCTTTTTTATTAAGCGTTCGCTTTCTGTCAGGTTCTGTTTTTCAAGATCCGCAATAACGGAACCGATATCGGGAAGAATAAAGAAATGAGGGTCATCTGTTCCGGATGTGATTATATCAACTCCCTTTTCAGTGAGATCTACAGAGTTGTTTTTCTCGTCAATCACAAAATAAAGCTCATCGTTAATAATGTGCATGTGCTTTTCCTGCTCTGCTAAATAAAGATTTTCAGTCTTCTGCATCAATGCACGCATTCCCGGTTCACTAAGAAATTTTATTAATGCTTTGTTTTTTGGCAATCCATGGTGAGCACGAAGCAATAGCTTTCCACCTTCCTTTTCATTTTCCGGGCTCAGCGGTTCCTGTGATAAAAGTTTTTTTGCATCTGCGAGAATTGTTGTTACAAGGCTTCTTTGCGCATTATAAATTTTCTGGACATTTGGGCGAAAGTCTTCGAACAACTGGTTTTCGCCTTTAGGTGTCGGCCCCGAAATAATTAGTGGTGTACGGGCATCATCGATCAAAACAGAGTCAACCTCATCCACTATGGTATAGTTGTGCTTGCGCTGTACAAGCTCTTCCGGTGAGCGGGTCATATTATCTCTGAGGTAATCAAACCCGAATTCATTATTAGTACCGTATGTTATATCCGCGAGGTAGGCTCTTCTGCGTTCTTCGGAATTGGGTTCATGTCTGTCAATGCAATCAACGGTAAGCCCATGGAACAGAAATAACATTCCCATCCATTCCGAGTCGCGTTTTGCGAGATAGTCGTTCACAGTAACTATATGCACTCCCTTTCCCGGCAAGGCATTCAGATATATCGGCAGGGTTGCCACAAGAGTTTTTCCTTCACCGGTAGCCATTTCAGCAATTTTCCCATGATGCAATACCATACCTCCAATAAGCTGAACATCATAATGTACCATATCCCATCGTATCATGTTGCCACCTGCCATCCATGATGTATCATAATACGCTGTATCGCCTTCAATATTAATGCTATCGTATTTCGCCGCAAGGTCTCCATCCATTTTAGTTGCGGTAACCTCTACTTTTTCACTATCATTAAACCTGCGCGCTGTTTCTTTTATCACAGCAAAAGCTTCCGGAAGAATTTCGTTAAGGATTTCCTGAGTCTTTTCGTACATTTTCTTTTCCAAACGGTCAATTTCCTGATAACATTCTTCTTTTTCTTCGATAGAAATCGTTTCGTCATTTTCTGCTTTTTCTTTCAGCGATGCGCTCTCCTGCTCTTCTTCATGTATATATTCATTTATCCGTTCACGGAATTCTATTGTTTTAGCTCTTAGTTCATTGTTCGATAGTTTTGAAATAGTTTCATAAGCTTCGAGAGTTTTATCCAGTTCCGATTTTAAACTTTTAATATCGCGGTCAGATTTTGAGCCTAAAAGAGCTTTAAAAAAATTAGCCATACAACTTTATATTATGAAATAATCGGCAAAAATACACTAAAATTCTCTGTTGGCGAATATAAAATAATGGTTTTTATTTTGTTTGACAAAGCACAGTTCCACTTTGAAGATGCTCCGCATTTTCATGAATTTTTAATGTAATATCCTAATGCTTGTGTGTTCTCAGTAACAAACAACTTCAGATTCTGCCTTATAAAACCGAAGCTCCTATCAATAAATTTATTGACGGGAGCTTCGGTAAGGCAATCTATTAACTACAAGCTTCTGATGTAAATGATTTCACACCACAGCTATGTCTCCATTTTTTAGTTCTTAACCACCTTTTTGTAGAAGACAGCCTGCTGATTTTCAAATTTCAGAAAATACAATCCGCCTGCAAGATCGCTAAGATTACATAAAATCTTACTCTCTTTTGTACCATCGTTCAACATTCTGATAAGCTTTCCCTCCGTGCTGTATAAATATATCTTTGTTCCTTCATAGCCTTTCGAAAGGTCAATCGTGAGGTCGCCGTTGGTCGGATTCGGATAAAGGCCAACGGACTCAACATTTGCTTCACTAATGCTATAGGTGGAATTCACGGTAACCGTTTGTTCGCAGGTTGTTATATTTCCATTGACATCAGTAACAGTCCACGTTACCGTATTTACTCCGGCTGGGAACGTGGAAGATGGATGATCGCTTGTCACAGAAGCAACGCCGCAGTTATCAGTAGCAACAGGCATCGTCATTCCCGGAGCCGCGAAATCAGAGATAACTAAAACTGCAGGTCCATATTTATTATCTGTCGTATAAACATTTATAACAAATGTTTGTCCGTCCATCACGGGGATAGATGCTGTTCCTGTTTGATGATCAGGCCCGCTTGTACTGAATCCCGGTAGTGTAGTGTAGGTAGCGCCTCCATTGAGACTGTATCGTGGCAGGTCATAGAGAGCGCTGTCACCGGCAGTATAAGCCCAATCAAATGTAATGGTACCAACACAGTTAATTGGTATCGAACAATTTGTGAAACCTGCAGAATCGCTTCCGTTATCTCCCCCAAAGAAAGTGATTGAATCAGGCACCGCTGAAAGATCGGCAAAGCCATTGGCATTTAACTGAAAAAAGTTCCAAAATGAAGGATCATAGACACCTGTAAATCCATTAATAGTAGAGCAACCGGCTCCGGCAAAAATGGAATCTGAACCGCCATTGACAGTGATATCCGAAGGACATGTAAACATCGGAGGCTCATTATCCACAACAATAATATTAATATCGCATACACTTACATTTCCTGTTGCATCTGTTGACTGATATACCTCAGTTGTTGTACCTAATGGGAACGTTGCTCCGGATCCGAGTCCTGAAATCATTTGAGTAGTTGTGGAACCAATGGAATTGATATCTAAAATTATTTGCATCCCCGGGAATCCGATAGCTGCAATATCCGTTGGTTCTGTTATACCACAATCTGCAGCAGCCAGATAAGTTGTATCTGTTTGTCCATTCGAATTTGAACCTATATAAAATGAATTTCCAACAGCTTGACCATCTGGTGTAAATAGTTCAACAACAAGAGGTAAACCTGCAGGAACACTTGCACTTATAGGCACAGTAAAAATTGCATTGGTTGTATCCGGAATTGAATCGATTTGAGAGCCTACCAATGTCATATTTGCAAATAAAAGCGGACCGTTCAGCGTATAAA
>DAONDU010000180.1:0-4717 GCA_035402725.1 Paludibacteraceae bacterium | reverse complement strand
ATTCAGATTAACTAAAATATATGCTTAATCCACAACTTTTACGGGTGATCCAAAAAATGGGATCAATGAAACGGATCAATGTAAAATCATTATAAAGGCTTAATATAAGTACATGACAAAAATTTAAATATATCTATATAGGATTGAAATTCTGTATTTAAAAGCATCATTGCAATATATTCCAGTCCATATTTGAAGAAGCTTTTGGCACGTCTGTCATTTTTGAGTACCCTGATGGGCTTCATATGTTCATTCAAAAAGATACCTACGAGGTACGACCAGGTAAAAGCAATGGCAACCAGAGAAAACAGTTTCTCAATACGGTCAATATCGGTTAAATGAGTGGCTTCAATATTGAAGACACTCGATTTAAGGGCTCTAAATGCTGTTTCGTATTGCCGGTTATTCTGCCCGGCATGTCCATTTATACAAGATATTAAAGATAGTCGGGTTCGGAGTCTGTGTGTTTTTGTGCGCTTTGATTTACAAGAGATAACCTGTCTTTGATTTCAATTTCGAACAACTTTTATCATTTTTCTTAAAGATAAATGTGTACTTTTGTTTTCAATAAATGAAAAAACAGAATGCTCACTCAAATAGAACGTAACGAAATCATTTCGCTCATCAGGCAGGAAGTTACGCCTGCTATCGGATGTACCGAACCAATTGCCGTAGCTTTGGCTGTTGCGAAAGTGAAAGAGTTGTTAAAGGTAGTACCTGAAAAACTGGATGTGTTTTTAAGTGCAAATGTGCTGAAGAATGCCATGGGGGTGGGAATACCCGGCACAGGCAGGTCAGGACTGCCGATTGCCATTGCTATGGGCGCGTTGATAGGGAAGCCGGAGTACGGACTGGAAGTGCTTCGCGACAGTACACCCGAAATGGTGGAAGAGGGAGTTAAACTGGTTGATAGCGGAATGATAAGCATACATCTGAAAGAGGATATTGCTGAAAAACTATATATAGAGGTTTCCGGAGTTGCCGGAACTGATCGGGCAAGGGTAATCATCAGTCGCGAACATACCCGTTTTTCGCTGATTGAGATCAACGGAAATATATTGCTCAAACTTGCCGATAACGAAATTTCTGAAACGAACAAGGAGCAGTTGCAGCTGTCGTTCGGCAAGGTCTGTGACTTCGCCTTCGAAACTCCTGTGGATGAGATCCGGTTTATCCTGAAAACAGTGGAATTGAATAAGGCGGCTGCTGTGGAAGCACTTAAGGGAACTTACGGGCACAGTGTGGCACAGACACTATCCAACGGAATGATGGGACATTCGGTTTATAACCACATGTTGTCGGTTACGGCTGCTGCCTGTGATGCCCGTATGGCCGGAGCTATGATACCTGTCATGAGCAATTCGGGAAGCGGCAACCAGGGCATAGCAGCCACACTGCCGGTTTCGGTTTTTGCCGAGGAAACGGGAAAATCGGAGGAAGAACTTATCAGAGCGTTAACCCTGAGTCATCTCATTACAATCTATATCAAGCAAAGTCTCGGACGACTGTCGGGATTATGTGGCGCTGTAGTGGCAGCTACAGGTTCGGGTTGCGGAGTAACTTATCTGATGGGAGGTACGCGTGAACAAATTGGATTTACGGTGAAAAATATGATTGGCAATGTAACCGGTATGATTTGCGACGGAGCCAAACCCAGTTGCACACTGAAAGTATCCAACGGGGTTTCAACAGCTACATTGTCGGCGATGCTGGCCATGGATAATAAAGTGGTGACAGCCATTGAAGGTATTATCGATGAAGATGTGGATAAAACCATTCAGAACCTGACAAAAATCGGTCGTGAAGGCATGAATGAAACCGACAAACTGGTGCTGAATATCATGACAAACAAATAAAACATTGCAGATTATGAACACTACAGAAGAAAAAGCTATTCATTCCTTCCGGTCGGGACTCAATTGCGCACAGTCGGTGGTTACCGCTTATGCCGACCGTCTGAAATATGATACAATCCAGGCTGCAGGACTTTCCTGTGGATTTGGCGGCGGTATGGGACGATTACAGCAGACCTGTGGTGCAGTGACGGGTGCGTTTATGGTTCTTGGCATGTATTACAGCCAGCGCATCCCCGACCAGGCAGAACGGAAAAACATCACTTATGCTGCTGTTCGAAAGTTGCACAGTGACTTTAAATTGAAATGCGGAACAGCCGATTGCCGGTCATTACTCGGATGCGACCTGCAAACCGAGGAGGGAATGCGTTTCCATAAAGAAACCAATCAGAACAAAACCATTTGCGAGAAATGTATTTCTGCTGCTGTGGAATTACTCGATGAAATGATGAATGATGAATTAAGAATGTAAGTTTTATTTCTGAGAAATACGAGAAGCTGCCTTTTTGACAGCTTCTTTTTTTTGTAAGATATAAAGTTCTATTAGTATTTAATCAACTTGAACGATTTGCCATCTATGCGAAGAATGTAAATTCCAGCCGGCATGTTGCTCATGTCCAGTGTATTGCTTCCTGTGTTCAGCTGCTTTCGGATGTGAAGTTGTCCGCTGAGACTGTAAACGTTTGCTATAGATTCGCTGGTGAGGGTGATGGAGAGTTTTTCCTTTACCGGGTTTGGAAACAGGGATAGCACTGTGTTTTCCGGAATAGAAAATCCTGTTGCACCCTCGTTGCTTTTTAATATCAGGTCGCGGTTGACGATGCTTTGTCCACTCGTAAGTGACACTGCTGAAGTGGCTGATGCCGAGGCAGTTTCGGATACAACGGTATAGGTATCAAGCGGAATATCGGTAAATGCGTAGTTCCCGTTCACATCGGTTAGTGTCCAGGCAATAACTGTATTCTGTCTGTCCAACAGTAACACGGTCGTATTTACCGCGATATTGAAATTCGCTGTTCCTTCGGTATTGGACAAAGCGTTCTTTACAATCAGACTGTCATTGAGTTTATACTGTTCATAGTTAATATTGCCAAAGATTTTTCCGGTACCGGTTTTCCGCTCGTAGTACCGCATTTTTACAATCACATCCTGCGTCGTTTGCTTAAGTTCAACAAAATCTGCCATTTTATAATGAAGTTTATCAACGTAAAAAGTGGGCAGATAATTGCGATACAATTCGCGGACTGGTATGACGTAAACAGTGTACGATGACGGATGCAATCGGTTGAATGTAAAAGTTCCGTCGGTAATTGAGCTGAGTGCTGCAGATTTGCGGAGCTCTTTTTCGAACAGAATAGCCAGACCTGACTTTACTGTATCACTTCCGGCAAGTGCATATCCGCTCAGCGTGAGTGTGTCTGCAGATTGTGTAATTACATAACAGTTGACAATACCAACTGCATTGCACAGATTTAAATCTTTTCCCCAGGTACTGACCGGAAACGCGCCGAATTTCACTTTATCGCCCGGACTAAGGTTGCGGATTGTCGAACCATCAGCATAAATCATACTGCTGTTTCGGATGTAATAAAGCTCTTGCGTGTCAGTCTCGCGCACAAAGAGCATCGTTGCGCAGGCATAGGTTCCCCGCTCTACAGTTCCTGCTTTGTCCATGATACATGGCGGAATGGTATCAATCAACCGGTAACAGGTAGTAATACCCTGTATCGGGCATAATGAAACATGTGAAGAGTCATTCCGGATAAGATAACCACCAAAAACTACTTTGTCACCAGGTTTCGGTGTTTTGATGGCAGTGCTGTTGCTTATAACCGCGTTTTTGATTGAATACAGATTTCGGGTAAGTGTTTCACGGATAAAGAGTTGGCTTGTGCAACCGTCAATTCCTGCTTCTACAATTCCTTTTTTGTCCATGATGCAGGTCGAAGTGGTATCAATGAGCCTGAAACAGGCAGCTACACCAACGATATGACAGGTGCCTGTAGCAGAATCTGCCATCACCGGATAACCGCCGAATTTCACCCGATCGCCTTCTTTCAGTTTTACATCGGTGCCGGTGCTGTTGTCGGTAATTCCTTTGATAATGTAAAGCTGCGGTACAGGTGAGGCATACGGAGTGGATGTATCTTCAAAATAGAGTTTATCCTGACATTTCACAACAATTCCGGCTTTATCTATCACACAGGGCGGTATGCTGTCCTGGGGTGCTGTACCGGTTATTTCATAGCAAATTACTTTTCCTACTGGTTTGCAGACCGTATCGGATATCGGAAAGACATTGCTGAGATATCCGCTGAATTTGACCGTATCGCCTGCAGCCGGTTTCGTATAGGTCCGGCCGTTGCTGTCGGTCAGCGAGTTGTAACTGAAGGTGTAAAGCTGGCGGATGGCAAGCGGGGAGAATTCCTGGATGTATAATTTACCGCCGCAGTTGATTACAACCCCTTTTTTCTCCAGCCGGCATTTGACGTAGATTGTTTTGTAAAGTTTGCCGTTGAAATATACTTCTGTGTCGCGGGTGATAATACCTAAGGTTATTTGTGTCTTAAAATAGGTAATTACAGTAATACAAGGTCTTCCCATGTCGAGGATTTTTTTCAGGCTTACCCATATTTTTCCGGGAGCTACAGAGTCTTTTACCAGATAATAGTCAGGACAGCCATCACTTGAAATGTAAACATAGGTCATATATACACTATCCTTTATTGCGGGATTTTCAGGGTAAATATATGCGGTATCAACCGGAACATTGCTTACTTGTCCGGTTGCGCCAGTTACTCCTGCAAAACAAACGGTCATCAGTAAAATCAATCGAAGCAAGTGAAGGTTTTTCATTTTTTTTT
>DAONDU010000179.1:0-4796 GCA_035402725.1 Paludibacteraceae bacterium | reverse complement strand
CGTTGACCTCAACAGCGATAAGTTCAAATATCTTGACGGTTATGTACTGAACAACAACCGGCTCATCGTCAGCAACCTGACACCGTCCGATGGGGTTATGTATTTGTACGACATATCAGGGAAAGCACTGATGAACAAAAAAATTCCGACCTCAGTAAGTGAAATTCCGGTTTCTCTTGAAACGGGCGTATACATTCTGAATTTACAGGCTGATGGGAAATACGAAACAGTTAAACTGATTATCAAATAAACGGAGATATGAATACGAGAAAGAGATTATCAGAAATTATATTGCTCACGCTGGCTGTTGTAGTGGGAGGTGGCTTCTTGTATTTTTCAAAGCTTTCGGAGATCCGGAAGGATCCGGGAACGATTTCACGTATTTACCTTCAGAAGGCTGAAAGCCCGACTGTACAACTGAATAATGTAAATTCGAAGAAAAGGTTTACCACTAACCGAAGTAATCAGTACAGCATAAGAAAGCCCTGTGTAGTTGAAACCCCGCTCTATAACGAAGTAATTGAAGCTGGTGTTTCTGCTGCAGGAAGCATTCAGTCGGGTAACACCAATTATACTTACATCCGAAAAAACAGGGATGCAAGAAGCAACTATCAGGGCGGAAGCTTTGGGTCAGCAGAGATCCTGGCTTACGGCAGGCGTGGTAGTCAAACGGATGGTGAAGTGTCAACGCAAGGTACCGGAGGGATAACCCTGACAGAAACCGGAGCCACATCGCCCTTTGCTGTACCGAAAACAGCAACTGAAAATCCACCTTCCAGCGCTGGCGGAAACATCCTGGTGGATCCGATGACCGATCCGATTGTAACTAATCAAATTCCGGTGAATGATGGAGTTGGGTTACTGATTATGTTGATCTCAGCTTATGCCGGATGGATTAGCTTCAGAAAACGAAAATAACAGCGGAATAGCTTACCAAAATTAATTCATCAATAAGACCTGACAGGGTTTCAATACCTGTCAGGTCTTGTTATTTAAGAACTCAGACCCTGAAAGTACCGGGTATTTTCAGGTTTTTCTATATGACTGCCGAAAAATTATTAAGTTTTTTCCCCGGAACATAAGGTCACTCTGCTCAGGTAGAAGCAGGAATTCCCCTGAGCGAAGGTCACTCTGTTGAAGATGAATCAGTCTTAACTCCTGAGCAAAGGTCACTCTGCTCAGGTAGAAGCAGGAATTCCCCTGAGCGAAGGTCACTCTGTTGAAGATGAATCAATCTTAACTCCTGAGCAAAGGTCACTCTGCTCAGGAAGAAGCAGGCACTTCTCCGGAGCTAAGGTTAAACTGCTGAAGATGAAGCGAACTTTTCACCGAAGTTAAGGTTAAACTGCCGAAGATGAAATGAGACTTTCACCGGATCAAAGGTCACTCTGCACAGGATGAAGTGAGTTTTTCCCCGGAGTAAAAATCAATCTGCCGGAAAGTAAGCTTTGATTTTATCATAACCAAACAGGATTAGTATCGTTAAATGTGAACGTATATCCGGTTTTATAGCATATTTTTTGAAACTTCTGTACATTAGTTACATATTTTCCCCGTACTGAAACGGAAGTTAACTGAGGTAAATATCTGATGAATTCCTGCTAAACTCAGGTAAATGAGTGTTAAACAGGTAAACGATATCTCATCATTTTGTTGAAAAAAAACACTTTTAGGACACATTATTTCAATTTGCACATAAAAACAAATATTTATTTTGAAAATATTTTGTTGTAATTTGGAATTTTTAATGCTATGATATACAGGATTATAGCGCATTATATTGTGATTTTTACATAAGTTTCTCGTAACTTTTTAAAAAATGTTTGTGAATTAAGAAAATAATCCTTAAAATTGTGAGCCGACTTAGTGACACTACGGTGAAAGAAGTTCGACCAATTGCGAAGCGTCGTGATTGCATTTTCTTTAGTTGGACAAACAGGCAGTTCCTGCTTTTGGTGTGAATTTCGATTAATCGCGATTGTATTTGTTTTTTTTTGTTAATTTAATACAAAATCAGTATGTTACAAATACTTATATTCGCTTTTACTAAACTTCATAAACTGGAGTTCGCTTATTTTTTGAAGGGTGTCATCAGGATTGTTGAGAAACACAACCCTTCTTTGCTTAAAATTCTTGGATTTTACAACCGATTGTTGGAATTGGAGCCTCAGCTTGATGGATTGACCGTAAAATACGGTAAACATGCGATTTCGAAGGAATTATCTGACTTGAGGGTGGAGCGGCATGGTTTGCTGCTAGCCATTACCGGTCAGATTCATTCTGTAGAAAACGCGAATCTGAAAGCTCATGAAAATGAATTGCGCTATGCGCTGCCCGTGTTGAAACGTTTTTTTACCGATATTTTGAGAAAAAACGAGAAAGACAAAAGCGAGCGTATTGAACAGTTTATTCGATTTGCAAAAACAGATACCGTGTTGAATGCCGCGCTGAAAACGTTGGGTTTTGAACTCTACGTAGCCGAATTGGCGGAAATCACAGACAAGATGAGGCAGAAGCACATCACACGTACGGAGGAAATTTCGGCTCGCCCGAAAATGAACACCGTTGAACGTGTGGCGATGCTGAACGAATCCGTGATCAGATTGTTTCAGGCCATTGAGCTTGGAGCCATTGAAAATCCGGATTTGGACTTCCAACCACTTATTTCGGAGCTGAATGTGTGGATATCTTACTACCATACGCTGGTTAAGAGCCGTCAAACACGAAGCGCCAACAAAACTGAAATGGATGAATTAGAGATAAAAAAAGCAGCCGCGATGTCTGACAAAACTTCCGCGACCGCCTTATAAGCCGAAACCTCATTTTAGTTATGAAAGTCCCGTATGCCTGTTATCGGGGCTTTTTTTTGCCCCTGTGTTATGCAAAGTAATTAAAAATTCGAATTGGTGTATTAAAAGGGTATAAACTGCAATCTAATGCCCTGTAATGACGTATCGTATGTGATATTGTGTTAATTTAGCACTAAAATGAGTGCTTTTACAGCGTTTGTTTTTTTAAATACATGGCAAATGTATATGAAATACTTCCAAAAAGCAAGCGTTTTGCTGGCATTTTTTTCTGAAAATGCAACAATTAACATTATTATTCGTGCATAAACAGGATATTATGTCCGAAAAATATCCGGAGCAGCAACAAACGGCAGAAACTTTTATTCTATTTCATTTCATTTTAATCCGGTGCAAACTTTACCTAAAGCATTCGGGGTTTTTACAAAGAAAAACGCAACTGAATGATTATCAGCTGCGTTTTATTTTTTTTGTGGTACCACCAGGAATCGAACCGGGGACACAAGGATTTTCAGTCCTTTGCTCTACCAACTGAGCTATGGTACCTCGTTTGTTTTGCGAGTGCAAATGTACGGCATTTTTTTGAATTACCAAATACTTCGGCAAAAAATCCTGAAAAATTCTCTGTGGATAATATAACAAACCCGTTACTGACGTTGGGTGAACCCACTATTTACCGGAATATGTATCTAAATGTCAGTTAAATAACATTTATACTGTTTATAGGTAACGGTTGTATTTGGAGATAAAAGATTTTTTTTTGTAAAAAAGAATTAACTTTGCAATTCATCTTAAATAAAATACAATATCTGCAAAAAAAATGACAATATCTACTGAACTTTTCTTGCTTGTAGCATCAGTTTTGCTGTTCTTTAGTTTATTGATAGGGAAAACCGGACACAAATACGGTGTTCCAACCCTGTTGTTATTCCTCATGATAGGTATAATGGCAGGTACCGACGGTCTTGGTCTTGAGTTTAATTCTCCCGGAATTACTCAGTTTATCGGTGTGATTGCCCTGAATATTATTTTGTTCTCCGGGGGTATGGATACCAATTTGTATGAAATCAAACCAATTGTTACTCAGGGTCTGGTTCTTGCTACTGTCGGTGTTCTGATAACCGCATTTCTGACCGGATTATTTATTTTCTGGATAACCAACAGTATTTTTACTTCCGTGTCCTTTACGTTGCTCGAATCGCTGCTTTTAGGGAGTATCATGTCATCCACCGACTCTGCCTCCGTGTTTTCCATCCTGCGTTCCAAGGGATTATCGCTCAAAGAAAATATCCGTCCGTTGCTAGAGTTTGAAAGTGGAAGCAACGATCCCATGGCATTTATGCTCACTATTGTTTTAATCCAACTGATACTAACTCCCGATTTCAGCACAGGGGAAGCGGTTTTTATGTTTTTCCGTCAGTTGATACTGGGTGCTATTGGAGGTCTCTTTTTGGGAAAATTGTCTGTAAAAATAATTAACAGGATAAATCTTGACAACGATGCCTTATATTCAGTGTTGTTGTTGACTATCATGTTTTTCCTGTTCGGATTTACCAGCTTTGTGGGTGGAAACGGCTATCTGGCTGTGTATGCAGGCGGATTGCTGATTGGGAATCACAAATTTGTACATAAACGAAGTTCACTGAAGTTCTTCGACGGGCTGACATGGCTTTTTCAAATTATCATGTTCCTCACACTCGGTTTGCTGGTCAATCCGGGTGAGTTGCTTCCGATTGCCGGAGTGGCTTTGTTGATCGGCGTATTTATGTTGCTTGTTTCACGTCCTGCAGCAGTTTTTATCAGTTTGACACCATTCCGTAAACTTACCTTTAAGGCCAGAACGTATGTTTCCTGGGTGGGACTGAGAGGAGCTGTACCCATCATTTTCGCCACATATCCCTGGATTGAAGGGGTGCCTAAAGCAAAAATGTTATTTAATATCGTCTTTTTTATCACCATCCTTTCGCTGGTCATACAGGGAACCACTGT
>DAONDU010000178.1:0-4806 GCA_035402725.1 Paludibacteraceae bacterium | reverse complement strand
ATACCGGACAGAATTACGATTACGAACTCAATGAAGTCTTTTTTGAAGACCTCGGTCTGCGTAAACCGGACTTCTTTCTTAATGCTGCCGGAAAAAATGCCACCGAAACAGCCGGTCAGATTCTGGTCAATATCGATCCGGTACTGGAGGAAGTCAAACCCGATGCTTTCCTGGTATTAGGCGATACAAACTCCTGCCTGTGCGCCATCGCAGCTAAAAAACGTCACATACCTATCTTCCACATGGAAGCTGGAAACAGATGTTTTGACCAACGTGTACCCGAGGAAAGCAACCGGAAAATAGTAGATCATACTTCAGATATTAACCTTACATACAGCGATATTGCCCGTGAATACTTACTGTCAGAAGGTCTGAGACCGGATAGAATAATAAAAACCGGTAGCCCGATGTATGAAGTCTTAACTCAGTATCTGCCAAAAATTGAGAAATCAACTATTCTCGAACAACTGAATCTTGAATCCGGGAAATACTTTGTCGTTTCGGCTCATCGCGAAGAGAATATCAACTCCGAAAAGAATTTCAGTAACCTGGTGAATATACTCAACGAAGTGGCTGAAAAAT
The DNA here is from genome assembly GCA_035402725.1 of Paludibacteraceae bacterium. GTDB lineage: Bacteria > Bacteroidota > Bacteroidia > Bacteroidales > Paludibacteraceae > UPXZ01. The sequence goes on along the minus strand of DAONDU010000178.1, from coordinate 4,224 downwards.
ACGGATTTCCCGTGATTGTTTCGACCCATCCGCGTACCCGCAAAATGGTGGAACAGAAAGGAATTGTATTTCACCCCAGTGTGCAGTTGATGAAGCCGATGGGACTAAGCGACTACAACAAACTGCAGATGAATGCCTTTGCGGTGCTGTCGGACAGCGGAACCATTTCTGAAGAAAGTTCAATCCTGAATTTCCGTGCGCTGAATATCCGGGAAGCCCACGAGCGTCCCGAAGCCATGGAAGAAGCCTCGGTAATGATGGTGGGTCTCAATCCCGAACGGGTAATGCAGGGACTGGTACAGTTGCAGTATCAGGCAACAGGCTCGCGTTCTTCCCAGTCACCAATCACCGGTTTTCGTCCAGTAGCCGACTACAGCATGCCAAATGTGAGTGATAAAGTGGTGCGGATAATCATTTCCTATACCGACTATATTAAGCGGGTTGTTTGGGGAGAGTGAAGAAGAGGGTGTAATGTGTAATGTGTAGAATGTAGAGACAGGAGCAAAGACTTTGAGACTGGGAGAGTATGAGACCGGGAGAGAAATCAGTAATGAGTAATGAGTAATGAGTAATGAGTAATGAGTAATGAGTAATGAGTAATCAGTAATCAGTGAACAGTTAAACAGTATAAGTTATAAGATAGTTTATAGGCAACAATTAAACGATTCAACAGTTAAACGATTCAATATTCCACACTTGATGCCTGTCCCGTACTTGTTTCGGGAAACTTTACAAACTTGATAAACTTTTTACTATAAACTAACTCTGCATATTAAAACAAAAAAACGGCTGGAAATCTGATTCAGATTTTTAGCCGTTATTTTTTTCAGAATACGGAAATTTAGCTTCCGGTATTCGGGAAAACTCTCTTCAAGAACTTATTTTGAAGCAGTGATAGAAACTTTGCGGAATTCTTTCAGCAATTTTTCCAATTCCAAAGAAGCTTTGCGTGCACGTGCACCAGCAGCTTTGTTGTTTTTTTCTACTTGCATACCTGCATTTTCAGAGAAAGCGTCAATTTGTTCTTGAATTTTAGCTACCAATTCTTTCATAAGGCTTTTTATTTAAGTTTATTAAAATAAATCTATCACAAAAATACAATCTTTTATCTTTATTCCAACACTTTTTACAAAATTCCCGTTAATTTTTTTGAAAAAAATGCATGTTTTCTCAGTTTTAGCTGATTTTTCACATTTTCTAGTCCGGAAAGTGAAATATACAGCCTTCATTTATGATTAGTTTCAGAAAATGTATTTGCATTTTTTATGGAATTGTTCATCTTCCGATATTTTTTGAAGAAGAAGAACAAAGCTGACCGCAATGAAATTATTCTTTCCAACCAGTAGTTTGCTCTCCTTAGCTTAGTCAGAAGTTAAAGTTTGCGAGCTTTCAGAATAAATTGTTCATAATCACCAATAGTTCCGGATGGCTGTTTTTTGTGAAGGATATTGTATGTTTTCAACACTTCAACCTGAAAGCCAGCTTCCCTGTATATGGCAGTAAGATTTTCAGCATCGAATCCCCGGTGCGGTATAGGTTCGAATTGATGGAATGAACCATCCTCTGCGCGTAAATCGCTCACCACAACCACGGCTCCGGAGGTAGTGATGGTATGCAGGTGATGCAGGGTGGCGGCGATGTCGGGAATATGATGAAACGCCATATTGGAGATTATCAGATCGATATCAGGCCGGGTATATTCCGATACTTCTCCGTGAAGGATTTCCACATTCGAAAGTCCTGTTACCTTTGTTCTCAGCACATCCAGCATTGCTTCCGATGTGTCTTCGAAAACGCAGGATTTCAGCATCGGCAACAGTTGTAATCCCACCAAACCCGTTCCGGCACCTATTTCGAACGCCTTCCATTGAGGTTCAATATCAACCAGTTTCATCAGTTCTTCAACAAACTTTTCGGACATCCTGATTTTTTCGGGTTGATCCCAATCGTTGGCTTTATGTGCAAAATGATCAATCATGTTTTGTTATTCATTAAGTGATGTTTTTTAATTTGCAAAAATAAACTCTTTTGAGAACAAAAAGTTCAAATATAGGTGATTATTCGCACAATAAGCCGAAAAGAATAAAAATTGTATATTTGCAACGTGAGAGATATGCTGATGTGCCAATTTGATGATGTGCCGATGTGACAATTTAAAAATGTGGAGATTGGGAATCAGTGATGAGTGATCAGTAATTAGTAATCAGTGATCAGTGATCAGAGTCAGGAACCAGGACTATTAGAGCCAGGAGGCAGGACGAGAAGAATGATGAATGATTAACGGTTAACGGTAAGTGATTGCTTCGACAATGCTCAGCACAAGTAGTGATTAGTGATGTGCTGATTTGAAGATTTGAAGATTCTAAATTACACGTTTCTACAATTCAACGATTACATACTACATACTACACACTACACATTAAACATTACATAATCTTGACAAACTTTACAAACTCATAAAACAATGAAATCAAATTTTAAAACAACTCTTATGGCAATTGTCCTTTCAGCCGTAGTATCGGCGTGTGACACCAAAAAAGATGAAGGTCCGATCATCGAAAAACAGGTTCCTGTTATTGAAAACGGTCTGATGACACCTGAAGTGCTTTGGGCATTCGGACGGGTAGGCAATGTGGAAATTTCGCCCGACGAAACAAAAATCCTTTACAGTGTATCCTATTACAGTGTTGAACAGAACAAAAGCAATTCAGAACTTTTCGTGATGAATGTGGATGGTTCGGAAAAAAAGCAAATAACCAAAACGGCCAGCAAGGAGATCGCTGCCAAATGGATGAATGACAGCAAACGCATTGCTTTTTTGTCGAACGAAAGCGGCAGCATGCAACTATGGACTATGAATGACGATGGAACCGGACGCAAGCAACTCTCAGAACGCGAAGGGGATATCAGTGATTTCAGCTTTTCGCCCGATGAAAGCAAGGTTCTCCTGGTCGCCGATGTGAAATACGGAAAACGAACGGTGGATATCCATCCTGACCTTCCGCAGGCTAGCGGAGTCATTGTTAATGACCTGATGTACAAACATTGGGATGAATGGGTGCAGACTGTACCTCATCCCTTTGTTGCCAGTGTGGAAGGGGGAAAACTAACGAATGAAACGGATATTCTGAAAGATGAACCGTACGAAAGTCCGATGAAACCGTTCGGAGGTATCGAACAGCTTGCCTGGAACCCCGATGGAAAAACAATCGCTTATACCTGCCGGAAGAAAACAGGAAAGGAATACGCGCTCTCAACAAATTCGGACATTTATTTCTATGATCTGGAAACCGGAAAATCGGTCAACAAAACAGAAGGCATGATGGGATATGACCAGAACCCCGTGTTTTCGCCCGATGGCAAGTGGCTGGCCTGGGAGAGCATGGAACATGAAGGATACGAATCGGACAAAAGCCGGCTTTTCGTTATGAATGTAAAAACCGGTGAAAAGAAAGACCTAAGTGCTGACTTTGATCAGAACAGCAACGGACTGAAATGGTCGGCTGACGGTCAATCCATCTATTTTGTCAGCTGCTTTCACGCTGTAACACAGATATATAAAGCAGACCTGAATGATGGTAAAATAATGCCTGTTACAAAGGGAGTACACGATTATCTGTCGGTGATTCCGCTGAAAAATCAACTGATCGGGGTTAAACAGTCGATGAGTAAACCCGACGAGATATATGCCATCAACGCGGCTACCGGTGAAGAAAAAGAACTCTCTTTTGAGAATAAGGATATACTCGACAAACTGGAAATGGGTAAAGTGGAGGAACGATGGATTGCAACTACTGACAACAAGCAGATGCTCACCTGGGTAATCTATCCGCCTCATTTCGACTCAGCAAAGAAATATCCGACCCTGCTTTTCTGTGAAGGTGGTCCTCAAAGTACGGTTAGTCAGTTTTGGTCGTACCGCTGGAATTTTCAGATCATGGCCGCAAATGGATATATTATCGTAGCTCCCAATCGTCGCGGATTGCCCGGGTTTGGTTATGAATGGCTTAAACAAATCAGCGGTGACTACGGCGGACAGAATATGAATGATTATCTCTCGGCTATCGATGCAGTAGCAAAGGAACCTTTCGTGGACAAAGATAAACTGGGTTGTGTGGGTGCAAGTTACGGAGGCTTTTCAGTTTACTGGCTTGCCGGTCATCACAACAAACGCTTCAAAGCATTTATAGCTCACGATGGCATGTTCAACCTGCCGCAGCAATA
>DAONDU010000177.1:0-4809 GCA_035402725.1 Paludibacteraceae bacterium | reverse complement strand
TAGCATACCAGTCTCTGAATCTGTTTGTCCAAGTTCGAATCTTGGTGGGACAACAATAAACGGCAATACAATTATCTGTATTGCCGTTTGTCATTTTACCAATAAAAACAATATACATACAGAACAGGATAATACAACAAACATTATTGCTGAAATGTTATTTCTATAAAAGAATATTTACTTTTGTTTTTTTAGTTCAACGACTTTAAAACTTTACTTTAATGATAAAAGAAATCTGTTCACATGAAAATACTTACCATTGTCCGTCACGCCAAAGCCGAACAACCGGAGCCCCCGCAATCCGACTTTGATCGCAAACTTACTCCACGGGGAAAAAGAAATGCAGCCGAGATGGCTTCGTACCTTCACACCAGGGGATTTAAGCCCGGTTTGATTATTTCAAGTCCAGCCAAACGTGCGCTACAAACAGCTTCTATTTTCTCCGATGAATTTTCTTTCGACAAGCAGAAGATCGTGAAAGAAAATTTCCTGTATAGCCGCTACGATGTTCCGGAAATCAGGGAGATGCTCAACCTCGATGCAAAATCAACAGATTCTGTTTTCCTTTTTGGTCACAATCCTGCACTCTCATGGCTTGCGGCCACCCTCGCTCCGGGTTTTGGTCAGGGACTGCCTACAGCTGGAGTTGTCATTATTGAATTCAACACCAACGACTGGAACGAAATAGACGCCACCAACGGAAAAGTTGTGCTGTATAAATATCCGGCCAATTTGATTTAACAACATATCACTTAAAGTATCTTCTCGATTTAAGTTCGAACATCATTTTTCTATTGGATTTTGCTGCATTCAAATTTCTGCATCTTACAATTTGATGATTTAAGCAATATGAAGTATGGCGTTTTTAGTTGATTTTGGCATTTCACAGGAAGATTACCGCACAGAAGAAGAAATTCTCCAAATTGGAGAAGAAGATCATATCCTGTCGCTGGCGAGTGCCGGTGAAGTTCCGCTTTGTATCCTCAGCACACGCGACAACATACGGCTGACGGCTGTTGATATTTCCGAAAAACAGATCTACCTTACAAAACTTAAATTTACATCAGCTTTGCAGCTTGATTTTCCACTGAACGGCAGGTTTCTCGGGTACGGAAAACTTGATGCAGCAACCAGGGAAGTAATTTACCGAAAACAAATCCGGGATCATCTCACAGCCGAAGAATCTGCCTTTTGGGACAGCAACCTGAAATACCTGAAGATGGGAGTTATTAATTCGGGAAGATTTGAACATTATATCAATCAGCTTCGATTCTTGCTGTACATGATTATTGGAAAGAAAAACATCATCGATCTGAATAACTGTCACACAACCAATGAACAGACTGAAATTTTTGACCGGAAGATAGCCAGCCGTAAAAGCCTCCAATGGCTCTTCAAAATCGCTTTTCATCCGGCAATATACCGAAAAAGAGGACTGCAGGACCAGGCGCTGATACATGCCGACGGCACAACCGGCGAACGGTTTTACGCTAAATTCCGGAACTTCTGTACCGCCACTCCCGCATCGGATAATTATTTTCTCCAGTACTTTCTCACGGGTGCATGCAAAACGGAAACGGCATTTCCACCCTACCTGAAACCGGAAAACAAGCAAAGACTGCTTGAAAATCTCACACGTTTCGAACTGATTCATTCATCCTTCCAGGACGAACTGTCACGGAAAGAAATGGGTTATTATAACAAAATTCACATTTCAAATCTCGGTGACTGGACCGGTGAAACCGAATTTGAAAAATTAATCGGACTGCTGAAGGAACAGTTAAATCCCGGAACCAGAATTTGTTACCGCTATTTACAGAAAAATTATTTCAGGGATAGTTATGGTGATTTGTTCGATAAAGATGAGCAGGCTGCAATATCAGCAGCAACTACGGACAGATTTCCGTTCTATAATCTGGTGGCATTGAGCCGAAAATAATCAGCAGGCTTTCAGACCAGAGAATAATCCACAAACGAAACACCCTGACGCAACGCGTCAAAAACATCCGGTGCTATGCCGCTGTTGCAAAAATAAAGTCTTGATTTCAGTGTGAACTTCGGAAAAGAACTGAAGAACCGGAGATATTTACTTCGTTCATCTATACCCACCGTAAGAAAATGATACTGTTGCTTATAAGCCTGGTTACGAGCATGAGCTATCAAAATCCTCAGGGCTTCCTGATGTTCATCGCGGCCGTAAAACGAGCGGATGTAAAGGACACGGATGTTCCCGTTCAGCCGGGGCAGATTCATCCGTGAGTTTATCCATTTCACCTGTTCTGCCAACTTCATCAAGGATTTGAGATATCCCGGCACATCCACCAGCACTTCCTGTTTGAATTCCTCCGAAGCGGCAAGCGCTATCGCGGCAACAACAACCCCGTTTTCGGCTGCACACCATATCCGGGTGTCCTTATAAATATCATTCGGATAATCGTGTGCAAAACTGTACTGCTTCATTTCCTCCGAAAATAACTCATTCCGGAAATCATCAACAGTTTCAATCCTGTATTTACTGCTTTTTATTTCCGTAGCAGAAGGGATAATCTGAAATACACGAAAAACACTTCCCGCTACTATGGGTGGTACAGCTCTGAGTTTCCCCGACAAATAGGATGCAGCTTCTCTGTTGCCCAATAGCATCACTCCGAAAAACAATTCCGCTCCCTGGGACACCGATTGGTGGTAGATTTCCTGAACAAGTCTCACACCCAGTCCCGAACCACGGTAATCGGGATGAACTCTGAAATCGCATGCATAATAAGCTTTGCTGGATTTGCATCCAATAAAAATATCCATCTCTACAACCGAAACGGAGCCAACAATCCTTCCCTCCATTACAGCAACCTTTACCAGATAGTTTCCCTTACGTTGCAACAACCTGAAAAAATCAGGTTTCCTTTCAACACGAAAAGAAAACTTCCCGCGCATGCCTGATGAAGCAGCCAGACTGAGCAGTCCTTCATTATCGGATTTATCAGCATCACGAATAACAACTTTATCTTCAGAAATTTTTTCCATTTATCGGGATTAACATGTTTAAGCGCTAAAGTCTCTTATTTTTCTGTTATTGAGAACAGGGAATAATCAGCAGCGAATATCTGCATTAGTTTATAAAAGCAAATTATTAAAAGTAACGAAATCCGCTGAATAATAGTTCGGAATTTAATAAAACATTTATCCAACCATACCGTTATACACTAATAGTATGGTTGGAATTTTTTACAGCATAAGACTCAATGAAAAAATTGTTCCTTCTGATTATCGCAGTTTGTATGTATTTATTACCGGCATCCGCTCAACAAACGGTGGCCGTCATGCTTGATATTCAGAAAAACAGTGTACTTTCCATTCAGGGAACAACCAACATTGCCCCCTTCAGACTTTACCAGAACAGCGATAAATTTATACCGAAGAATTTGCTGATTACCGCGTCAAAGGTCAGGGACAAGCTGTTTATTCACGAGAATAAAATCACGGTTCCTGTCAATCAGTTTTCTTCGAACAATAAAATGGCATTGAGGGATTTTTTCAAACTGATGAAATCGGACACCTATCCCGAATTGCAGATCAAGCTCGATTACATTGAACTGACGCAGTCTAGTTCGCTGCCACAGGGTAATGCCATTGTTGATGTTACGATTACGGGGATTACAAAAAAATACTCATTCCCCATCCAAACCCGGAAAGAAGGAAATAATTACCTTTTTAATATCCGGAAAGATATCAACATTCATGATTTCAGGTTAACACCTCCGAAACAAATACTGGGTATGATCAAAGTGAATGAATGGATAAATATTGATTTGAGCATGACATGTAACATTCAAGCCATTAAACAGGTCGAATTATATAGTGACAATTTGTAAATAGTTATTTTTTATTTTGAAAGTGCTGTTTTGAGAACCTCAAAACAGCACTTTTAATATTTAATGATTATCCACATAATCTCTTGATCATTGTATTTCGGTTCGCCAACCACTGACCTCGTCCGGTGAGCCGAAAAATCAGTGAGAATGGCGTTAAAAATCGTCCTTGTTTGAAGTTGAAGTTCGCATAGAATTATTTCAAAATACATAGATTTTGGGCGAACTTCAACGAGTTTGGACGATTTAGCCATTCGAGCGCAAATTTTTCGAGTGAAGCGGGCACAGTCTTGACTTTTTTTGCTTACTTTTTTGTGGCAAGACAAAAAAGTAAGTCGGGTTTTAGGGGTGAAACCCCTAGAGGTTTACTTTACGGATTATCCTTTGATGTTTTATACTGTCAAAATGAAATGCACCATCATATTTTTGTAAATTTGTCCGGTAATAAAATAAAATCATTCACCGAACCCAATTATATGGCAGCACTCAAAATCATTGCCCGCATCCACACCGACTTCCCGACCAAGTTCGGCGTTCCGCGTCAGAGCGGACTGATTGACACACTGAAGTCCATGATTGTATTCGAGCCGGAATACCGCAATCCCGACGCGCTGCGCGGATTGGAGGATTTCTCTCATATCTGGCTTATCTGGGGTTTCTCGGAAGCCGAGCGTGACGAATGGTCGCCCACGGTACGTCCGCCACGACTTGGCGGCAACCGGCGCATGGGAGTTTTCGCCACCCGCTCCCCTTTCCGCCCGAATTCCATCGGACTTTCTTCTGTAAAACTCGATGCCATCAGCAAACATCCCGAATTCGGAACGGTTCTACACATTTCGGGAGCCGATATGATGGATAACACGCCGATATACGACATCAAACCCTACTTGCCATTCACCGACAGTCATCCCGATGCTTTCGGAGGATTTACCGATACACTGCA
>DAONDU010000176.1:0-4880 GCA_035402725.1 Paludibacteraceae bacterium | reverse complement strand
CTTATGCAGGTTTCCATCAATCCGCTGTTGACTAATATAGTAAGTGGCGACAGATTGGCCAGTTCATTTACATTAGGTCAGTTTGTAAAGGCAATTGCCTCATTTTCAGCTCCGCTGATTGCTGCCTGGGCTGCCACTTCGTTGGGCAACTGGAAATACCTTTTCCCCATTTTTATGATTGTAGCTATTGCTGCCATTTTGCTGCTTGGACTGACCAAAATTGAGGAAAAAGATGCCAAAAACAAAAAATCCTCCACATTTCTGCAATGTTTTTCTCTGTTGGGTGATAAAGTAATATTGCTGTCATTTCTGGGAATAGTTTGCCATGTAGGTATTGATGTGGGCGTAAATGTAACTGCTCCGAAAATAATAATGGAAAGACTGAACATGTCTCTTGCTGAAGCCGGATTTGCAACCAGCTTGTACTTTTTGTTTCGAACCATCGGAAGTTTTTCGGGTGCAATTATTTTAACAAAATTCTCTACCAATAAATTTTTTGCTATCAGCGTAGTGTTGATGGTACTTTCAATTATTGGCTTATTCACATTCAGGGGATTAATTCCGATTTATATATCAATAGCGCTGGTAGGATTGGGAAATTCAAATGTTTTCCCGATTATTTTGTCAAAAGCGATGCTTTACATGCCTGAAAAGAAAAATGAAGTATCCGGTCTGATGATTATGGGACTTTTCGGTGGAACAATATTCCCGCTGCTGATGGGAGTGATGTCTGATGCGCTTGCTTCGCAGATTGGTGCTTTGATTGTACTGAGCATTGGTATTATTTACTTAGTGTTCTTGTCCTTCAAATTACAAAAAGATCAGGTGAACCTTGCTGAATAGATGGAAGAGTATTGAATTTTATAAAAAAAACAGAATAACATATGAAACAGCCATGTCCAGCTAAAAATTTTAGACACACAATGGCATCATTAAATAACGCATAACAAATGATAGACGCTCAATATTCCCCCTTTAGGGGGTTAGGGGGCAGAAATAAAAATTATAAAAATATGAAAAACATTATTGTCGGTCTTGGTGAAATACTCTGGGATTTACTTCCGGGTGGAAAAGTACTTGGCGGAGCGCCAGCCAATTTTGCCTATCAAACCTCACAGTTTGGATTTGAAGGATATGCGGTAAGTGCCATAGGTAAGGATGCTTTAGGCGATGAAATCATTGAAAGTTTGAGCAGCAAATCGCTTAATCATAAAATAGAACGTGTGGATTTTCCTACGGGAACTGTACAGGTAACGCTGGACGGGAAAGGAATTCCTCAATATGAAATTTGTGAAAATGTAGCCTGGGACAACATCCCTTTCACTGCCGATATCGAAAATCTGGCACGAAAGGCAAGCACTGTTTGTTTTGGCTCACTGGCACAGCGAAGTGAAGTTTCACATAAAACGATTTTACGTTTTCTAGAACTTTTACCCGAAGATGCATTGAAAGTATTTGACATTAATTTACGTCAGCATTTCTACTCCAAAGAGATTATTGATAATTCATTGAAACACTCAAACATCCTGAAGATCAACGATGATGAAGTTGTAATTGTAGCTGAACTTTACGGGTGGAATGGTCTGAAGGAAGCAGAAATTTGCAAAAAATTGGTTGAAATGTACCATTTAAAATTAGTTATTCTGACAAAAGGAACCAACGGAAGTTATGTGATTACCTCCGGTGAAGAATTCTTCAGACCTACACCTATAGTGACTGTAGCCGATACCGTGGGTGCCGGAGATGCTTTTACAGCCGGATTTGTAGCCTCGCTGCTCAGGGGGAAAACCATCCCGGAGGCGCATAAAACAGCTGTTGACGTCTCCGCTTTTGTTTGTACGCAACATGGAGCCATGCCGGTTTTACCGGATACATTAATTCAGTAATCAATTTCCGCCCATAAACAGAAACAAATCAGAATTGTTGGTTTGTTTCTGTTTTTATTGATATCTATTCAGTAAATTTGTATCCATTACTTCAAAAAATCATTCGTGATGAAAAATGCACTGACTTTTTTATTGCTGATAATTACTTTTATTTTCAATTCCTGCGTTGAAAATAAGAAGGATTTTATCATTGGCGTATCACAGTGCAGTGATGATGCGTGGCGTCGTTCGATGAATGAAGAAATGCAACGGGAAGCATCTTTTAGCGGAAATATTGATTTGCGGATTAAAACAGCTTACGATAATAATCAGAGACAAATACGGGATATTGAAGAATTAATTGCTGAAAATGTAGATTTACTCATCGTTTCGCCCAATGAAGCTGCACCGTTGACACCGGTGATAGAAAAAGCGATGGACGAAGCAATTCCGGTAATATTGGTGGACAGAAAAATTGCATCTAATAAATACACGGCATTCGTTGGAGCCGATAATTTTCAGATAGGAAAAGAAGTTGGCATTTACGCTTCCCAATTGCTTAACGGAAAAGGTAATGTTGTCGAAATTCGTGGACTTAAAGGATCAACACCCGATTTGGAACGTCATAACGGGTTTGTAAGCTCATTAAGTCATTTTCCCGAAATCAAAATCGTATATGAAAGCGATGGTGCCTGGCTACGGAGTGAGGCAAATAAACGGATGTCGGAAGCGTTAAATAAGGTTCCGTCAATTGACCTGGTATTTGCTCATAATGATGAAATGGCCATCGGGGTTTACGAGGCGTTAAACTCATCAAATGACATAAAGAAACCCATCATTTTGGGAATAGATGCTTTACCGGGAGCCGATGGTGGAATAGAAAGGGTACTCAATGGCTCACTTGATGCAACATTTATATATCCTACCGGTGGTGAAAAAGCCATCCAGACGGCACTTCAAATTTTGAATAAAAAACCATTTTCCCGGGAAAATGTGCTTTATACAGCTGTAGTTGATAAAACCAATGCACGCGTTTTGAAATTACAAACCGATCAGATAATCCAGCATCAGAACCGAATCAGCAAACTCAATGAAATACTGAATATTAACTTATCGCAGTACACTACTCAACGAATGCTGCTATTAAGTTCATTGTTCGTTTTGAGTGTGATATTATTGCTCCTGATATTGCTTTTCAGATCTTATCGACATAAAAACCGGGTAAACAGTCAATTGGAAAAGACCAACGATGAAATCAATCGGCAGAAAGAAGTGCTTTCCGAACAACGCGATCAATTGGTTACACTTTCCAAAAATATGGAAGATGCCACCCAGGCAAAACTCGTATTCTTTACCAATATCTCTCATGAATTTCGTACTCCACTCACGCTAATCAGCGGTCCGCTCGACAATATAGCTGCGAATGAACAATTGTCAACAGAAGGCAAAAAGATGGTGAGAATGATGAAAAGGAACGTGCACGTACTTTTGAGGCTAATTGACCAGATTATCGAATTCAGAAGATATGAAAACGGGAAAATGCAGATGTTTTTCAGATATGACGACCTGAAAAAATTCATCGGTGAAATTTGTGGTTCGTTCAGAGAACTGAGCAGAAAAAAACGTATTAATCTGAAATATGTAGTGGATAATGCTGATTTTATGGTATGGTTTGATACCGATAAAGTGGAAAAAATCTGCTACAATCTGATATCCAATGCATTAAAATTTACACATGAGAATGGGAATGTCACTGTTCATTTGTCGAAGGAACTTATTAATGATGAAGAATATGCCAAAATAACTGTTACCGATACCGGAATTGGTATATCGAATGATCATCTTTCTGAAATTTTCAGTCGTTTCTATCGGGTGGATAACAGCTATTCGGGTTCCGGAATTGGCTTAGCTCTTACCAAAGCATTGGTAGAACAACATAATGGGAATATAGGTGTTGAAAGTTCGGTAGGGCAGGGAAGTACATTTTATTTTTCTATTCCATTCAAACAAAAAGATATTTCGGTAACAGAACAATATCCGGTGCTGCAGGTGAATAATGTCAATCTGGACGATGTGTTTTTAGCCGATATGGAAGATGAAACGGAGGTAGCGGAAGATCAAAACCGGGAGAGTAATAAGCAACAAATTCTAATTGTTGAAGATAATTACGATGTCAGGGGATATGTTAAATCCATCCTGCAAGCCGAATTCGATATTATCGAAGCATCCAACGGGAAAGAGGGATTGTTGAAAGCAATGAGAAAAATTCCCGATTTAATTATCAGCGATGTGATGATGGAGGGAATGAACGGATTTGAACTTTGTAAAGCGATAAAGGAAAATATAAATACAAGCCATATTCCGGTGATGTTGCTGACGGCCTACGCCCTCGACGAACAGCGTGTTACCGGTTTTCAGAGTGGGGCAGACGCCTATATTCCCAAACCATTCAACGAAGAATTGCTTAAAATCAGGGTAAGAAAACTTATTGAAAACAGAGAGAAACTGAAGGAGTATTTTAAGAAAAACCTCACTTTTGGTGAAAAAAAAGAGAGTGTAGCAGAAATTGATAAAACATTTATGGACAAATTTCGGCAAATAGTGGAGGACAATCTTTTAAATAGCGAGTTGAGTGTAGATGATATCGGAAAGTCAATAGGAATGTCCCGCGTACAACTTTATCGTAAAATGAAATCGCTGACAAACTATGCTCCGAACGAATTGGTGAGAAATATAAGATTAAAAAAAGCAGAACAATTAATAATTAATTCCGATAAAAACATTTCAGAGATCGCTTATGAAACAGGCTTTTCATCTCCATCGTACTTTTCTAAATGTTTCAAAGAATATTTCAATGAAAGTCCTAAGGAGTTTATTAGCAGGATGAAAGAATGAGTTGCTATCGTTTATAACCATTTATATACCTCCCATACTCCCCAATCTTCCCCTCCAGCCTCCTGGCCAAATATTCATTACCGTCCGCGAGTTCGCTGAGGATAAATCCTGCTTCATCCA
>DAONDU010000175.1:0-4886 GCA_035402725.1 Paludibacteraceae bacterium | reverse complement strand
TCATCTGTCAATTGACGGATGTAATGGCTGTTTCAATAAAAAAGATACAAAAATAATCATTTATTTTTAACTGCAAGGGTACGGCACACCTTTTCACAGGATATTGCGGTTGTTAAAACGGCATTGTCTGTAAAATTCAGACTTATCTTTTACGCATCTTACGGATGGAACTGAAATGTGTGGTGTAAATATAGTCTATCTCTGTTAGATTTTTTCCTGACCGAACAGTTTTAATAAATTTGTTAGCTTAGCATCAATTTTAATAGTCTACTTAATAGAAGCCAAAATATATTTTTTCAAGTTTTAAGTTTAATCTTTTACATACCCCCCATATTCCTCAATCTTCTCCTCCAGCCGCTTCGTCAGATACTCATTGCCATCCCTGAGTTCGCTCAGGATAAATCCTGCTTCATCCCGGTACCTGATTTTTCGTTCGTTGTTCCAGTGAGAGGGTGGGGGCTGAAGATTGGTTATTCTATCAGCGAGTTTTACAGCCCAAACTTCAGGTTGCAATAATTTGATTTTCCTTATGCAATCCTGCATTTGTACCTCACCGGGCAGATCGGTGTTTTTGGTAAGTGCAAAAACTGCATTCGCAATATCAAGCCCAAATTCAGTATCCAGATCCCCAAAAGTAGTGGATGTGTCTTCGATTGTATCGTGAAGCAAGGCAACCTGAATGGCAAAATCCAGATTAAAATTCTCAGAATGGAAAGATGCAATCAATATCTCCATTGCCACATTGCTCAAATGTACCACGTAAGGAAGGTTTGTGCCCGGAATGGTTTGATTTTGGGCTGCGTGCTTTGCAGCCGCGAATTTTATGGCTTTCTGGTAGAGTGATTGGGTTTGCATGTAATTTTGTTTTATTTTTCCGGTAAATTTCCTGCTGCTTTTCTGTAACGATAGGTGTCCTCTTCCAGGCACCGATTGATGATATTGCCCATGTGCCAGTAGGTCAACTCATTATATTTGAAATATATCAGCTTCATTTCATAGAAATAATCTTCGTAACCAAACTGATCTATGTGATTTGCAAGCTCCTGAAACAAGTCTTTGTCTACTCGTTCCTGAACAATATATTCATGAGGCCCGGTAGCTGTATAAGTTTTTGCAAAAATCCAATCCTGATTTGCTATAAAAGTCTTTAGTTTTTCGGGTAGTTCCATGTTGAAGTAGATTTTATTTATTCAGCGGCGATATCATATAGTAGAATACTTTTCATAATAAAAAATCATTGTATCGACTGAAAAGATTTCAACTTCTATATTCAACTGACGGCATTAATTACACCCCACTCAACCATCCTTTAATATTATCAGCAATTTTTTTCTGCCATGCCCTGACATTACCAGTTTGTATGTCTATTGGAATTACATAGCATTGCATTTGTTCGTTGAATTTTGCATCGGCACCGAAGTACGTGCCTTTTATTGCATTGCCGCTTCCGGGGTAAATCAGTGCTGTTTTCACTGCATTGAAATACTGATGATACACAAACATCTGCTGCAAATCGGATGAAGAGGGATTGTAACCATTCAGATTTTTCCATTTGGTATCCATAACAACACAGCGGTCGGTATCTTTATTGATGACGATGTCAGGAATAATACTGGTTTTGAAGCCGTACTCAGGCTGCCAGAAATTTTTCTTGCTTTGCGGTTTGATGCTGTAATCATCGGCGTGTTTTCGCAAACTCACATACACAAATTGCTCCCAGAGTTTATTCATGTCGAACATCAGCGCCAGCACATGATTTTTTCCTTTACTCACATCGGGGTGATACTGAAGGAGCAGCAATCGGGCAATTTCAATGGCCTTACGATAAGCCTCGCTCTTGGGATTATAAACCAGCTTGTCGAATGTTGCTTCAGTCACTTTCAGCGGGGGCATTTCCGGGAAAAACAGCTGCAAAGCTCCAATCCGGCTTTGAAGCGAGGCGTTTGTGTTTATTTGCCGGAGAAACCTAATGGTGACATATAGGATTTGGTGCAAAGTGTGTTCAACATCGTAGGTAGTGTGTCGAACATAAAAACGCTCCTGATGCGTGAGGTTGTGCTGTATTTGCTTACTAAAAATGATGTTACCTTTCAGTGCAGTCACATTACTTTCATTCTTCCGGTATTTTTTCAGCAGTCCGCTGTGAAGCAGGTATTCAACTTCGTTCACAAACATCTCGATGTACAAATCGAGAATGGTGTTTGATTTAAGTTTCAGGTGACTGTTGCTGCTCACCCGAATATCAAAACTGCCTACAGCCCGCATCATTCCAATAAGCATTTTTCGCCAATCGGCAGTTTCCCTATTGTTGTCGGCTTTCGGCAGCACTTCTATCAGCAAATCGCCCACCTGAATTACCCCGACATGTTCGTTAAACTGAATGCCCCGATGGATGAGCGAAAAAAAGGGAACTCCTTTTTCGCCGTAGTATTTCTGGAACGCGATGAGTTTTGGTTCATCAAATTCACAGCCGGTGAATACCTGCCCGAGTTTAATGCGCTCGTGTTCAAATACGGTAATATGATGCCGATAGGTTTTCAATCTTTAATATTCAACAGGTTCTTAATTGCCTCTCTGAATTTTCCATCATCCATTTTCACGGGATTTTCAATCCGGTAGATTTCACGATCTGCCAAATCGGAAGTATCGTACAGGTTATTAAAATCGGCAAATATATTGTTTTCCTTTTCTTTTACCGACACAAATCCGCTTCCCAGCACCAGACCTATTTTGCCATAATCGCCAAAAAAGTACTCTTGTAGTAATGGGATTATCTTGTTTTGAAAGGCCGATTTCAGTTCTTTCAGGTTTTCAACAGACAAAAAATAGCTGTGACCAATCTGGTGGTCTTTGTCAACCAGGAGTTCGATGCGCTTGTTGAGGGTTTCAAGTACCTGCCCCAGATCAATTCCTTCCACTATTCCCTTATCTCCCTTTACGCGGTTAGTGATTACTTCAGGTTTCGGACGAATTTCCTCGAAACTGAAACGGCGGCGCAAAGCAGCATCCAATGCTTCCACACTGCGGTCGGCAGTATTCATCGTGCCGATAATGTAAAGGTTGGGTGGAACTCCGAATTTTTCCTTACTATAAGGCAAGACAACTTCCAGTGCTTCTGAATTTCCAAGCCGCTTATCATCTTCTATCAAAGTAATCAGTTCGCCAAATATCTGTGAAACGTTTCCCCGGTTGATTTCGTCGATGATTAGAACAAATTTTTGTCTCTGTTTTTCTGTTTTTGAATATTTATATTTCGTCATCAAATAATTAGCAACTCCTTCATAATAACCTTTCCAGTATTTTATTTTTTCTTTTTCGTTGAAATATATTTGTAAATTTTCTTTTGTAAGAGAACCATTACCTTCAATATTTCCACCTGTATAAAGTGATAAGTTATTTCTTGAATTAAGTGTTACACTAAAACTGCTACCTGTAGGTGTTTTTAAGTCTAACTTATCCATACTGCTTAAATCCTGTATGAAATTTTCATAAGCCACACTAAAATCTCGTTGATTTGGAGTTTTAGCTGCTTCACAAATCTTCTTGAAAATTCCGGGTTGAATTTCATATTTAAGATATATATCTTCGTCTGATGGTTCAAGAGGTTTTATTCCTTCAATAAAATCCTCGTAACTCATGCTTTGATGAAATGTAGTAAATACAATTTGACCATCGTTCGTCAGTCTTTCAAACTCCTGTTTTACTGTTTTTCTGTCCTGATTTAAGTCAAAATCCGGATTGATTATCGATATCGCTTTATTAATCGTATTGTACGTTTTCCCGGTTCCCGGAGGGCCGTAAAGGATTTGATTGAATGCAATCATGTTAACAGATTTATTATTTTGATTATTTTTCGTGGCTTCATTCGTTAATTTTAATATTGCTTCGAATTCCTGTTGTGTAGCGCTAAAGTTAGTTCCCTGATTGCCAATTTTCAAGTTTCTGAGTTCTGCAACATCTTTTATTTTTTCCTTATAAATTGGACAATCAACAAGGTTGTGAGTTATCTCAATATCAACTTTCAATTTACTTTTATCTTCTGATTTCCACAGGTGGTCGTCTGGTGAAGTCTCCTTTTCGTAAGGTTCTGAAATTAATTCTCCAAGAGCATAACAGCCGGACTTACTACCAGTTATCCACATTATTACCTTGTCCCCTGTTTTCATTTTATCCTTATGAGCCGAAACTGTCCAATCGGTAAGTATATTTTGTTTTAATGCAGTTTCAAAATCGAAAACACTTGGATTTCCCTGAAAAATCCAATAATTTGTCATAATGCTTAAATTAAGCATTCGATACAAAATATCCTGTGCCAATAACAATCTTTTCTCATCCTTATAATACTCTCCGCCAGTGAGCTTCTCATCAACCAAATCAAGCAGCTCTGCATCTTGCAAAATGTAATTATCAATCAGTTCATTGATTAATTCCAGATAATGCACATATTTTTCACCAACGGCTTTTGGCTTTATATCCAGCAGCTTACAATACTCCTCATAATACGTACTTTTATAAAAAGTGTATTTTTCAGGATTGTGAAAAGTAAGATAAGCCGATATGGTTCTTTCATCGTGATGGGCTGAATTTTCACCTTCAGTAGACTTGTAGAGGGCAACTATTTCGGTCATAAAGTTACTGATACGCTGTTTTAAGTCAATCGATTCATCGAAAAGTGAACGAAAACAGGCTCTGTATTCTTCAGGTTTTAATTTGGCCATTCTATTGGAAGTACCTTTGGCCATCTGATATACCAGATTGTTTTCTTGCGGGTTTAAGTCCTTAATTTCCAACTTAAAATCCTCTGCTTCTACATCCGGTCTTCCTTTTAGCTGATTGACCAGTTTCCATTTATAGTCTTCATCCGTAAAACCTTTTTGCTGAATGAG
>DAONDU010000174.1:0-4896 GCA_035402725.1 Paludibacteraceae bacterium | reverse complement strand
AGTCAGGATGCTGTGGGCGATTTCCCTGCACTCTGGAATACCAACGGATCTGGTGAAGTGGTTACAACCAATTTGTTTCCGGGAAACTGGATGAAACTTAACTCGGAATGCTGTGTATGGACTGACAAACTTTTAACTCTGCCTGACAATTATACCATCGAATTTGATGTGGTACCGATTGAACGGGAAGCAGGAAAAGGAATGTATGGCTGGAGGATGAGGCTGATGCAAGCCAGGAATGCTACTTCGTGGGATGCCGGTACGGCTCCCGGAAAAGGTGGTTTTTGTCTTGTAACTTATTATTATGGAAAACTGTCATATAGCACCTGGCTCTATGGTGAGTGCGAAAAACAAGGCCTTAGCGGATTTGTGGAAGAGCAATTTCAGCAAAAGCTCAATAAAAAGGTTCATATCGCCATGTGGATTCAGAAATCGAGAATCCGTGTTTATCAGGGTCAGGATAAAATCGTTGATTTACCCCGGGCATTTCCTGCCGGATGCGTACAGCCCGACAGACTTCGTTTTGAGTATGGTGCAATCCTGGTTAGCAATGTGCGGATAGCGGTTGGCGCTCCCGATACCCGCAGTAAGTTAATTACAGAAGGTAAACTGGTTACCTACGGTATTTATTTCGATGTCAACAAGGATGTGGTAAAAGCTGAATCGTTCGGAACGCTGAAAAGCATTGCCGATGTACTGAAAGAAAATCCGGATGTACGAATTAAAATCGTAGGTCATACCGACAGCGATGGTGACAATGCCAAAAATCTCGATTTATCGCAACGCCGGGCAAAATCAGTGATGAATGAACTGGTTAACGTGTTTGGCATTGAAGCTTCGAGAATGGAAACCGATGGCATGGGCGAAACCAAACCCGTTGCTCCAAACGATACGCCAGTCAATAAGGCACTGAACCGAAGAGTGGAATTTATCAAATTATAAGAAATTAATTAACCGGTCTAATACAAAAATTAATTATGAAAACAATCTATATTCTGTTTCTGATGAGTTCTCTGATGGCTTTTCCTCAGATAAGCGCTACGGAACCTAAACTGGTGGATATCGCTACAGACGAAACAATTCCACCCGATATCAGCGTCAACACACTGAAGGTTTTTGAAATAAAATCAAATCAGGCCCGATGCAGTTTTAGTATTCATGGAACTACCGTCAGCGAAAGAGGTGTCTATTATTCGCAATCGCCCGATGCAGAACTTACCGGAAAGAAATCAATGGCTCCCGGTAATACAAATAACGGAAGCGTCATTATTGCAGGACTTAGCCCCGGAACCATTTATTATGTCAGGGCTTATGCCAGAAGCGGTTCTGATATTGTTTACGGCAATGAATTAAGTTTCAAAACACTGTCAGTAGAAGAGAAAACCAAAACCACCAGTAATGCAGGTCAAAAGGTGGAAAAGAAAGAGTCGAATGTGAGCAAATAATGTCATTGCAAACATTATAAATGCTTCAGCAGCAAAAGAGAGCCTCCGGTTTTTATCCGTCAGGCTCTTCTTTTTTTCATCTGATTGATTTAACTGAATAAACATTTGGAATTCATGGGATAGCAATCAGCGCTGATTAAGATGATGTTTAGATGAATAAAAATATTCAATTTTCTTTGAGCACGGAGGAATAGAGAGAATTAAAATTTCAGTAATTTTGCAGATTGTAATAAAAAATCAATCATCAATACGGGAAAAAATGGAAAATTCGCAGCACATTGGTTTTGATAACGATAAATACCTTCAGGAACAGTCAGCGGCAATACTCGAAAGGGTAAGCAGATTTAACGATAAGTTATACCTTGAATGCGGAGGTAAAATACTTTATGATTATCATGCTGCAAGGGTATTACCCGGTTTCGATCCGAATGTGAAGATGAGGCTTTTACAAAAGTTGAAAGACAAGATTGATGTCATCATGTGCATCTATGCCGGAGATATTGAACGCAATAAAATCCGGGCTGATTTTGGAATTCCCTACGATGTGGACGCGTTGAAAAGCATTGACGACCTGAAGTGGTTCGGTATCAACGTGGCCGCAGTAGTTATTACCCGCTATCAGGATCAACCGGCAGCGGCTGCTTTCAAAAACAAGCTGGAGATGAAGGGGATAAATGTATATCTGCATTACCCTACCAATGGATATCCGACTGATGTGGAAAAAATTGTGAGCGATGGAGGCTACGGAGCCAATGAATATATTAAAACCACCCGGCCTATCGTGGTGGTTACGGGACCCGGGCCCGGCAGCGGAAAACTGGCAACCTGCCTCTGCAACCTGTATCACGAATATAAAAAAGGAGTTAAAGCCGGATATGCAAAATTTGAAACATTTCCTGTCTGGGATCTTCCGCTCAAACATATGGTGAATGTGGCCTACGAATCGGCTACTGCCGATCTGAAGGATGTAAATATGATTGATACCCATCATCTCAAAGCCTATAGTACCGAAGTGATCAACTACAACCGAGATATTGAGGCGTTCAATCTGCTTAAAAAAATTCTCGAAAAAATTACCGGTGGAGAATCCATGTATCTTTCACCGACTGATATGGGCGTCAACCGCATTAGTTCGGGGATTGTGGACGATCAGATTATTTCCGAAGCATCCTATCAGGAAATTATCCGCAGGTATTTCAGGAGCAATGTGGACTTTACGATGGGACTTGCATCCAGAGAAACTCTCGACCGTTCGCTCGAAATCATGAATGAGGTCGGAGCCACCGAAACAGACCGTAAAGTGGTGTTGCCTGCCCGCAAAGCCGCTGTTGCCGCTCAAAAAGAGGAGGGGAAAGGTTACGGAGGAATTTATTGTGGATCGGCCATTCAATTGCACGACGGGACCATTATTACCGGTAAAAATTCGCAGCTGTTACACGCGTCTTCCGCCATGATACTCAATGCAACCAAATATCTTGCCGGACTTCCCGACAGCATGGTACTTCTGCCCGAAAGCATCATCGATTCGGTTACTCATCTGAAAAAAGACATCCTGAACGGCAAGAAAGTCAGCCTCGATGTAGAGGAAACGCTCATCGCGTTAGCCATCAGCGCTACGTCAAATCCTGCGGCAAAAATGGCACTTGATAAACTGACCGAACTGCATGGTTGCGAAATGCATTCCACACACATTCCTACTGCCGGTGACGAAGCCGGTTTCCGCAAACTGAAGGTAAACCTTACCTGTGATCCCGAATTCTCAAGCAAACGATTGTTTGTCAGCGAATAAAACTGATTGTTTTTTTGTTCTGTTAATCGAAATAGCTGGAATTGTCAAAACAGTGCGTGCAAAGTTTTTCTTTTGATAACCCGATGGCTTCAACCAGGTCATCGAGTTTCTGAAAGGAGAGAGAGGTCAGATCCAGGTGTTCCCGTATCTTTTCAACCATTGCCCGGTATTTCTCGCTGTTACAGTCCGAATACTCCTTCATGTCCACACCTTCCTTGTTTTCAAGCTCTCTGACAGCTTTATGTGTAGCCAGTTCGAGGCTCGAACGCGAACGGCTGAAATTCAGGAATTCGCAGGGGTAGGTGAGCGGCGGACACGCGATGCGCATATTCACTTCTTTAATACCTGCTTCGTGCAGGTCATGTACGTTATCTTTAAGTTGCGTACCGCGTACAATTGAATCGTCGAGAAAAACTCCCTTTTTGCCCTGAATAACAACGATTGGCTGAGCTTCGGTATCGCTGATTACGCCAATGCCGCTGTTACCCGAGAAGTTTTTGATATCATTCTCAAACTTATTCCTGAAATAACCATCTTCGAGGCTGTGAATGGCGAGCTGAAATCTTTTTTCCTTTGAAAAGAATGCCACCGGCTCTTTTTGTGCCTAAATGTAATCGTATTACAATTCAATATATATGTAGATTGAAGAAATACAAAAGTGTTGTAATGAAAAGTAATTTGCGGGGAAACACAGCTTAAGGTATTCCTCCGCTCCTGAATTTTAGTAAGTTTTACGTTGCTTTTGTAAAGAATTCTTCTGTTGTTATGTCTGGCAACACGCTATTTACTAAATAGGGGGATCGTATGAGGATAAATAACTTAGTTATTTTTTGTATCTTTGTTTCGGAAAGGAAATGTTTGGATGAATGTTGCATATTTCTGCCGGTAATAACGTTGTGGAACATCAGAAGAGTTCTGATATTAGTAATTTCTTTAACCTTCCTCCTGTCTGTTGACTTTTTAGACTTAATTATAAAATAAAAAAATGGCAAAATCCCAAAACGCATTTCTGAAACAGGAAAACGAGAAAAAACGTTTAAAAAAAAGAAAAGATAAATTACAAAAGAAAGAAGAACGGAAACTGAACCCCACGGATGGTGGTCTGGACAGTATGATTGCTTACGTGGATGAGAATGGCAACATTACCGATACTCCTCCCGATCCCACCAGAAAAACAAAAATCGATGCATCGACAATCGAAATCGGCGTACCACGTCGCGAAGAAGCGGAAGAGCCCGCTGAAAGAAACGGACGGGTTGAATTTTTCAACGATGCCAAGGGGTTTGGATTTATAAAAGAAGCCGGAACTCAGGAAAAGTATTTCGTCCACGTGAAAGGATTGCTGGAAGAAGTAAAAGAAGGCGACAAGGTTACATTTGAACTCGAAAAAGGCAGAAATGGCTTAAATGCCGTGCGGGTAAAAAAGATTTAATATAAAGTCTCCTTTTTAGATAAAAGGTTGAATATTCGCCAGTTCTTTTTGCAGTCGTGGTGGAGTTAAAGATTTGATGTCTTCATTTTTAACACACAGACAATTAATCAGAAAAACAAGGTTGTTGAATGTAACGGGAATATCCAGACCGGATATGGCTAACCCGTACAACAGATCAGCACGGCTGCATTTGAAAATGTTTTTTGCCAGCTCATGATTTGTATTAAGCA
>DAONDU010000173.1:0-5148 GCA_035402725.1 Paludibacteraceae bacterium | reverse complement strand
CCTTCCGCACCTTCGAAAGCTGGTATCTGCGCACTGACTCCGGGAACAAAGCCAATGAAAATTATTGTAATCAGAGCAAGTATCGTTTTCTTTAAAATCATGCTGTTTTTATTAAATACAATCCTGAAAGTTGCTTAAATGCAACTTTCAGGCGTTGTATGAGCTATGTTGTTTTTAATTTACCAATACTTTTACAACTTTGTTACCTTCGGCTGAATTTGCCTTAACAATCCATAAACCATTTTTCAGTTCAAAACTTTCATCTGATTTTATTTCGCGGGAAAGAGACATACTCCCATCCACACTGTAAACATAAATCTGAGTATTCGATTTAATATTTGTGACACATAATCTATTGTTGAAAGCATAAATCTGAACCGGTGAAATTTTTCGGGTATCCACGCCGGTAAGACCATCCTTTGATTTTAACATTTGCAGCGGATCCCAACCGTCAGTACCTTTAGTAAAGTTGAAGGTGGTAATTTCTGTTCCATCTGTTAATACCGGTGTTGCAGGCATATGAGCCCAACTTACACGGCTGGAGGCATTATTTTCACCGGACGATTCTATCGAACCATATTCATATACTTTATCCGATGTTCCACCAAGTGTGCTCAGCCAGCCTTCTTTGGCGATGAGTGATTTACCGTATAATCCGGGATAATTCGTATTGTAAATATTGGTGTTAAAGAATACCACTTCGCTGGTTGTTCCCTGCCACGGACGACCCAGATATCCGGGTTTCGACAGATATTGCGATGCTGTTTCTGTTCCGGGTTGGGCAGAAGTAATAGTACATTCATACATCAGATAACCACGCGATGCGACTTGCTGTGCAGCTGTAATATAACTTACATCGGTGCTTGCTTCGCTGGTGTTCATGGCCAGGTCACTTTGATATGCCACAAGAGTCATTCCTCCGAAAATATAATCGGTACCTCCCATCAGAGAACCTTTATAGGTCACAACGCGTGCTCCTTCAGCTCCGTAGAAAGAATCCTGACGACCAATCACGCGGCATTTATAGAGCAATGCTTTGTCGGCACTTTTGGTAAATGCTATCGCGGCACCTCTTTCTACAAAACTTTTATTCTGAACAGCAACATTTCCCATATCGGTCGGACGTGTTCCTTTACCGCCTGTAGTCCATTCCACAACCACATCTTCCGATTCCTTTTTCGAAATATACTGATTAAAAGAATTTTCAAAGATGATATTTTCTGCGTGGAAACCGGCTCCAGACACCACTACAGTTGAATTCCAGTAGGAACCGCTGGTAGAAGCGCCTCCTGCATTTACATAGTTTGTGTAACCATTTTCTTTGTTCACTCTCAACACGTCTGCATTCCATTTCTGGTCATTGCCCATACTGAAATAATTGTAACCATGTCCATAATACGATGTTATTCTTACAACATTCGGATGTATATCAACACCGTTATTCGTAAGTTCTATGCCCGGAGATGAGAAAGCGTTGATCAGCGAAATACTGTCCATGTCAATTACCAGCATTTCTTCGTAATTACCCGGATCAATCATTATTTTTACACGCTGATTATTTGGTCGAATCATTCCGCTTACGGCTGCTAATGCTTCATTGATTGTGGCATAGTCACGGTTAATACCAACAGTTATGGTTTCTGCAAACGGAACAATTTTAGTAATAAGCATATCGGTTATATACGTTGTTCCGGCATCTGTACCAATTGTAACAAGTCCTGATTTTGTTCCCGGATAGATGTATGAAACAGTTTCAAACTTACTGGTACTGCCGCTTGTGGTACGAATGGTATCCTGTCCGTCAATTGAAAAACCGGCATCGTAATAATAGGTGA
The DNA here is from genome assembly GCA_035402725.1 of Paludibacteraceae bacterium. Classification (GTDB taxonomy): domain Bacteria; phylum Bacteroidota; class Bacteroidia; order Bacteroidales; family Paludibacteraceae; genus UPXZ01. Next base: position 3,313 of record DAONDU010000173.1, on the reverse strand, counting down.
TGGTCAGTTTTTCACCCGGATTCATGGGAACGCCTATTGTAGCTTTTGCTTTTGCCACCAGATGGCTTTTGGCTATTTCATTGTAAACATTTCCGGTAAAGAGCAAGCCTTTGTAGGCATGATTAGCGTTTGTGATAACTGCATCATCGAAAGGCCATATTGTAACCGGTTTGAATACGAGATTTTTTGAGCCACCGGCACCGTTGATTTTCAGTTCCGAAGTCAGAGCAAGTTGTACAGGAACAGAATCAAGTCCGGTGCATGAGATTTTATACACACCGTCTCTCAGTTTTATGTTTGTCAGGTCAGAGAATGTATATACATATCCGGCCTCATTCTTATTGGTAAATACGACATTCAGTTTAGACAATAAATTTTCAGTTAATCCTTCTGTTGTTATCGTTACCGGATAAATCGGTTTTGGAACAAATGTAATGTCTGCTGTTTTTGTTCCGGTAATAATAATATTATTTGAAGGAATTCTATAATCATTTACACCGATGGCTGAAATCGTATAAGAGCAATTGGGCTCCAGATTGGCTGTATAAGAGGCCTGTGATGAATTAACGGTTGTTTCAGGAACATAAATTTTATTTGCAGCCGGATCGGGTGTGTAAACAAGTTTCAGTTTTGTGAGATCGGCAGCAGTTAAACCTACAATATTCCCGCTTACGGTGTACATCACTATTTTCTTCAGAGCAATTGATCGGGTGGTGTCTCCGTTAATTGTTACTGTAGTCCCGTTGCTGATTAAATAACCGTTTGCATTTTCAAGACTTAGGTTATACTCAAATCCGGCAGGTAGTTTTGCCGTATAAGTTCCTCCGGTAACTGTACCTTTCCAGGTTTTACCGGCTTTGTTAGTGAACAGAATGGTGTATCCGGCAGCTATGCCCGGAGCTTCGGTAACATCGACCGGTCCTGTTGCTTTAACAATGGTAGCGTCTTTTCGGAGAATACGATAGTAGAATGGTTTCTGAGCTGAGTCAAATATTTTATAAATACCTGCATTTTTTGCAACAAATTTCACCAGCCGCTGTGTGGCTATTTTCGCCGTATCAGCCTGTAAACCAGCATGAGTGGTATCTACAAAGTTGATGATACTTCCTCCGCTCGATTTTATATACATATACAATTCATCATCTTCGCTGAGTGAAATAGTAAAATATCGTGTCAGATTGGCTGCCGAATTCACATAAAGCGAACCAGTTAGTGTCGAGTCGGCAATGGTGTTCGGAGCACTGTTTGCATCGTAACGGGACAGATTGGTGCTTGAAGTTCTCAGTCGATCATTGGAGCCTCCCTTCCATGTTAATATACCGGCAGTGAATGTTGTTGGAAAGTTAACACCCGATGTTCCGGGTACTACAGTAGAAGGATACCAACTATTTATAATAGTTTCATTCAGCATATTATTATATTTGGTAGTATCCAGCTTTTCGGCACCAAAATCCCAGACATCAATCATTTTTGTTTTTGCTTTTTCATTTTTCACTACAACATTGCTCAGGTAAACTGATCCGGTAGCAACAAGAGTAGCCGTAATTATTGTAGCATCGCCTTTGTAAATGTAACTGTGAGAGGTACATGCTCCTACTCCTTTATCGGTAGCTGAAATTGAGCCTAATGTGTTACCGGTAGAATCGGTCAGGTTATAAACTGCTCCTGCAACACTGTACTGACAGCATCCAAAACTAATGGTAGAACTACCCGGCACAACAATTCTGATTGATGTTCCGTTAGTTATTACTATTCCATGCTGACTATCATGCCACCACATCTGATTGGTTGTGTTGGTTGTATTGCTGTTGATAGTCAGGATGCCATCGGATGTAGCCCAAATGGGATATTTGGTTGTCGTGTTTTGTGGCAACAAACTTCCGTCACACAAGTTGTAGGTGTATGTTGCTCCAAAATCGGGTGTAACAGGTGCTGAAATCACATCTATTTTAGGAATATACGTTTTTCCTACCCCAAATGCTATTTTCAGGGTCGTTTTCGGTCCCGTATATACAAATTCAAGCGTGGAAGTACACGTCGGGGTTTTTGAAAATTTAGTTGCAGAATAGGTTGCAGCTAAATCGGTCACTGTAATGGTCGAAGTGCTTCCAGAATACTGACAGCCCCCTATTTTGAGAGTTACGCTTCCGGCAACATCCAGTTCGATATAATTACCGGCTTTAAATTCCACACCATGTTGTGTTCCGTTGTAGTAAAACACAGCTGTTGCCGTACCCTTGTAAGCGCGTAGAATTCCATAATCCAAAGGTTCTGCCTGCGGATTACTTTGAGGGAAAATACTCCCGTCACAGAAGTTGAAGGAATAATTCACACCCCGCCAGGGCGTGGTAACTTTTTCAGCCTGTACCCAGAGCGTACTGGCTACCAGCAAAATAACAGATAAGTAAAAGTGCCTTTTCATAAATAATAATTATTGTTAAAAAGTTAATTGGAATATATATATATATTTATTGTTGCTTTGATCTTTATCGGCCAAGGAGTACGCTAAGCATAATAAATGGTCCTACAGCTTTTGCGTCATTATCGCGGATTGGTTCAGATACATAATATTCGAAACTGCCATCACGGTACCTTGGTTCTCCTCCCAGTCCGGCAACCGAACAAACATCGGTCACTGAAATTGTACCATCAGGATTTGTCTTGATGAATTTTTTCACAAATTGTTTGTATGCTTTTTTTCCCTTATTCAGAAATTCTTTGGGCAGATATCCTTTTTGAGCACCTTTTACCCATGTGTAAATAAACATTACTGAACCTGATGATTCCAGGTAATTGCCTTCCTTACCACCTTTATCGGTAACCTGATACCACATTCCGGTTTTTTTATCTCTGAATTTATCGAGTGAAACAGATAAATCATTCAGTATCCTGATAATTTCCGCCCGATTCGGATGATTGGCTGGTAAATAATCCAGTACATCCACTAAAGCCATCATGTACCAGCCCATACTTCTCGACCAAAAGTTCGGAGAACGGCCTGTTACGGGATCGGCCCAGCGCTGCTGGCGGCTTTCGTCCCATCCGTGATAAAGCAAACCGGTTTTTTCATCCCTTAAATCTTTCTCCGCAGCTATAATCTGTGCTGTCACATCATCAAAGAGTGCAGGTTCATTGAATTCTTTTCCGTATTGAGTTAAAAATGGCAGTGCCATATAAACTCCATCCAGCCAAACCTGATGCGGATATATTTTTTTATGCCAGAAACCACCATTTGAAATCCGGGGTTGATTGTTGATTTGGCTGCGCAATAGATCCATAGCCAGTTTATATTGTTTTTTTCCTGTTTTCTGAT
>DAONDU010000172.1:0-5156 GCA_035402725.1 Paludibacteraceae bacterium | reverse complement strand
AATTCTGAGTTGAAAAAAATAAGTCAAAACGAACTCAAAAAAAACAGATAACTAAATCAAAGAATGGCATATCACTGAAAAGGATCGTTGTGGAAAAGATTTCAATGTCCCCTTAGCTCAAAAGGACATTGAAATATTTCTCCTTATTAAAATTTATTTTTTAATCAACTTAACTGTAAATGAAGAAGTTGAATTTGTCAAACGTAAGAAATGAACACCCGCATGGAGTTTGGACAGATCTAATTTTATCTGATCATCTGCCGATTTGTCAGTTAAGGTTATTTCCTTTTCACCACTCAAACTGAACACTTCCAGAGTTACTGTACCCGCGATGCCTTCTAAATCCACAAAGCAGTATCTGTCGATGAAGTTAGGATACACCCGAACAAATCCGGCGCTGATCTCATTAATGGCTGTCTGTGTTTTTACCGAAATTATTCCTTCATTCATACGGCTGAGGTCCCAAACGAGATTTTCAGCCGGTTTTTCGGGAATAATTGTTGTGAAGGAGCCCTCAATGGTTGGAGCAACAAATAACGTATAGGATTTTCCGTCGGTCCAGTTGCCCAACAGATTGCGGAGATCCAAAATTCCATTGAGATACAGTGTTCCGGCTACTTTTAGTTGGTCGTTTGCTGTTGAAATCACTTTCATTACCACTGTTGAGCCAACGGTCAGTGAGAGGTTTTTACTAAATGTAAGAGTTCCGAGAGCGGTTTCATTGTTTCCGGGCATTACTTTCGCCGAATTATTGATATTTGCATTCCCGCCAATTATACCGGTTCCGGCCAATATTGCCGATCCGGACATACTCAGATTGCCAGTTCCGGTTGCGCTGCCTGTTGTATTTTGCACAATCAGCGATCCGTCAGTAACAGAGAATGTACTGGTCAGGGTGGAAGCATTGGTAAGCGTCCATTTTCCGGTTCCCGATTTGGTAACAGTAGCTCCACTGCCAAATACACCTCTGAAAATTGCATCGCGGTTGTCCGTCCCTATTTGCCAGGTTCCGCCACCTACGTTCGAAGTTGCATCACCCGAAAGTGAACCAATTTTCACAATACCGGAATTATTGGTACTACTTCCTCCGACTGACGAATAAGCACCCATAAATACACCTGGTCCCAGATTGATTGCAGCCATTGGGAATGTTGCAGTATTGGTTGTAATTCTGAAATCACGACCTGTAACATTAATTTTGCCGGTAAAGTTATTTCCACCACCGGCTACCAAATCAGCACGTACATAAGGCACATAGTAATTCAAAGTTCCTGCACCCGAAATAGAACCATTGATGTTACAACGACTGGAAGCATCAATTCCCACCGTACTGTTTTCGGGAACGGTAATGTACCAGGTTGCTTTCTGGTTGTAGTCCCCACTGTTGTCAAACATCCGGATGCGTGCTCCATTTTCCATGCGGATTTTTCCACTTGTACCAAATCCGGTACGGTTCATCTCCAGGGTTCCCAGTCCAACGGTTCCCCCTTTGATTACAGTTTCTCCTGTAAAAGTATTGGGGTTGCTGCTTGAAATGTTCAGCTGACCCGGACCCGATTTAACCAATCCACCTGTTCCGGTGATGGTACCAGTGATGGACACCACTCCGTTTGATTTCGGTATCTCGATGGTGTCAGTTCCCTGAATGGTCATTCCGCGGTCGGTATTGGAATTTACGGCATCGACAATTAACCGCGTATTTGTCATAACCCAGTTGGCAGGTGTGCTTGCAGCCTGCCCAAGTGGTCCGGGAATGGAAGATTGATTAAGAGCGCTAACTTTTACCAGCGCATTGGTATAAATTGTTTTACCAGTATAGGTACTTTGAATGTTACCCAAATCCAGTAATCCTTTACCAGTTTTGGTCAATATGCCGGTTCCGGCTATACCGCCTGTTCCTGCGAAAATATATGATTTAGCTGTATTATTGATGGAAACACCTTTGGTAATCATCAGTTCGCCCAATTGTACGGTAGTCTGAGTGGCATTATCGTCAAATGTAACACTGTCATTCTGAACAAAGAAAGTGGATTGATGCGGGATGGTTTGAGTCTGGAAATTGGTGGAGGAATAATCCCAGTTTGTATCGGTGGCTCCTGTCCAGGCTACCTGGGATGCCGAACGTGTTGCTTCCACCACCAGTTTCAATGTTTTATTATCAATAATCAGTTTCACTGGCAAACCCGAAATTCCCAGCAAATTGAAGTTGTTAACCGTACCGGTCAGCGTGCCTGTCCAGGTTATCAGGCTGTAGGTGCCCGGCGTAATACTTCCGTTAATAATTACGGCATTTTCACCGTTGAGTGTCAGGTTTCCGTTTATTACCAGTGAGTCATTTTTGTAAGGATTGTCGGGAATGACATCAATTTCGATATTTGTTTTGCCCGGAACAGTTACATCACCATTAACAGTAATCTTACCCAGTTTTCCGGCTTCCAGCCCGTTACCGGGTGACAACCTACCGCCTTCCACATTCAGTCCGGGGTTCAGCACAATACCACCATTGAGTACTACATTTCCACCCAAAGTTCCTTTAGCTCTCACATCAATCAGACTACTGCTGCTTCCGTTCAAAATCAAAGTTCCTTCGGAAATGATGGTTTTACCCGTATAAGTATGATTTCCATTCAGGGTAAATTTTCCGTTTTGTGATTTTACCAGCTCCATCGTTCCGGTCAGTTTACCCGTTCCGCCCAGGATATAATCTTTCCCTTTGGGATTCATAGCCCATAATTTTGAGGGTGCCCGGTCTGAGTTCATCGTTATTTCAGCTGAGTTATTGCCCGAGATATCAAACATAACATCATCCCCGTCAGTGAAAGCCGATCTGGTTATTTCATCCTGAAGAACAAAATTGGTTGATGAGTTGTCGAATTTACTTCCCGACACCCAGGTCAGTTTAGCCTTCTGTACAGGTGAAACAGGTGGAACAGGCATATCATATCCGAGATAAAAATCAGGAATGGGAGACTGATAATATCCTTTGGTAGTAGCCTGGCATCGATAGGCCGGATTTTGCATCAGACAGTAGATGCGATGAGCAGTTGGATAATCTGTGGAGAAACCAACAAATCCGGTAGTTGCTGAAACAGTGGCAATTGAATCATTCCCATGAATATCTTTCAATGTTGCCGTTACATTTCCAAATTTCTCAAGTATAACTTCTTCGCGCCAATCACCTGCTATGTCGCCGAAGAATGCCGGACGAACGCCATATTCCGATTTCACGGTCCAATTCGTCATTTTGGCGAATTCAATCAGCCGATTTGAGAATGCACGTGAGCTAAGATCAAATTTTCGAACATCAGCATTAAATCCATTTCCATCGGGAGCTGAAAGATCTTCTCTGTCCAGCTCGCCATCCCACCAGATTCCTTCATGAGGAAATGGCGTACTGCCTTCGTAAAGTACATTTCCTTTGGCATCGTATATATTAGCCATGGTAGACCAGAATTCATATCCTATGCGTGAAGGATCCACATCCATACATTCACCACGTCCTACGTCGCCTACAGATGACATATAGATTTTTTTAATAGCCTCACCGGTTGCGGCATCGTAGATGAGTTGTCCCAGCATGGTTGGGTTATTTTGCTGTATGGCAAAAGTTTCCAGTCCGGGCCGTTCGGGATCAATATCACCGGTACGGAAACGGTCGCCGTGACTGATACCGGCATTGAAAGCGAGTGTACCATCGTATTTGAGACCATATCCAATATCAAGTATTTCGTCACGACCATCCAGATCCGTATCCGCCACACGCAGACCATGACCTTCGGCTGCATTCTGAGTGCCCCGTTCCCAGTTCCACCAGTTGGTCAGTGTACCTCCGGCATTATACCCATAAGCCGAAGCATAGTACCAGTGACGTTGATCCGATTTGGTGCGTGTCAGATACACAAACCCCACACTTGGATGTTTCCCATCCAGATAAAGTATTGCCATGTGACCGTTGAGGCTGCTGTACTCCGTTCCCATAAAAATATTTTTATTGTCGCGGGTATAGTTGGACGGTAGTTTCATGGCAATGCTGTTTTTTTCAACCCCTGTCATTCCGTCAATAAATGAAATGAAATGCGGCTGATTACGAACATTCTGTACATCGTAATTGACAATACCATCGTTGTCGGTATCATACGGAGCTGAAATACCGTTCACTCCTTTCCCATCAGAGAAAACAGTTCCATCGCTGCTTTTAATTATCACTTCCGATTTTCCGTCCCCATCCATATCGTAAGCGATAACCATATCGTTGTGACCATCGCAGATAGGCACATTCGGACCCATTTCAATAGTCCAGAGCAACTTACCGGTGCGCAGATAGCCCTGAACTTTATCGGTGCCTCCATCTGTAGAAAGGCGATCCACCACGTAGTCGTATTCACCATCGCCGTCGAGGTCGGCAGGCCAGATGAACTTGGTAGAATATTTATGAAGTTCCAGTCCGTCGACCAACGGACTGTAATTAATTTCAAGAAAAGCACTTCGGTAAGTGGCAGGATAACCCGAAGTGGGTATTTTGAAAATTCCGCCGGGAGAACCCTCCACTCCGTTAATGACCGGAGTGACATACAATTGTGTACCTATGTTAACAGAACCAGATGCAGGTGAGAAATTTGTCAGACTTAACGGTGTCGTATTCAGTTTAGTGTAACCGGTACCCCCCATCAGCCGCGCATAGAGATTGAACTGAATATTTTCAGGATCAGTGGCTAAATACCGCCAACTGACCATATAATTTCCGCTGTTATTTTTAACTGCCACTACTCCCCGGTCCAGATTCTCCATGTTTCGCTGGGCAAAAAGACCTGTGGGAATTAAATTGGTCAACAGGATGATAATCAACAGGATTGATTTTTTTAGAAGTGAAATTTTCATGTGTCTTTACATTTTAGCATACTAATTTTTCAATAATCAGGTTCTGAAAAACAATGTTCCCTGTAGGAAGTGTGAACTTCTCCCTGACAGGGAACATATATTATCTTATAGAGAGCGTGAAGTTTTACTTTGTGATAAATGTTTTGTAAACTCCTGAAGTTCCGTCTGTATATTTCACTTTCACGAACACCATTCCTTTTTGATATTTGGATATTTTCCTTCCTGTCATATCAAAATATTCCATTGAATCAATTTCCTTTGAGTAATCGATAGTTGAT
>DAONDU010000171.1:0-5248 GCA_035402725.1 Paludibacteraceae bacterium | reverse complement strand
ATGTATTCGGATTAACTTCCGAAATCGTCAAATCTAAGATTCTCACGTGGTACTCCCAAATCCCAGAGCATATCTTCAACAGCCTTTGCCATCGGACCCGGACCACACATGTAATATTCAATGTCTTCGGGTGCTTCGTGATTCTTCAGATATGTTTGTTCCAATACCTGATGAACGAATCCGGCTGTGTATTCCACTCCGGCTGCGTCAGCCACAGGATCAGGACGGTCGAGCGCCAGGTGAAATGAGAAGTTTGGAAATTCTTTCTGTAAATCCAGAAAATCTTCCATATAGAATACTTCGTTGAGGGCGCGGGCTCCATAATAATAGGAAATTTTCCGGTCTCTGATTTTTAATGTTTTCAGTAAATGAAGAATATGCGAGCGCAATGGAGCCATACCGGCACCTCCTCCGACGTAAATCATTTCAGCTTTGCTGTTGTAAACGGGATGGAATTCGCCAAAAGGACCTGAAACCATAACTTTATCACCGGGTTTCAGATTGAAAATATACGACGAAGCTATACCGGGGCTAACTTTCATCCAGCCACCGTTCACTTTATCAAATGGTGGAGTGGCAATTCTCACGTTAAGCATGACAATGTCCCCTTCAGCCGGATAGTTGGCCATAGAGTAGGCACGCATCGTTTCTTCGTTATTGGTGCAGGTAAGATCCCACATTTTGAACTTATCCCAGTCGGCACGGAAACGTTCTTCAACGTCAAATTCGCTGTATTTAAGACTGTATTTCGGTATGTCAATCTGAATGTAACTTCCCGGCACAAAGTTCAGGTGTTCGCCATTCGGTAACTTAACTACGAATTCTTTGATGAAAGTAGCTACATTTTTGTTTGAGACAACTTCACATTCCCATTTCTTAATACCAAGTATTGATTCCGGCATTTTAATGGAAATGTCGTTTTTTACCTTTACCTGACACCCCAGACGCCAGTTATCCTTGATTTCCTTGCGTGAGAAATGAACTGTTTCAGTAGGAAGAATTTCACCGCCTCCTTCGGTAACCTGGCATCTGCATTGCGCACACGATCCGCCTCCTCCGCATGCTGAAGGAAGAAATATGCTTTGTGTGGATAAGGTGTTGAGCAGGGTACTGCCGGCCTGGGCTATCACTTCTTTTTCTCCGTTAATTGTTATTTTAACGTCGCCTGAAGTTACCAGATATCTTTTGGCAATTATCAGTACAATCACCAGAATGAGGATAACAACCAGAAAAACACTTAAACTTGCGATAACTGCTGATATATTAATGGATAATATCATTTTAATTATAATTTATTCATTTACAATATTTACTGTTGAAAGAATGTCTCAGATTTTTAATCCCGAGAATGCCAGAAACGCGATTGCCATCAGGGCCACGGTGATGAACGTTATACCCAGTCCGCGTAATGGCTTCGGGACGTCGGAATACTCCATTTTTTCGCGTATGGCCGCCAGACCTACAATTGCCAGCATCCAGCCTATACCCGAACCCAATGCATACGAAGTGGCTTCTCCGATATTATTAAACGCGCGTTGCTGCATGAAAAGCGAACCACCCATGATGGCGCAGTTTACTGCTATGAGCGGCAGGAAAATTCCCAGCGAAGCATACAGCGAAGGAGTGAATTTTTCGACAACCATTTCAACAAGTTGTGTCATTGCCGCGATTACAGCGATAAAAAGAATAAACGCCAGATAACTAAGATCTAAACTTGCCAGACCGGGACTTAACCAGGCAAGAGCACCTTCTTTCAGCACGAAGTTTTCCAGCAGGTAGTTAACCGGCAGGGTAATGGTCAATACGAAAATCACAGCTACACCCAGCCCGAGTGAAGTCTTTACATTTTTAGAAACAGCCAGGTAAGAGCACATTCCTAAAAAGTATGCAAAAATCATATTGTCAACAAAAATTGACTTTACAAATATATTGGCTATATTTTCCATATATTGAATTTTATTGATTGATGTTTATAGTATTTCCACCAGATAGTGAAGGTCTTGATTATTTTTCCTGCAGGTCTTTGTTTTTTGCCCGGTGTATCCATATTACACAGGCAAGAATGATAAGAGCCATCGGGGGCATCAACATGAGGCCATTGTTCATGTAACCCGCGTCGTACACAGCCTGGGGAATTATTCTGATGCCATACAAAGTGCCCGATCCAAGCAATTCACGGAAAAACGCGACGATGATTAAAACCACCGCGTAACCAAATCCATTACCAAGTCCATCGACGAAGGATTCCCAGGGCTTGTTGCTCATGGCGAATGCCTCAAGACGTCCCATCAGGATACAGTTGGTTATAATCAGACCAATATAAACCGAAAGCTGAACACTGACATCGTAAGCGAATGCTTTAAGAAATTCGCTGACAACCGTTACCAGCGCGGCAACAACAACCAGCTGAACGATAATACGGATGCGGTTGGGGATGGTATTGCGCAACAAAGAAATAATAACATTCGAAAAGGCAACAATAATTGTTACGGATAATCCCATCACAATGGCAGGTTCCAGTTTGGCTGTAACGGCGAGCGCAGAACAGATACCAAGTACCTGAACTCCGATCGGATTGTTTTTGCTCAAAGGTCCCAGGAAGACCTCTTTTGTTTTTGCTGAAAATAATTTACTCATTTTTGTACTCCTCCTGTTATTGATGGTTGTTGTAAAAATGTTTCGTATTGTCCGATACAATTCATCAGCATGGCGTCAACTCCCTTGCTGGTAATGGTGCCTCCCGAAATTCCGTCCACATAATCCATGCCCTCAGCTGTTTGTCCGTTTTTTACTACTGCTATCGAAACAAATTTATTCTCGCTGTTCATTATTTTTTTACCAATAAATTCCGACTGAAATCCTTTTTGCGCAATCTCAGCTCCTAAACCAGGTGTTTCGCTTGCATGTGAGAAAAAAGCGCCGTAAACGGTGTTCTTATCATCATTCAGCGCCAAATAACCCCATATCGGTCCCCAAAGGCCGGCACCCCGCAGGGAAACAATGTATTTTGTTTTGCCATCAATACTGGCAATGTAAACAGGCAACTCCCTTTTTTCAAGTGGTTTTGCAAGTTCTTTGTTAATGTCTATTTCAAATGCTTTTTCTTTCGAATTCGAAAGAACTTCCGCTTTCGAATTGATGACAAGACCACCGGTAATAATTTTATCGTAAAGAGCTTCTGCATCCTGACCGGCGAGGTTTATGTTCAGTGAAGTAAGGATTTGTTTCTTCTTGTCCAGCTTCACATTCGTTGTCTGCTTATCTTTCAGAGCACCTGAAACGAAAGCAAGCATCAATGCCACAATAACAACCATGATGGTGGCATAAATTATCGTATATGAGTTTTTATTTGTATCCATCTTCCAAATATTTATTTATTATCAGCTCTTTTCAGGCGGCGTTTCACATTAGCATCCACTACATAATAGTCAATGAGCGGCGCGAAAATATTCATCAGCAGTATTGCCAGCATCATGCCTTCTGCATATCCGGGATTCAATACGCGAATAACAATGGCCATCACCCCAATCAGAAAACCATATATCCATTTACCTGTTTCGGTACGGGCGGATGTTACCGGATCGGTAGCCATAAACACAGCGCCAAATGCAAATCCTCCGAGAACAAGGTGATAATACCACGGGAAATTGGCAGCGGCAGTATCCGGACCGAAATAATTAAATATCAGAGCCATGATGGAACCTCCGGCGAAGACAGAAAGCATTGTTTTCCAGCTTGCCACACCCGTTATCAGCAGGATGATTGCGCCAAGGGCAATTGCGATAACGGATGTTTCGCCTATGGAACCCGGGATAAAACCGGTGATGGCATCCATGATGGAGAACTGGTGACCAAACATATCGGTAATCTGAACAGTGGGAGTAGGAGAGGTTGCAATCTGACCGAGTGGTGTTGCTCCCGAAAAACCATCCACGACCTGTCCGCCTCCAAAACCAAATACATCGTTGGTACGTATCCACACCTTGTCGCCCGACATGGCTGAGGGGTAAGCAAAGAAGAGAAATGCGCGGGTTATAAGCGCTACATTAAAAATGTTCATCCCGGTTCCGCCAAATACTTCCTTGGCAAAAATTACCGCGAAAGCAGTGGCTACGGCTATCATCCAGAGCGGAGTGTCAACAGGAACAATGAGAGGAATTAGAAACCCGGTAACCAGAAAACCTTCCTGAATCTCATGTCCCTTGATTTGTGCAACTACGAATTCGATACCAAGCCCGACAATGTAGGACACTAAAATGATGGGTAAAACCGATAAAAATCCAAACCAGAAAGTACCCCGGAAACCTGCATCCTGACCAATAGCCAGGAAATGCTGATACCCGACATTGTACATGCCGAAAAGTAATGCCGGAACCAGAGCCAGTACTACCATGATCATTGTTCGCTTTGAATCTACGGCGTCATGAATATGTGTTCCCCGTTTTGATGTCGTATTGGGAACAAATAAAAATGTCTCAAAACCATCGAAAACGGAATGAAGTTTCTCAAACTTACCACCCTTTTCAAAGTTTGGTTTAATTTTATCTACTAAATTTCTTAATTTATTCATATTTCGTCAGACTTTTAAGGCAGATGAGCATATTGACGTGAGTGAGATGATTATATCGTCGTTCTAAAGTCAACTGCCTGAATAATATCTTGTTTATTTGTGTTTGTTTATCCGGGTTATTTCAATCCAATGTCTGATAATCGTTATTCAACTTCCTTTTTCAGCATATCGAGCGAGTACCTGACTATCGCTTGCAGGGGTAACTTGGATGTGTCGACGAATTCGCAAAGGGCGAAATCTTCGGGAGCTACCTCGTAGGCACCGAGATTTTCCATCTTGTCAATGTTTTTCGCAATCATGGCTTTAATCAGAAATTCGGGGAGAATATCCATCGGGAATACCTTATCGTATTCGCCTGACATGATGATGGCACGGCGGCCTCCCATGAGGCGGGCGTCGTATTTGAATTCTTTATTCCGGAACAATTTGCTAAAGAATAAACGACTTGCGCTGAATTTATTGAAACGTGGCATTGCCCAACCAAGAAGTTCATGGGTTTCTGTACCTTCGTCGATAACCGATATCTGTGAGCAATACGGTGATAGATATCCGTTTTCGGAAATTTTTCTGCCCACCAGAACATTACCGCTGATATAGCGTAACGGATAGTTTACTTTTATCATATTTCCGGCAATTATACCTGCAATATTGTTTCCCGCAATGGTTTCGAAATATTGA
>DAONDU010000170.1:0-5268 GCA_035402725.1 Paludibacteraceae bacterium | reverse complement strand
AATTTGGAAATTAGCAATTAAAAGCCCTTCCCGGAGGGAATTTAGTTCAACACCCTGAAGGGGGAATATTAAGAGTGCTATTTCGTAAAAATTGTGAGTGCGAAATTGTTTTGTTACAAAATAGCCTGATTAAATAACAGTTAACTTAGAGAAAAGTGCTTTTTATCTAATTTCTAAAAAACAAATCCATACCAATCCTTCCAATTCTATCATTATTTTTCGTAAATTTGTCCTTTAAATTTCACTATTAAAATCCCCCCTTCAGGGGGTTAGGAGGGTTTATATGAAAACTTACACCAACGTAAAAGACCTGGGCAACCTGCAGGAAGCAGTAAAAGAAGCTCTGGAAATAAAGAAAAACCGTTTTGCTTACAAACATCTGGGTGAAAATAAAACCCTCCTGATGGTATTTTTTAATTCAAGCCTGCGAACCCGACTGAGCACTCAGAAAGCAGGAATGAATCTGGGTATGAACACCATTGTACTTGACATCAATCAGGGAGCCTGGAAGCTTGAAACAGAACGTGGCGTAGTCATGGACGGAGATAAAACCGAACATTTGCTGGAAGCTATTCCTGTAATGGGATGCTATTGCGATATTATCGGTGTACGTGCTTTTGCTCAGTTCGAAAATAAGGAATTCGATTATCAGGAAACCATTCTCAATCAGTTTATCCAATTTTCCGGAAAGCCGGTTTTCAGTATGGAAGCAGCTACAGGGCATCCTTTGCAGGCTTTTGCCGATTTGATTACGATTGAAGAATACAAAAAAACGGCTCGTCCGAAAGTGGTACTTACCTGGGCGCCGCATCCAAAAGCATTGCCGCAGGCAGTTCCTAATTCGTTTGCCGACTTTATGAACGAAGCGGATGTCGAATTTGTCATTACGCATCCCGAAGGTTACGAACTCGACGAAAAATTCGTTCGCGGTGTCAGAGTAGAATATGACCAGATGAAAGCATTCGAAGGAGCTGATTTTATTTATGCCAAAAACTGGGCAGCATATCAGGACCCGAATTACGGTAAAATTCTCTGCACTGACCGTAGCTGGACCGTTTCCGACCGCCAAATGGCAGTTACAAACAACGCTTATTTTATGCACTGTCTGCCTGTTCGTCGCAATATGATAGTAACGGATGAAGTTATTGAAAGTGCGCAATCAATCGTTATCCCCGAAGCTGCGAATCGCGAAATATCGGCACAGGTTGTTATTAAAAGATTATTGGAAAGCATATAAAAAACATAAACAATGAATTTAGATCAGGTTATCACCTCCATTCGAAACATTCCCGACTTCCCTAAACCGGGAATTCAGTTTAAAGATATTACTACCGCTATGAAAGATGCGGAAGTGCTTCGCTTCATTTCCGACACACTGTACGAATACTACAAGGACAAAGGGATAACAAAAGTTGTAGGAGTGGAAAGTCGCGGTTTTATGCTTGGAAGCATTCTGGCTTATAAGCTTAATGCAGGATTTGTACTGCTTCGTAAAAAAGGCAAGTTACCTGCTGAAACATACAGCATAAATTATGAACTAGAATATGGAACTGATGAACTCGAAATACATAAAGATGCCATCGAACCGAATGATGTAGTATTGTTACATGACGATTTGCTTGCAACAGGTGGAAGTGCCAATGCAGCGCTTCAACTTTTACGCAAATTCGGTAACAATCCTATCTACGTGAGTTTTATGATTGAATTGGTGGAGTTAAACGGCATTTCACTTCTCGGTGAAGCAAAGGATATTCATTCACTGGTAAAATTTTAATAATAGCCCCCTAAATCCCCCTTGCGGGATTTACAGATTCTCTTTCACCTAATATAATCATTTAAAAACGAAGTTGGTATCTTTCTTTTCTTAACTATCCAATTATGAACGATATTTCCGATATTTTCCATTCAGCAAAAAAGTCCCCCAAGGGGGATTTAAGGGGCCAACTTACCCTTATCAAGGTTGGCGGAAAAATTGTTGAAGAGCCTGAAAGTCTCAAACAACTCCTTGCTGATTTTTCAGAAATACCCGGACACAAAGTGCTGGTACACGGTGGTGGCCGTTCGGCTACTGCTTTGGCTACCCAACTCGGTATAGAAAGCAAAATGGTAAACGGCAGACGTGTTACCGACGAGGAGATGCTGAAAGTTGTAACCATGGTTTACGGCGGACTGGTAAATAAAAAGATAGTTGCAGGACTGCAGGCTCTCGGTGTGAATGCACTGGGGCTTACCGGCGCTGATCTTAACTATATGCAATCCGAAAAACGTCCCGTGACTGAGGTAGATTATGGATACGTTGGAGATGTAAAAAAAGTGAATGCCGATATTCTGGCTGATTTAATTTCAAAGGACGTTGTACCTGTATTGGCACCGCTCACTCATGATAAAAACGGGAATTTACTGAATACAAATGCCGACACGATAGCCGGAGAAGCTGCCAAAGCACTTGCAAAGCATTTTGATGTTACGCTGATGTATTGTTTCGAAAAAAAAGGCGTTTTGATGAATGAAGCCGAC
Organism: Paludibacteraceae bacterium; assembly: GCA_035402725.1. Taxonomy (GTDB): domain Bacteria; phylum Bacteroidota; class Bacteroidia; order Bacteroidales; family Paludibacteraceae; genus UPXZ01. Next base: position 2,751 of record DAONDU010000170.1, on the reverse strand, counting down.
GACGACAGTGTAATTGAAAATATAAACCCCGCTACGTTCCAAAAACTCGTCGCTGAGGGCGTTATTCAGGGGGGTATGATACCCAAGCTGGAAAACTCGTTCGAAGCGCTTAAATCGGGCGTAAAACAAGTAGTAATCACGCGTGCCGACCTTATAAAAATGAAAAATACCTGCACCACCATTAAACTTTAGAGTATGAAACGATTTTTATTTTTCACCTTCATAATGAGTATATTTTTTTCAAAAGGCATTTCACAGGAAAAAATCCTGCTTTATCCGAACGGACCAGCTGAAAGCAATGAACTAAAGGTAGAAGAATCGTGGAGAGATAAAGACTTTCTGCTGAATATCAGCGAGCCCCGCATGTATGCTTATCCGGCTTCAAAAGAAAATAATTGTGGTACAGCTGTTCTGATTTGCCCGGGTGGGGGTTATAGTGGTGTTTCGGTCATAAAAGAGGGTGAAGAATTCGCGCGATGGTTCAACAAATTGGGGGTATCTGCTTTTGTGCTTTACTACAGGATGCCTAACGGACATTATGAAATACCTCTGAAAGATGCCCAGACAGCCCTTTCAATTATTCATACACGAGCTAAAGAGTGGAAAATCAACAAAAATAAAATCGGTATCATGGGCTTTTCAGCCGGAGGTCATCTGGCATCAACCGCAGGAACTCATTTCAAGACTAAAGCTGAACGACCGGCTTTCATGTTACTGGCTTATCCGGTTGTTACCATGAATAAGGACCTAACTCACAAAGGTTCACGGGATAATTTACTTGGGAAAGATCCTTCAGACGAATTGGTTAAACTGTATTCAAACGAACTTCAGGTGACTAAAAAAACACCACCAACTTTCATGGTTCATGCGCTCGATGATGGCGCCGTACCCATTGCTAACAGCCAAAACCTGCTGAAATCTCTGCAGGAAAATAAGGTTCCGTCAAAACTTGTAACTTACGACCAGGGTGGACACGGTTTCGGAATGCGAAAAAAAGGAATACCGGTTGAAAACTGGCCGCAGGAACTGAAAGCCTGGCTGACAGAAAGAAAACTGATCAAAAATAATTGATAATAAACGTGTTTTCACATGTTTGAAAAACAAACATTCGAAGCTATAGAGCTGCTGAAAAGAATGATTTCACATCCTTCGTTCAGCCACGAAGAGAAAGCATGTGCCGATCTGATTGAGCATTACATCGAAGAGGAGGGGTATACCCCTTCACGGATTGGTAATAATGTCTGGATTTTGGGAAGTAACTATGACAGTTCGAGACCCACTCTGCTGCTCAATTCGCATATTGATACCGTAAAACCGGTTGACGGATGGAATTTCGATCCTTTTTTGCCGGTGGAAAACGATGGAAAACTATACGGACTGGGAAGCAACGATGCAGGCGCTTCGGTGGTTTCGCTGTTGCAGGTTTTTTTCCTGCTGTTGAAAGAAAAACAGACATACAACCTGATATTCGCGGCATCGGCAGAGGAGGAAATCTCTGGCAGTAACGGTATGGAAAGTTTGCTGAAAGAACTTCCGAAGATTGATTTTGCCATTGTGGGTGAGCCCACCAATATGCAGTTGGCAGTGGCAGAAAAAGGATTGATGGTGCTGGATTGCGTAGCGCGGGGCAAGGCTGGTCATGCTGCCCGTAACGAAGGAGAAAACGCGATTTACAAAGCGCTTGCAGACGTAGAATGGTTTAAAAATTACCGTTTCCCGAAGGTTTCTGAATTTCTGGGTGAGGTGAAAATGAGCGTTACGCAGATAAACGCGGGAACGCAGCACAACGTAATTCCCGATAAATGCAGTTTCGTGGTGGATATACGCAGCAATGAGCTTTACAATAACGCCGATATTCTGGCTGTAATCAACTCAAATGTCGGTTGTGAGGTAACGGCCCGATCCACCCGGTTGAGCTCGTCAGCGACGCCTCAAAATCACTCTGTGGTTACAAAAGCCAAAGAGATGGGAATGGATATCTTCGGTTCCCCTACGCTTTCGGATCAGGCGCTGATGCCTTTCGCGAGTGTGAAAATAGGTCCGGGACAGTCATCACGCTCACATACAGCGAATGAATATATTCTAACCGATGAAATTCACGAAGGAATAAAAAAATACTTTGAACTGCTGAACGGTTTATCGTTATAAGACCGGAAATAATACAAACAAAAAGAGAAGACCGAAAATCTTCTCTTTTTGTTTTCATGCTTTTTATTCCACTTTTCCCCTGAAAGAGATGGACTGGCGGGAAGTTTCAATCACATCCAGATCGGCATTGCCATTTTCCCAGATATTCAGCCTTAAAATAACCTCATTAAGTTGATCGCGGGTACGGATATTAACAATCCAGTTACCTTCCTTTTTCCCGGGTTTAATGCTGTAATCAAATTTGCGGCTGAGGAATTTTATTCCACCACCCATTAAATCGGTGGGAGCCTGATAAGCCACTCCAAAGTAGGGGAGATAAGCTTCCACGGTATCTTTCGAAATTTTAAGATCATATTCGGAGGTTAAATAGCGAGGCTGGAAATTACCTCTTGGAACTACAAAAGTGGCAATAAAACGATAATGCTGAGATTGTATCTTTTCGCGCAGGAGTTTTTGCTGCTGCTGTTGTTCGGCAGTTGGTTTTACACTGCCGCAAGAAATAAATCCGAAGATGAGGGCAACAGCAAACGCCGTAAAAAATGATCTTTTCATAATTTTTTCTCCTTTCAGAATGATTAAATGACAACATTATAACAACAAAAA
>DAONDU010000169.1:2077-5282 GCA_035402725.1 Paludibacteraceae bacterium | reverse complement strand
AGTGACGGATTTTCGAGGTTTGCGAGAGCTATACCATTGGCACGTCCCATATATTTGACATAAGCAAAATATGCCATTGATTCATTGTCCAGAATTCCGTCATTTCCGGTTAGTCCGTATCCGGCTCTGAATTTCAGTAAGCTGATAAAATCGAGTGATTTCATGAAACCTTCGGCTGAAGCGATCCACGCAGCATTCAACGAGGGGAAAAGTCCCCAGTTAGTGCCCAGCAGATTAATACTTCCCTTTGTTTCCTTGCCAAAACGGGATGAAGCGTCCATAGCCATAGCAGCTGTGACATAGTATTTATTTGCCAGGTTATAATCCACGTTTACGTAATCCGACATGGATATTGTACGGTTGTTCAACCCTTTCACTTTAAAGAAATCGCGGTTACCGGTAATAGTTGTATTATTGTTCTGACCGGTATTATGCTCTTCGATATAGTCCGATTCGTAGTAATTATTGGAGTATCTCCATCCTAGTATTGCTTTCAGATGATGAACGTCGCCAAAGTTCTTCGTATAAGTCAGCCGGGAGTCGTCAAAAACTGCGCTGTTTCTCATCACCTGGCTATTAATTTCGTTATAAGAAAGTCCCTCATTGGGGATTATGCGTACGGGTTTATAAAACAGAGGAACAAACCGGCGTTCAACAGACTTATCGATGCTGTAATCAAACATGCTGGTGAATGTAAGTTCGGGAGTAATTTTGAAAGTCGGCATGAAACCGATGTTCAAACGGAATTTTTTAAGTTTGTTGATCGAATTTTCGATGTATGCTCCCGGATTTCCCACATCAAAACTATCGGTACGGGCATACTCTTTTGCCAGTTCGCCGGTAGATGTATAATTGTAAGGATTTAGAATGGGTGATTTAATTTTGCTCATCCATACGGGTGACGAATAACGGTTAATTCCGTCATCGATGAGGCTTCTTTCCGTTCTGGTGAAACCTACATTCAATCCCATCAGGATATATTTATTAAACGTCAGATCGGCATTGAAACGGGAGTTTATACGCTGGAAGTTCGTTGTTTTCACTACGCCCTTATTGCCGGTATATCCAAGTGAGAAGTAATACAACGCTTTGTCGTCGCCCCCTGTTACATTGATGTTGTAACTGTTGACATTCCCGTTTTGATACACCTGCTTCGACCAGTCTGTATTATTTCGGTACATATAATATGTTACCGGATCGGACGGGTCAGCTTCAAGAAACTGGAACTTGGACGAATTGGAATTCCAGTCGTATCCCTGTGTTTTCAGCAAATCACTGGCATAAACTCTGAACTGATCCCCGTTCAACATGGGGAAACCTGAAGGTTTGGAGACAAATCCGGTCATTGCCACAAAATTGATCTTGGTTACGGGTGAGGTTCCTCGTTTGGTTTTGATAATCACTACTCCGTTAGCGGCTTTACTTCCATAGACAGATGTCCCGTCTTTCTGAACGGTAATGCTTTCGATATCGTTCACTTCAATGTTATCCAGTGTATTGGAGAATAATCCCTGATGTATTGATGTCGCGTCGTAAAGATTATTCCATATAACTCCGTCAACAACAAATAAAGGTTGCGCGTTGGCGTTTAGCGAGTTAATACCTCTGATAAACAGCGAAGAACCGGCACCTGGTATTCCAGTTCGGGTAATTCCGCGCACATTACCTGCCAGTTCGTACTGCATAAGTTCATCGGCAGTCGTGGCATTTGATTTGTCAATTTTAGCTGTTGCATTCGCAGATGAAACGACTGCTGAGTTTCTTTTCTCGTCGGTAAGTATGTTGATATTTTTGAAATAATTGCTGAACTTATCCGAATATAATTTCACAACCAGGCTATCTCTGCCTCTGAGGGATAGTTCCACCGGATTATAATCGTAGGCAACAACTCTCAGAATACAGTTCAGAGATGATAATCGTATGGTGAAATTACCTTTCTGGTCGGTTACCGCTGAGAATTTTTTGTCGAGATCTGAAATCTGAACAGCACTTATCGGTTCATTGGTATGTGCATCGACAACAACACCCTTGACTGTCATCAGATTTCCGTTACCGGCAACACTTTGAGCCGACAACCCGGACCACATAAAAACAAGCATGAACATACCAATAATTCTTCCGAGCCTGCTGATGAAAACTTTATCATCCATATCTGATAATTTTATGTATTTATTCATTTTCTAATGCCTTTTCTGTTGTGATTATAAAACCGGTTCAAGAATTATATAGTCAAGAAATATATCATCTTTATCCTTGGTATTGACCGACTCAATTTTTAATGCGACTTTTATCTGCTTTATTAATTCTGTCATAGTTTCAGCGTTAAATACTGTATTGCTGAAAGGAAACGTGAACTCTTTTACAACCAGCATTTTATCCACTTTGGTTGGATCTGTGGTAAAGATAGCTGCTGCATCAGAGGGCTTCAGCACATTGTTAGCAGAACCGATAGACGCGTTTGTAACCTGTACACCGGCACTGTTGGTATATGTGAGATAAAACTTCACCTGGTAGGGTTTCATATCAGCGGGGTTCAGAATGCTCCTTGGCACAAATACGCAATAAATATTATACTTGCCCGAAAGAGTACCCGGAATAGTGTATGTGACATGCAGTTTTGTCGATTGACTTAAAGCAGCATCTCTCAGAACGGCGTAGTAATTGTTCGATATTGTCATTCCGGTTCCAAGTCCGGAATTGACACTTGCATTGAGATTGGATATTGTCCTGCCATACGTGGTTTGTTCTGCCTCAATTTTTATTGGTTTGAAGAATGAGACAGTATCCGGGAAAATCCATGAATTTTTAATATATGACAATCCATTACTCATCACTACAGGTTGAGAACCGGTGAAAAATTTATCCGGATTATAAAGTTTTGTTCCGTTAGTAGTAACAAGCGGGTTAAGCTGTACGGGAGTCTGGATTTTTCCGCTGACGAACATATCTTTCACAATTGTCCACATGGTAGAAGTTCTTTGTTGAGCAGCACCTCCGTCGGTCTGGGTTGTATTGAAGTAAGGGTAAATTCTGTTGTAAGCTTCAGTCCATGCCTGATTATCCGGCAATAAGGCTGTATAAGTACTATCCTCTACGTTAAGTCTGGCAAGTCTTGTCATAACCTTATTTGTGATTTTGAAAACAGAATCGACAAATACTCCGTCCTTGTAACTTGCATCAACATCAAACTCTCTTCGGGTCAGAG
>DAONDU010000169.1:0-1977 GCA_035402725.1 Paludibacteraceae bacterium | reverse complement strand
ACAAATACTCCGTCCTTGTAACTTGCATCAACATCAAACTCTCTTCGGGTCAGAGAATTCACATAAGTCCTCAGCGAATCGAGGCCACTGGCCGAATTGATAAACTCCCATAAGTTTTTCCTGTAGGGTGCATATTGATTGATGACATGCAGTATACCGTTTGAAGCTGCCAAATCAGGTTTCACAATACGTAAATCGTTGAAATAATACCCGTCACCCTGTTTCTCAAACGTAATCAGTTTACTGTTCAGCATAAGCATGATGCTACGGGAAATTCCAGAGGTAGTATATGAAAACCTTGTGATGTGATTTTTCACAATCTCCAGGGCCTGCGCAGGGTCTGAAGTGTTCAGTCCGTTCAGAGCCTCATTTGATGGTGCCCAAACGGTAAAAGTCTGCGGTTTACTCAGAATAGAATCATAACCTGTAATCTGGAGCATATTGGCAAATGTACTTAAGTCGGGCTGTGACTTGATGTAATCATAGAGATTCAATTCACTCTTACCGGCAGACAGGGTATCATAATGCGAATCCCACTCTTCCGTGCAGGAAGTTATGGTAAACGCCATTACCAGTGCTACCAATAATGTTACACCAAAATATCTTAGTTTCATAGCTGTTTATTTTGTAATTAATGATTTTAAAATTGCATTCCTAATAAATATCTTCGCTTTCCAGAACACTTGTCGGGACAAATTCGAGGTAGTCAAACATAAACTCCCCGCCACTTAATCCTTTCACAGTCAGGATATGGTTGGATGCCTCAGGGAAATTATAAGTTCCCATAATTCTTCGCAGGGCTGCAGGGCTGTAACGGGCATTTTCGCCACCTGACCAACCTGACTGAACAACCTTAAAGCAGGCCGGACCTTTCATAAATCCTCTGTTGCGCATCATTTTATCGTTTTCAAATCCTTCCAGATCGGCCTGAACGGTGCCAGGGGCTTCGTAACCGATGGAAACGTCGGTAGCGTAGTTATTAAGATTGAGTGGAACTCCCGCCGGGATGTTATCGAAATACAGCTGGGCAACTCCGCGTTTTCCGTTAGTAAGGTATCCAAACCTTACTTCATACGTACCGGCAGGTATTGGAGGCGTTACAATAGAGAAATCATACAGGTTTCCGGAAGTTGCTCCCAGAAATATCTCATCGCCTTCGTAGTCCTGATACCTGGCATCTGCAGTAAGATAGCTCACTATAGTCTGTTCGGAGGTGGTAAGACGTTCAATGTAATTACGGGGTAATTTGAATTGCAGATTTGGACCCGGACCCGGGCTTGTAATTCCGCGACCACGCATATTGTTGTTGGTCAGTTCCGGAAAGAAACTCGCACCGTCAAAACGCAGGCGCTTGGTGGAATGGTCGGCTTCCACTAACTGGTCGTAAACCAGAATGCTGTTTATTTCGTGATACACACCATTTACGGCATCATTATCGTAATTGGAGGTAATCCGGACAACTCTTCCGGTTTCGCGGATATAATTCAGGTTGTTGGTCGTTTTGGCCAGACGGTCTTTTTTTACCTCAATCAATGTGTTGGGACACATTGGTTCAAGGTATTCATACATATCGCGGTTAGGAAGCATATGACTGGTATCGTAAGCGTCAATAATCTTTGAATAGCTCAACTGCTTATTGATGATATGATAAGCGATAAAGCGGTTCAGACTGTTACGGCGGTCGGTAATATCGGTAATATTTGCGTCTTCGGGATAAACGGCATTATACACATTGGCTGCATATGCCTTCATGCTTTTAAGATCGGTGATGCCACTCGCAGCATAAGTTTCATTGCTTTCTATAAAAAGCGTATAGCCATATTTGCGGGATAACGGAATTTCATGATAATACCACTGATTTGCTTCACGGGATACGGTAATCACCCCATCAAGTTCAGGTTGATGCACTAAAAACATTTGTCGACACCCCATCAAGTTCAGGTTGATGTACTAAAAACATTTGTTGACACCCCATCA
>DAONDU010000168.1:0-5386 GCA_035402725.1 Paludibacteraceae bacterium | reverse complement strand
ATGATTAGAATTATGATTAATAGAATTTCTGACTAATAAATTCAAAACAGTTTCTATATATATAACTGTTTCTGACATATTCATATTTCATCTCTTTATCTGAGTTTCAAGGTCAGTTTTTGTCCGGTATACTTTACCTTCATCCCAACTGTGTCTGGATTACAGGATTTAGGCGTTGCTTTGTCAACAAACACCACGTTGAACTCACGATTTTCCAACATCCCTGTAAATGAACCTGTTCTATTGCCAATTTCCAGAAATCCGTTTTTTTCGTCATAAGTGAATGTAATCATTGAATACTTGCCCTTTTCATAGTTGTAGTTGGTTCCTTCGTCTTCATAAAGGGTGAATGAACCATTTTTGCCTCCATAAACATACAAGGTTATGCTTTCAGGCTTTTTCTCACGGGTAAATTGAATATCGGGACCGAACGGAATAATTGCTCCTTCGGGAACAAATACCGGCATGTGCGAATAAGGTGCGTCGGTTTGCATATGTGTACCTCCCTGCACGTGTTTACCGGTGTAGAAATCATACCAACCTGTGGTATTGGGGAAATACACCTCTCGTTTCACCGCTTTGTATTCATAAACCGGACATACCATCAGGGCATTACCGAACATATATTGATCGCTGATGTTATTTACAACAGTATCCTTACCATAATCCATTACCAGAGCACGCATGATGGTATAGTCGTTGAAATGGGTCATACCTGCCAGCGAATAGATGTATGGCATCAGCCGGTAACGAAGTTTCGAATAATACAATATTGACTGATATGCAGGGTGATTCTCAGGCGCGATGTTAAATATCTCCCGCAGCGGAAATTGTCCGTGAGCACGATAAAGGGGAGCAAAGGCGCCAAACTGGTACCAGCGTGTATTGAGTTCCCGCCATTCTTTCAGATCGTTATCCTCAGTTCCGGTTTGATCGAACAATCGCTGGGCGTTTTCATATCGTTTCTCTGTACAAAAACCTCCGATATCCATTGTCCAGTATGGAATACCCGACAAGGCAAAATTAAGTCCGGCTGAAATCTGGGCTTTCATATCCTCCCATCTCGTACCTATATCGCCACTCCAGGTAGCAGTGGAGTATCTTTGCAACCCGGCAAATCCGGAACGTGTAAGCAGGAATACACGTTTATCGGGATCTACACTGCGCTGACCGTCATAGATTGCTTCGGCGTTCATCAGGGCATATGCGTTGAAATATTTGGTCGATGGTCCGAGCGCGGTTGGGCCGCATAGCTTTTTACGGTAGTCAATGTCCGTGTTGTCCTGCACATTGGGTTCAGATGCATCCATCCACCAGGCATCAAAACCTTTGTCGTAAAGGCTGCCTTTCATCTGTTTCCAGAAAAGTTTGCGGGCACCTTCGGCATATGCATCGTAAAAAGAGCCGACGTAACCAGGGCCCACCCAGTCCCGAATGCTGTCTTTTACTGCTTTCTGATACATCCAGCCGTTTTTGTCAAATGCTTTATAATTATCGGTAGTAGTGTAGAACTTAGGCCATACAGAAATCATGATGTGTCCGTTCATTTTGTGTACACTATCGACCAATCCAACAGGATCCGGGAAGCGCTGCGGATCAAACTTATGACTGCCCCATTCGGTTTCGGGCCAGTAGTTCCAATCCTGTACAATATTGTCGATCGGGATATTTCTTTTACGAAATTCCGATAAAGTGGTCAGCAGTTCGTGCTGAGTTTTATAGCGCTCCCGGCTTTGCCAGAAACCCATTGCCCATTCGGGCATAATTTGAGATTTACCTGTAAGCTTCCGATAACCGCTGATTATGTCATCCATCGTGCTGCCATAAACAAAATAATAATCAATTTCATCGGCCATCTCACTCCAGAGCGACAACTTGTTTTGTTCCTGATGAGCGAGTGGACTTAATGCTTTGAGGGAGATATAAGAGACTGCACCATCCGGTTCCCATTCGATTCGAACGGGTATTTTTTCGCCAGCACGTAGATTGTATTTAAATTTAAAGTCATTGGGGTTCCAGGCTGTACGCCAGCGTTCTGTCACAACAGGAATATTATTAAAATACACTTTGACATATCCGGCATAATGCAGTATAAAATGAAAATCACCGCTTTTATCGGCCTCAAGCTGACCATTCCAGGTTACTTTTGAATTGTTCAGGTCAAAATTTTGTGGAAAGTTTTTAATCAACGAAAGATTTTCGTAGTTGATGAGAGGTTCAACTCGTATTATCGGAACTACCGAATTGTCTTTTTTGGAATAAACAGCCGTCAGTCCTCCGGGATTGCCGTTGGTGTCAGAGAGTTTAAATTGGTTGAGCTGTTCATATTCTCTGCAGTCGCCGAATTTCGAAAGCGAATAATTATCCCAAAGAATTCCGTAGTTATTACTTGAAACAACAAAAGGAACTGAAACCTTTGTATTGTACTGGAACAATGATTCATTTTTACCTTTGTAATTGAATTCATCGGACTGATGCTGACCTAATCCGTAAAAAGCTTCTTTTTCAGGAGAATCGAAAACCTGCCGTACTGAATATCCACGTGTTCCTTCAACTTGAATAGGAACGAATGACTTTCCTCCACCGGAATTTTCTTTCAGCAACACTTTTCCCTGTTTATTCAGAAAAGTAATTTCGCCTGTTTTCTTAACAATTTTAAGTTTTAATGAATCGGTACTGAGTGAAACCTGATATTTATTTTCAGTTACATTGAATTTTTTCTTTTCTTTCGGTTGAGGTACTATAATAAGACTTTTCACCCCGGAAAACTTATTCCCTGCTGTAGCGGTAACTCTGATAATTTTATCGGATACAACCTGTATCCGGATTTTTTTGACACCTGTGTGGGAATCTGACAATACCGGAAAAATTATACCATCGGCAATTTTTTGACAAAATGCATGATTGCAACCCGTTAAAGTGGCTATGAGCAACAATAAGAACAGTTTAAATCTTTTCATGAAATTATTCTATTATAATAAATTACTTTTACTTCGTTGTCTGTGTTTAATAAAAAAAATCTAAGCATGCAAAAATACACTTTTAAACTAATTAACGACCAGATTACGTCATCTATTTCGTTTATCACTAAAATAACAAATCAGATAAGATGTTTTTCATTATTGAAATTATTACATAACAAGGCAAATTATGAATAAAAAAGTCAGCTATTTTTTTAACCGGTTTACCCATCAGATTGAATTCAACGATCCGAAAAAAAATCAGAAAATTTTTCAAGTAAAAATCAGGTATGAGTTAAACTGAATTCAGGTACCAGATCGGGCAGACACAAAAGAAAAATCAGATGCAAATTGAATACTAAAGACAAAGTATTCGGAGTAATTTCCGCATAATGAAATTCCATTAGTAAGAAATTGGAAGGAGTGCAAGCTCGAAAAGACTCTATTTGAAAAAAATAAAAAAGGAGTCTCAGCATTGTGAAACTCCTCTTACAAAATAAAAAAGTAGCGTCGTTGCGACTATCAATTCAGTGGTTGTGTACTTGCGTCCAGAAAGAAATTAAATTTCTTTTTATAACCGCTTTTCAATTTGTTTTCACAGACCTGATATTCCAAACTGCTTCGGTTGTTGGATAATATTTCACTTTTTTTACACGATATTAAGTCTGAAAAAAATCAGTTTAAAAAGAAGTTATTAATTCAGATTAACAGTAGTTAGTTTACCCGAAACGGTAAACGTACCGCGGGAAGTTCCTCCGGTTGCTGTACCATTCTGATAATATCCGTTCCAGATGGTTTCACCGGTTACAGTTGAACCTGTATAAACGGTGTATGTGGAACCGCTCTTAAGTAGCGGAGAAGAGAAAATTACATAATAACATGCACGAACAGGAACAAAACTTATGAGACTGTTCCCTGAACTATCCCGGATATTGATAATAGTTCCTGCTGCAATCTGATTGGTGCCTGTTCCACCACCTGGACCTCCAAACTGACCTGAACTGGCCCCAAATTTAATCAACACTGAATATTGCGATGAACTGGTAGCAGGTCCTTCTATCATATTGCCTGAATTTGGTCCCGAAGCTATCATGGTTCCCCCGGTAACTTTAAAATCGCCATTCACATCCAGAGCTACTTCAGGTGCACTTGACGGACCGTGAACAACCACTGTACCTCCGGTCATGTTGCCAGTTCCGTTACTGTCGAGTCCATCGCCTTTGACTACATCAACCGAGGTTTTACCACCATTTATCGTCAGACAGCTTTTATCAATTGCTTCTCCGCCATTTCCAAAAGTCGAGTTAAATCCATCGTCTGTGGCATTAATATTCAGTTCGCCACCGTTTATTACTATATAAGGACTTTCAATTCCTTCTTTGGACGATTTGATGATAGTTGTTCCGTCATTAATAAACACCAGCGAATCGGAATGCAACGCCTGACTTCCCGTTGCTGATATCGTCAGATTACCGGAGTTAATAATTACCCGTTTGACCGCATGGATACCATCAGCCGACGAAGATGTAAGATTAAGTGTACCGCCATCAATTTTAATATAGCCATAACCGGCTTTATCCGTGTTGTCCGATTTAAGCGCATGTCCGGTTCCACCAGTAGCCGTTATTGTCCCTCCGTTAACTTTTATAAAGTTTTTCCCCCGTATCGCGTCATCCTTACCTGTTGCTGTTATAGTTCCGTTGTTTATAATGAGTTCATCATCAGTCGAAATTGCATCATTAAAATTACCTTTAACAGTGAGTGAACCATTGCCTGTAATTGCCAGGTATGAATTGCTGAATATCGCAGCATTGGGTTCTTCACTTGACACATACGAAGAAGCGTCAGAAATCATATTTGAGCTTCCGTCAGCAAGGAAGAGTATGGTTTTGGATGATTTTTTGATATAAAACGGAGATCCGGTTGTGTTGGCTATGTTTACACCGTCGAACTGTATCTTAACAATGCCAGAATCCACGGCTACGATAAGCTGCCCGTTTGTCAATGTTCCATTCACGATATAATACCCGGCTTTGGTAATTGTAGCAATGGAACCTGCAATAGTAACTGCATCCGAGCCAGAGGTGATATTATTGTTGTTCAAAGAAATAGTAGTTGCATTTCCAGCATCCCAGTCATAATCGGAAGCTAACTCTGTTTCATTGGAAGAATTGTCCAAATCATTGTTGTCCAGCAAATTGTCAGGGTCACATGACACAAAAAGTGAGTAAATACAACAAATAAGGATCAATAAATTATTTTTTTTCATTTTCAAAAGAAATTAGGGTGAAGAATTAAGCGAATAGAATTATTATTTAAGTCTGATAATAATTAATCAATGTATTGACTGGTTTTTAATTTAAAAGTTTAACCGAAGGAATTTTAAATATTCTGAATAAAAACAAACTTATCAAAACATAAATCAA
>DAONDU010000167.1:0-5461 GCA_035402725.1 Paludibacteraceae bacterium | reverse complement strand
GGATCTACCGTTGGCATAATTTTGTCCACATATCCGGGAAGTTTCCGTCCGTCAGGGAGTTCTATGGTCAGGTTTTTATTGCTGTTCACCAGTTGATTGTATTCATAGGGCACAATCATCAGAAATCCAAAGCTGCTTCCATCGGCAATGGTGGCAAGTGTTTCGCCTTCCTGCACAAAGTTACCGATCTGATGGTTCAGCATTTGCACGTAGCCCGTTGTAGGACTTGCCACCGAGGTGTGTCCCGAAAAATTCATCGACGGGTCCAACTCATTAATGGTATTTCCGATGGCTTTCGCTTCTTTGGTTTGGATAATAAACAGGTTTTGACCACTTTTCACCCAATCAGCCGGTTTTATTTTCACATCGGTAATGTAACCGGTTGTGTTGGCTTTTATATCGGTTTTGAGCAGATATGTGGCTGTAGCGTTCAGCTCAATTTGGTCGATCAACATCACCGTATCGGTGGGATAAGTTACCGAAACCGACGTTTTGGCCTGCACGGGAGCATTTTCTTCATTGGCATTATTCGCCTTGCAGCCAACGAGCATAACAGGTATCAGAAACAGTGGTAAGAAAATATATTTGCCCCCTTCGCCTTTAAAGGGGGAATTATATTGGTTGGAAAACCTGATGTATTTCATAATTGAATAAAATATAATTCTATTATCTATAAACTTCAATTCATACTCCATACTCCTCCTTTAGGGAGCCGGAGTGCTGATACTCATGTATTTCAACTGATTGAAATAGCTGTACAACTTTCCTTCATATTGTATTCTGGTCAATTTCAAATTCAAAAAATTATTTTCCGAAACAATAAAATCTGTCACGCGGATATCTCCGGTGGGAAGTTGCTTCAGATTGGCTTTTATAAGGGTATCGGAATATTTCAACTGCTCATCGCATGTATTTAGCATTTGCCGTGTTTGCTGGATTTGTTGGTTGAGTTGATATATCTTCTGTGCGTATTGTTGTTGGTTGAAAGCGTAGTATCTCGAACGGGTATCCTGAGTGATTGAATTTTGTTGAAGGAGCATTTTCTGTTTATTTCCATCGTATAAGGGTATGGATAAATTCAAACCCACACTTGTGCCAAAATTCTTATAGGGTGATTTTATAAAGCTCGATGAATACCCCGCATCGGCATAAACCGATAACTTGGGTTTGTACTCATTCTTAATAATAATGGCTTCATTTTCAAGCTTCAGGCTGTCGCTTTGATTGAGTTGAGCATAAATGCTTTCGTTGAATGGAACTGCCATTTTTTCATCCATCAATGGGGGTGACAGGCTGTAGGTGGTTGTATCCATTAGTCCCGAAATGACATTGAGTACAGACATATTGTTTTGAAAATCGGCTTTCGCCTGCTGCAACGAAAGTTCGTTTTGCTGCAGGGAGACTAAAAATGTCAGGTATTCGGTTTGCGAAAAAACTGCCGACTGGGTCAGCTTGTACAATATCTTTTCTTCCTTTTTCAGTACATTTATAATTTCCTGATAGATTGACAGTTGTTCCTGTGATATATAGGTATTGATGTACTGATCGGTAACGGTCAACCGCATCATCTGCTCACTGAGTTGCTTTTGACTATTCAGCTGATTTTCCGATAATTTATAACTATCCAGACGGCTCTTCAGATTATTTCTTCCAATAATATCCCGGCTTACACGCAGTCCTGTGGTAGCGAATTGTCCGTTGGAGAGCGCCTCGTCGTATCCCCATCCGTGTATTACGGGCGCAGCCATCAGGTCGGCAAATGCATCCACTTTCAAACCGTAATCAGCCATAAGCAGGGCACTGTCGAATTTCAGTGACAACCTCCGGTTTTCATAATCGTACAGCAGCGGACTGTTCAAGAGCGCCGCTTTAATATAATCCTCACCGCTTTTGGCATTTTGTGCCGTAAGGTGTTGATTACCCGACAGACAGGTCAGAATTAAAGCGATAAAGATGAAACGTTTCATTTTGGTAAGAGCCCCCCACCCCCCTAAAGGGGGAGTTGAAAGCGTATATTAAAGTAGTTAGAATTTCAACGTATTATAGTTAAATAGTTCTTATATAGATGTTTGTTCATTTAGCCAACTTACTCCTCCGTAAGATGGCGGATTTGTAGCCATATTAATTTTCGCAGACCACATTGCCTTCCATGTCAAAAATCACCTCTTTTGAAGTTCCTTCTTTTATGAGGTCCAGTTGATAATGAACGGTTTTTTTATCCGCCAGCGTTAGTTTTTCGGCACCATTTTCAGCCGTAAAACCCGGGTATTTTGTTTTTACTGTATTCAGAATTTTGGCGGGTGTTGCCGCCAGCTTCACGTCTTCTTCCTGCTGAACAAATTTACCGTCCGGTAAAAATATCAGCGAAAAGTTCGGACTTCCGGCTTTACCTATGGCAACATCCATGGCATCTTCGCCACTGCAAAGCGGATCGTGACCGGCATTCTTTATCTTATAACTCGGATAATTCAAGGCAATAAAATCATTCACAGCACCCGGAAGTTCATTCAACGAAATAGCTGAATTGTTTTCGGCTACGGATGACTTTCCGGATTTTTCTGTTTTTCCGGAACAACCGGTCAGTATCCCCATACATATTGAAACTACGACTACTAAAAATACCTTTTTCATTTCATTTTTTTATTTAAGAAATTGTTTAATATGCCAGGATAATATATCTTTTGCAATTCCGGAAGGCAAACAGGAATTAATCCTGAACCCAATATCAAAAGTAGTGAAATATATAATAATGGTACTCTCTATTAGTTAAATATTTGGTTATTTTTCTGATTATTTAACCTACCGGGCGAAATTTATTCGGTTTTCTTAAATGTCTCAACCCGCCAGCATTATTTTATGTTAAGCTATGCCGTTCCACATATATCTGTTTCAGGGGCGTTAGTTCTGTTGTCCCTGCGTGCTGCAAACAGCTTTGCAGAATATTATTCACCGAATAATCAAAGGAGCGTAGCTCTGTCGTCTATATTTTATAATTAACCTAAGTTCGACATAAGCAATAGTCCGTAGGACTTAAATATCAATAGAAAGAATGTTTTTGTTTTGATTGATTTCCCGTAGGGAATGGATATATTTATCCCTTAACGGGGAATTTAATTTATTTAAGAACCTGGTTCTATTGATATTAATTCCCTACGGGAATACAGACTATTGTATTTTCTGACTTAAAATTCAAAGGTTTGTTCATATTGAGCTCACTCTAACTAATCAGATACAATTTTGTTAGTTTTTGCTTTTTATCAGCTGTTTTTCTGACAGGAAATATGGCGGGCTCATTATTTTGTCTGTTTCCGGGTGACAATTTTGTCAGTTTTTTCTTTTTATTAGCATTTTTTCTGACAGCCAGGTAAAAACCTGCCATATTGGCGCATTTTTAACATTGGCACAGTATTTGTTAGTATTATTTTATACATATTCTACATTAATCACATAAAAAATGAAGCAGGACACACTCAATAATAAATCCAATAATATGACTGAAAACAGGACATTTTCGGACATTAGGGATTTATTTTCGTTTGAGGCCAAAGATTTTAATTGGGATGATGTACAAGTCTTTGAGAGTTGGAATGATATTCTCAGTTTTAAGGATTTTTTGCCCGACAGAGTAAAATTTGATGCGTCATCCTTATTCAACTTATTAATTAGTTACACACTCCAGGGAAAATATCATGCAAGATTATGTGCTATGGCACGCCTGCTCGCTACTCCCGTTATTTCCATCAAAACATTAAAGCAATCGCTGAGAGCCTCCATTTCACTGCTTTTTGGAATGTGCAGCAGCTATGTATCCTATATTTATTCCGCCATTTTTGGCAATTCCTCCACCCGAATTTTATCCATTTAAATCCATACCGATACATCCGGGTTTATGACTCCGTGTGTACCCCTGTTTCCCCGTTTCCGGAGAAACTGAATCACGTTTTCTTTAAATAAATTCAATTGAGATTATCCGGAGCAGATAGTTATAGTAAATTTTTCTGTCGTCTTCCTGTCAATTGATTGTGAGACTTTTACCCCTGAAAACCCCAACTAAGTTTGGGAGCAGGATGGAACAGGTCCGACAATAGCTAATCAATGAAACAGCAGACTAATTCGGTTCATCTCTGATAACAATATTAAAATTTTTGATAATGGTAAAACTCGCATATAAATCGAAAGTTCATAAACTTTCAAACAAATCAGTAGGCATTCTGGTATTACGTTTGTTCGAAGCATCCGTAGCAGCCAATGTCGCATTAGTAATCAATAGTAAGAGCTATACAGCACTTACTGAAGTGAATAACAGGTATCAGGCAAGCGTTGATCCGACAAAGTACAAGGACCAGACCGAAGCAATAGATGCTAAAGCCAATGAGCGCCGTGCCTATTTTCTGTTAAACTATGGGTATTTGAAAGGGTTGCTCAATGCACCCGATGCAGAACAGAGAGCTGCCGCCGTAAGGATTTTCGCAGTGATGAATATGTACGGACGGAACTTCAACAACCTGAAAATTGCTGAACAGTCGTTTCTGTTTAACCGTATCCTCGAAGGGCTGCAAAAACCCGAACTGGCTGCCGACCTCGAAACCACCAGGCTGACTGCCAGCGTGGCTGAACTGGACAGACTTCACAAGGAATACGAAACGTTGTTTGCCTTGCGTGGCAATGAGGTTATCGGAGTAGTTGCTCCCTCTACCCTACGCCCCCAACTGAATGTTGCAGTAAACAATTTTGTGGAAGAATTGCAATGGATGGCTCAAATAAACGATACGGAGGAGCTGAAGTCGCTGCGCGACATCGTCCTGATGCGTGTTTCTGAAGTCAATCTAAGTCAGACGCAAGCGAAAGAACCAATTACCGAAGGCAACGGCACAACTGTTGCATAAAGTTAAATTTAAGGTCTCTTAACTATGTAGAAAGCCTGTGCCCTTTGGTACAGGCTTTCTTATTTTTAATCTGTCGCCTGATTATCTGCATATTACTACGACATATCACCGTACAATTTCTTGTTGTCAAAAACATTTTTTTCTTTTCCTACACTCAATTTCTTGTTGCAAAATGATTTTTTTTCCTTTCCTACACTCAATGTTTGGTTACAAATTGTATTTTTTTCATTTCCCACATCCAATGTCTAACAAATATAACCCTTCTTTTTAAATTCCCTTAACAATATCTTTAAAAACAAACATGTTTGTTCCTTTCCATTGTGAAAGGATGTAAAAATAACAACCGTTTTTTCATAGATATTGAATGAAAAATGAGAAAAAACAACTGTTTGTGACGAGATATTGGTTTGAAAATGCTCACAAAATGTTTTTTTTGGCCAGACATCGAGTGGAATTTGTTAAATAAAATGTTTTTATTCTCAGACATTGAGTGAAGAATGCCAATAAAAAGGTTTTTTTTGCTAGCCCCGGTGCTCAGGTTGATAAAAATAACGGGATGATTTTTGGTTATGGAG
>DAONDU010000166.1:0-5505 GCA_035402725.1 Paludibacteraceae bacterium | reverse complement strand
CAATGAAAACCTGAAGGCTAATATTGAAATATCGCATTTTGGGGAAGAGGTACTGAAAGGAAAACAGACGGAATGGAAAGTAAAAAATGCACTGGGAAAAACGATTTCGCAGGGAATTTTGTCCGCTAAAGATATTCAGATTGGCAACTGCCAACAGCTTGGCGAAATAACCATACCTTTATCATTTATCAAAGAAGCCGAAAAAATGATCCTGGAAGTAAAACTCGGTGGAACAGAAGTTTCCAACAACTGGGATTTCTGGGTCTATCCTGAAACCCTGCCTCAGGTGGATACCACTTCAGTCTATATCTGTGATAAAATGGATGATAAAGCCAAATCCGTGTTGAATAACGGAGGTTCGGTATTATTACAACTGGCTGGCAAGGTTACTCAGGGAAAAGATGTGGTCCAGCAGTTGGTGCCGGCATTCTGGAATACTTCCTGGTTCAAAATGCGTCCGCCACATACCACCGGAATTCTGATTAATGATTTTCATCCCGTTTTCAGGGATTTCCCCACCGATTATTATTCCAACCTGCAGTGGTGGGAACTGGCTAATCGGGCACAGGTGATGGAACTGACCGATTTCCCGAAATCTTTTCAACCTATTGTCCAACCCATTGATACCTGGTTTATCAACCGCCGGTTGGCCATGCTTTTCGAAGCCAGGGTAGGTAACGGAAAGATTATAGTATGCAGTGCCGATATTCAAAAAGACCCGGACAAAAGAATTGTTGCCCGACAGTTGCGGTATTCTATACTGAAATATATGAATTCCAATTTATTTTTACCGGAAAATGAGCTAACTTTGGAAGTGATTGAAAACCTGACCATCAAACGGGGTGAATGGTTGGATATGTCCATGACAAAGGATGCACCGGATGAATTGAAGAAGAATATATAATAGTTGAATTCGATTTTGAGTTATTAAGTTATTGAGTAATTGAGTAATTGAATTTCTGAATTGCCCCGCCTTTTAAGGCGGGGATAAGAGAGAAAAATATTATATTTCTAAAAAATAAATATACAGCAATGAAAAATAAATCCTGCTGCTTATTAATCATCGTGCTTTTTGCCTCAATCCATGCAATGGCATCGGACACAAACTGGCCTCCGGTAACCACCGAAACAAAACCCTGGACACGCTGGTGGTGGCTGGGAAGCGCTGTAGACAAAGACAATCTGACTTACAATATCTCCGAACTGGGAAAAGCAGGCATGGGTGGCATGGAAATTACCCCCATTTACGGAGTAAAAGGGAATGATGCCAAAAACATCGACTATCTCTCACCACGGTGGATGAATATGCTCACACATACCGAAACCGAAGCGCGAAATTCAGGGATGAAAGTGGACATGAACACCGGTACAGGCTGGCCATTCGGCGGACCTGAAGTTACTTTGGAGGATGCTGCAACCAAAGCTATTTTTCAGGAATATAATGCGAATGGAGGAGAGGATGTATCGCTGAAAATAACGATGAATGATCCGAAACAAAAGAAAGTAGCGTATCTCTCCCGATTGATGGCTTATTCCGATAAAGGCAAAAAACTGGATGTGACTAATTTAGTATCAAAAGAGGGCGACTTCAAGTGGAATGTTCCGAAAGGTGACTGGAAACTCATTGCATTGTTTGTTGGAAAAACGCTGCAGGAAGTGAAACGCTCTGCTCCCGGCGGACAGGGGTATGTAATGGATCACTTCAGCGCCAAAGCGGTGAAGAATTACCTGACTAAATTTGACAATGCTTTTGCCCGTGAAAATACTCCCTATCCCAATTCATTCTTCAACGACTCCTACGAAGTGTATAATGCCGACTGGACACCGACTTTCCTGGAAGAGTTTCAGCAGCGACGGGGATACAAACTGGAAGATTATTTCCCGGAATTTCTGGCTAAAGGAAAAACTGACATCTCCTGCCGGGTAGTTTCCGATTATCGTCAAACACTGAGTGAGATGCTGCTTACTGATTTTACACAACAATGGACTGCCTGGGCGCACAGTCACGGAGCCATTACCCGCAATCAGGCACACGGTTCTCCTGCCAATATCATCGATCTGTATGCCGCTGTGGATATTCCCGAATGCGAAATTTTCGGCATTTCCGATTTTGATATTCCGGGATTAAGGAAAGATTCGTTGCGGAAAAAGAACGACGGTGATCCTGTTACTTTGAAAATGGCAAGCTCCGCGGCACACATTACCGGTAAAAAGTTTACTTCGTCCGAAACTTTCACCTGGCTTACCGAACATTTCAGAACTTCGCTTTCGCAGTGCAAACCGGAAATTGATCAGGTCTTTACATCGGGTGTCAATCATGTGTTTTTTCATGGCACTCCCTATTCGCCCCGCGAAGCTGCCTGGCCCGGATGGCTTTTTTATGCATCGGTCAATATGTCGCCCACCAATTCCATCTGGAAGGATGCTCCTGCTTTCTTCTCGTACATAACCCGCGTACAGTCATTCCTGCAGTACGGCGAACCGGATAACGATTTGCTGGTGTATTTCCCGGTGTACGATATCTGGTATGAACAGCAGAGCGATTATTATTATGCATTCGGCATTCACGGATTACGCGACCGGTTACCAAAGTTTTACCGGGCAGTTGAAAAAATCAGGGAAAGTGGCAGGGATGTGGATTATATTACCGACCGTTACATTATGTCAGCCACCGTCGAAAACGGTTTGATAAAAACCATCGGAGGCACTACCTACAAAGCACTGGTACTACCGGCTGTACGGTTTATGCCGCTGGAAACTGCTCAGAAATTAACCCAAATAGCCAACGATGGTGCAAAAATTATTTTTGTTGATCATTATCCCGAAGGAGTTCCCGGACTGAAAGATTTCAATAAGCGTCAAAGCAAGTTGCATAAACTGATAAACAGATTTCCGTCGGGCAATTTCAGTAAATCAAAAGTCAAAAAAATTGGAAAGGGACAGATTATCACCGGTAAGGACTATGACGAATTACTGACGATGGCGAATATCAAGGATGAAAGTTTCTCGAAAGAGTTCAAAGGACAATACATCCGCCGAAAAAACGAAACCGGTTACCATTATTTCTTTACACAGCTCACCAACAATCCAGTCAACAATCTTGTTGAGTTGGGGGTAGATGCCCGCAGCGCTGTGATATTTGACCCCCTGACCGGCAAATCGGGCAAAGCGCAACTGTTGAGAAGCAGAAGAAACAGGCCGCTGCTTTGCCTGAATTTAAAACCCGGACAATCCATGATAGTGAAAACGTACACCAACGAAGATGTGGATGTGCCGGACTGGAACTATTATCAGATTATTCCATTTAGGTTATTGAAACGAAATGAAGGCTGGAAACTTAATTTTATCCAAAGCGAACCTGCCATTAAAGATACATTCGATTTGCAGGGCTTGGGTTCCTGGACAGAATTGAGCAATCCCGATTTGAAACGAAACATGGGGACCGGAAAGTATTCTATCAAATTTAATTTCAAAAAGACGGGCAAAGAATACCGGTTGACGCTGGGCGATGTACGTGAAAGTGCCAGCGTGTATGTGAACGGTCAGTTTGTGGAAACTTTATTCTCCGTACCGTTCGAAGCAAATATCGGAAAATATCTCAATGATGGTGAAAACCTGCTCGAAGTAGAGGTCACCAACCTCCCTGCCAATCGCATAGCCGATTACGACAGACGGGGTGTGGATTGGCGCATTTTCAACGAAATCAACTTTGTGGATCTCAACTACCGCAAAACCCTGTACGATAAATGGGAAACTGTTCCCTCCGGATTATTGGGACCGGTGGAAATATATGAAATAACTCCAACCAAATCATTTATGTTAGATTAATCAACTTTTAAGCAAATCTTATTTAGTCGCAGCGTATCGAAAATTTCAGAATTAATAAATAATCACTAAACCTCACTCTCCCAAGTCCCCTTCAGGGGATTTAGGGGCAGTTCCCTTCAGAGCCGGTCCCGAAATGGTTTCGGGAGGGTCGGGGGGCCACTCACATTTTATGAAAAAACTCATTCTATCACTCATTATCCTTGTACTTCTAACCGGTTTCACCTCGTCCGAAAAAAAGATAAAGATTTTCATAGCCGGTGACTCTACTGCGCAGACCTACAAATCAGACAAAGACGGACTGATCAGGGGCTGGGGACAAATGCTCCCGCTTTTCCTGGACGAGAAAGTGGAAGTGGTCAATCACGCCATGGGTGGTCGCAGCACCAAAACTTTCCTCAACGAAGGCCGCTGGGACAGACTGATGGCACAGGTGCGCAAAGGCGATTACGTGTTTATTCAGTTTGGACACAACGATGCCTCCACCCGTCCCGAACGGTATGCATCTCAAGCCGATTATTACGACAATCTGGTGAAAATGATACAAGATGTGAGAGCCAAAAAGGCACATCCGGTGCTGTTGACTTCCGTGGTTATACGCACCTTTGTCAACGGAAATCTCACCGACGACCGGCTGAAAGCCTATCCCGTCATCATGCGTCAGATAGCCAAAGAATACAAGGTTCAGCTCATTGATGTTAATCAGAAAACCCGCGATATGGTTACTGTGCTGGGTGATAAAAAGTCAGTTGCTTATTATCGTCACACCGAACCCGGAATAGACCCTGCCAAACCCGAAGGTGTAAAAGATGATACACACATGATGGAGAAAGGGGCAACTCAGGTCGCTTATTTTATAGCTGAAGGTATCATGGAGCAGAAAATGAAAGGATTGAGCGAACATGTCAGGCTGGGTGCTGATGATAAAAGCATCCAATCCTTTATGAAAACAACCAACCAGTACGTTTATCTGTTCTCTTATTTCAAGGGAAACGGCGACGGATTGCATTTTGCTTATAGTACCGATGGACTGAAATGGGAGACAGTGCGTAACGATTCTGTGTTCCTGAAACCCGCAGTGGGCAAAGATAAACTCATGCGCGACCCAAGCATTGTCAGGGACAATAACGGTGTATTTCATATGGTGTGGACTTCGGGATGGTGGGATAACGGAATAGGATATGCTTCATCTAAAGACCTGATCCACTGGTCAGAACAAAAATACATTCCCGTAATGGAAAAATTCGCAGTAGTAAAAAATACCTGGGCACCGGAATTGTTTTACGACCGCAAAGATAAACTGTTCTACATTTTTTGGGCTTCCACCATCCCCGGTGCATTTCCCGAAATCCCTACTTCGGAAAGTGAGAAAGGCCTGAACCACAAACTGTATTATGTTACCACAAAAGATTTCAGTACTTTCAGCGAAACAAAACTGTATTACAATCCCGAATTTAGTGTCATCGACGGAGCCATGCTGGCTAAGGACAATAAATATTATCTCTTTGTGAAAAATGAAAATTCCAATCCTCCCGAAAAGAATATACGCGTAGTGTTAAATAGTAAGCCGTACAATTTCCCCGTGAAGGTGTCAGCGCCGATTACCGGGCAATATTGGGCGGAAGGTCCTGCACCGCTGCAGGTGGATGAGTATGTATATGTTTATTTCGATAAGTACCG
>DAONDU010000165.1:0-5547 GCA_035402725.1 Paludibacteraceae bacterium | reverse complement strand
ATGGTTGTTATTTTAAGTATGTACTTACCCGGTTTAACATCACGGAGGGTAAACCAACCCGTGCTATCGGTAATCTGGCCGGTAATAAGGGCAGAATCAACAGAATTCAGCAATCGCACTCCAGCCCGATCCATCGCATTCCCGGTTTTATTATCAACAACTTTAGAGCTAACAGAATACTGTGCCTTAACGGAAAAAGCGACCATTATCAACACCAAAATGAGAGAGAGCTTTTTTGACATAACCTATATTGTTTTCAAAAATTATAACATATCAAAGACATTTGAAACAGGTCTTCTGATAATCTATTTCATTAATAAATTTCTAATTTGACTAAAAAATCTCACAAAAGTTTAATTGGATAAACTATTTTATATTCATTTTGTTATTTTTCTACTATAAGGTTTTAAGCACCAAACATATAAAAATCAGTATGAAACGTTATCTTTTTCTTCTTCCACTGTTAATATTCAGCTATTTATTTGTATCCGGTCAGTACAAACTTCCCGATTTGCCCTACCCGTACAACGCGCTCGAACCCTACATCGACAGTACTACCATGCGTATTCATCACGATGCTCACCATGCGGCTTATACGAACAATCTGAACAAAACACTTGAAAATTATCCGCAATATTCCAACATGGAAATTACAAAGTTGCTGAAAAACATCAATTTACTACCTAAAAAGATACAAACTTCTGTACGAAACAATGGAGGCGGATATTATAATCATATTATATTCTGGACAATGCTTGCACCTGCCGGAACGACCCGAATGTCGACCGAACTTGAAAAAGCAATTATAAAAAGTTTTGGCAGTGTGGAAGAATTCAAAACTAAATTTGAGGCTGCAGCCATCGGCAGGTTTGGCTCCGGATGGGTGTGGCTGATCAAAGATCCGATGGGTGAACTTTATATCGAAAGCACCGCAAATCAGGACAACATGCTGATGCCTTTCAATTCATTGAAAGGCAAACCAATTCTCACCCTGGATGTGTGGGAACACGCTTACTACCTCAAATACCAGTCGAAACGGGCCGCTTATGTCAAAGCATTCTGGAACGTGGTGAACTGGAATAAGGTAAGTGAGCTTTATCGCTGACGCATCCCGACACCCTTTCTGATTTATTTCAGAAAAAGCCTGAATATCAGGATTTCAGACAACAAACAACCAATCTGACTGACAGCTTTATGCCGGCAGCTCTAAAAATTTATCGGTTTATGAATGTAGAAGATATTCGAAATTATTGTTTGTCTCTGAAAGGAGCTGAAGAATGCTTTCCTTTTGACGATGAGACACTTGTATTTAAAGCCCTTGGTAAAATGTTTGCTTTTATACCGCTGGAAGAGTCCGAATTATTCATCAACCTGAAGTGTGATCCTGTGAAAGCCCTAAACCTGCGGGAAAAATATCAGGCAGTTCAGCCCGGATATCATATGAATAAGAAATACTGGAACACCGTGGCACTGACTAATGAAGTCACCGAGAAACTACTCAAAGAGTGGATTAAACACTCCTACCACGAAGTAATGAAAGGAATACCGAAAAAGAAAAGAGAATGTTATGTATGATTACATGATGTACTTACAAAAAGAATGATACTCTGGTTTTCAATAACCCGGGCATTTATTTTCTCCTGACTTTTCAGAATAAAAATGCTCAGACCCTGTGATCTGAGCATTTTTTATTATTTGGACAATCGGATTAAAAACTGATGGTATTCAGGAATTTATCTACCAACAGACCTTGTTTCTGAGTGAGATTGAATTTCACGGCGCGTTTGGCTTTGAACTTCAGCACAAACAACGTTTCGTTGCCTTCAAGTGGCGTTTCGTTGCCCAGATTCACAAATGTGGGATACACGACTTTATCCCCGTTGGTGTGCAGACGGTCGTAAGTGAGGTTTTGCATCCATTTTACATTCAGCTGGTCGATACCCACATATTCGTATTCATTTTTGTTGTAAGGTATCGCGAAGCTCAACGCGTTGACCGATTTCAGGTCAGCACCCTGCACTGTAATGGCCACTGTGTCGCCTGCGTTATAACTTGCTTTCGATGCTGTCAGGGCCAGTTTGCCGGTCAGTTTGGCAATAGCCGACTGGCTGATGCCGCCTTCGAGCAGTGTAGCCACGTTCGAAATGTCATAAGCGTCAATCAGGTTGTTTTTATTGACGTCACCTTTGCTTACATATCCTTCGAAGTCACCATCGCCCAGACGCAAACCGGTATAGTTCATGTATGAAGTATAGTCGTTGCTGTCCACCACACGGTCGTTGTTGATATCACCCGGAAGGAAGCTTTCGGTTCCAGGCACCTTGAACACATACAATTCGCGTCCCGAAACAAAGTTGCCCACCGCTTTGGTAACATTGATTTTGATATAGCGTGCAACCGGGTGAAATGTGAAGTCGAAAGTTTTGTCTTCGGCAGTGGTTTTCCAGTCAATTGATCCGGCTTCTGTCCAGTTCACCTTATCTTCGCTGTAATACACGTTTGCTTGCTGTATCATACCATTCAGGCCGCTGGTACGTGGCAGGTACACCATCTTGTCGAGATGGTTAACCGATTTGAGGTCCAGGATGAAATCGCAGGGAATTGCATTCGTTTTGTATTCAGAGTGCATCATATTACCTTCGTCGTAATCGAACAGACGAACGGCATCTTGACCGGGTTGCATCAATGCTGTACTTTCGGCAGTAATACCTTTCACGGCAAACTGTAACGGATCGGCAGTGGTTTTTGCTGTGAAGCCGGTCCATGCTGAAGCACCGTCTTTATTTACCGAGCGGGCTTTGAAAGCGTATTCGGTTTCAGGTGTGAGGTTTTCGAAAATCAATTCATTGTCTTTGATGGTGGAATAGACCATCCCGTCCAGTTCAATTTCGTAATAATCGGCGTTTGGCTGTTTGTCCCAACTTGGGGTCAGCTTATAGGCTGCCGTGTTGTTATCGGTAACACCGGCATTTCGCAGCGGCGACAACGTGCCTGATTTTTGCAGCAGTGTATTGACCGGATTGAATTCGAAACCTTTCATTTCGAGAGACACAACATTTTTGGTTATGTCGGTCTGAGCCACTTTCACCCAGACTTGCGGATTTCTGGTGATTTTTACGTTTTCAAATTCACTGCCTTTGGTGGAGAACCGGTTGAATTCAGGAGCTGCATTGTAGAAGTAAACATTCTCGCGTTTGTTGTAATCTTCCTGAGATTTGGCAACTTTCAGACCTACTTTTTTGCCACCCACTCTGACAGTTACTTTTTTTGGCTGTTTAGTCACATTTATTTTAAATTCGGTAGCTTTTTCTTTTACGAAACCATCGAAACTACCGGTAGTGGCATTCACAGCGATGGTTGCTTTGCTGCCGTTCACATCCGATTTAATAACAGTTTCGGTAGATTTACCCTGCAAATAGGCTGTAGATTTTCCATCGTCGTCGTATTGTTTAAAACAGGTATTTCCTGACGGATATACTTCGTAAATTCTCAGGTTGTTGTTTACCTCGTCCGGGTTATTGTTCGGATTAGCCATTGGGATAATCGCACCTTTCTTCACAAATATGGGCAGTTTCCAGATGGGGCAATCGAAATTATTAATCACACGACCGCCTTCATAAACCTGTCCGGTGAAATAATCCACCCAGCTTCCCTTGGGCAGGTAAATATGATTACGCACATCGTTGCCCAGCGTATCCGATTTGGTATTCTGGTAAACAGGCGCGACCAGGAAATTCGGTCCGTACATAAACTGGTATTGGGTTTGCTTACCCAGGGTATAGGAATTTTTTTCTTCCAGAAACATGGCGCGAATGATGGGCAGACCATTTACCGCCTCGCGGGCTATGCTGTAGGTATAAGGCAGAAGTTCTGATTTCAGCTTCAGGTAATTGCGGTTAATGGACGCAGCCGGTTCGCCCAGCGCGTGCGGGTATTTTTCATTGGCACCCCAGCCATCCATGTTCAGCTGCATGGGAGTGAATGTTTTCCACTGGAAGTCGCGGATATTGACCGGCATATTTTTTCCCCCGAAAATTCCGTCCATATCCGAAGTAATGTTTGGTTGCCCCGAAAGGCCTGAACCAATGTATGTAGGGATGTGGAAACGGATATATTCCCATACGCCTCCGGTCTGGTCGCCCGACCAGATGGTTGCGTAATGCTGGGTTCCGGCCCATCCGTCGAGTGAAATGATGAACGGACGTGCAGTAATACCGTACTTTGTCATGATATTCGCGACATCCTGTATTCCGTTCAGTCCGAATGAATAACCGGCCCCAACCCAGGCAACATCTGTTTTGAGCACATTTACACCGGCAACAATCATTTCATTTTTAATATCTCTTTGCAGCAGCGCTTCCACGCCTTCTTTCGGATGCAGGTCAGACTGTGTCCACAATCCGATCTGTACGCCATTTTTGCGGGCATAATCTCCGAATTCTTTCAGGTTTCGGATGTTCCCTTCCAGTGTAGAGGTTTGTCCGTAGCCGGCTCCGTAGCCATCGTTGGGTAAAATCCAGCCCAGCGGCATGTCATGTTGTTTGTAACGGTCAATTACTGCCCGGGCAGAGAACTGGTAGTTATTTTTCTCTCCGTTGAGAGATTCTTTGATACCACCGTTTTCTTTTTGTGCTTCCTGATAGCGTTTGCCGTCTTCGAAAAGTACGCCGCCTTTGTCGGTTTCTTTCCAGAAGTCACGGTTGTAAGCGTTGAGATGACCTTCGTAGAAACCGAATTTAGGAATCAGCTGTGGATTTCCTGTCAGCTGGTAAAAGTCGTTAAGTAAAGCAACGACACCATCATTTACCATAAAGAAAACATCCAGGTAATCTTCATCGTGCGAGAGTTTCACGGTGTTTTTTTCTTTAGCTCCAAAATCATACTTTCCTTTTTTGAAAGTATATGCCATAAAACCATAGCCTTTGGTTGACCAGTAAAACGGAGTTGGTGAAGCCACACCTCCATCGGTCCAGCTGTTCTGGTTCTCGATGGCGATGGCTTTTCCCTTGTGTGAGAATCGCCCGTTCTGCACGCCGCCACCATAAAAATACTCATCGGCCTCTTCGCTGAGCGCGATGGTAAATTTATTTTTTTCGAAAGCCACCGGCTGTATTGATTTTACTACCATTTGATTGGTTTTCAGATTTCGGATGGTAAAAAGTGTGGAATTTTTATCAAAAGTCAGCTGAACAGCGCTGGTTGCCAGCGTAACGGTATTGTTGTTGTCTGTCACGTTCAGTCCGGCTAACGGTTTTCTGGGATTATTGACCAGAATCTGAGCCTGAGGGTCAGCCTGCGGGTCTCTCAATCCTTTGCCGGAGTTGTCCTGAAACATGCGGAAAATGTTGTTTCCGTAGAAATCAATCAGCATCTTTTGCTGATTGGTGAATTTGATTTCGACTGTTGTCGGATTGAGCTTTACCGCCTGCTCTATGCGGGTTTGACCCGGTGCAGATGCATCGGCTTTTAGCTGAGCACGCATGCTGCCGGACAGACCGAACAACAGGAATAAGGTGAATGAAGCCTTAACAGCAACATTCATAATTA
>DAONDU010000164.1:0-5578 GCA_035402725.1 Paludibacteraceae bacterium | reverse complement strand
GAAGTATGAGTACGAAGCAAAATATCCGGATTTTTCTCAATAAAAAATGTATCCTGCATATCGCGGGCAGGGTGCTCGGGTGGAAAATTCAGAGCACCGAACACATTCCAGTCATTTTCAATTTCTGGTCCTTCGGCGATTGTAAATCCGATACGGGAAAAAATATCTGCGATTTCCTGTTTTACCAAAGAAAGTGGGTGCCGTGTACCAAGCTTCAGCGGTTCTGCCGTGCGGGTCAGATCAGTTTTTTGTTCGGTTTTTCCTGATGCGGTTAATACTTCTTTCAGGGCGTTGAGTTTCTCTTGAGCGTTGTTTTTTAATTCATTCAATAATTGTCCGACTTCACGTTTTTCTTCATTCGGTACATTACGGAAATCATTGAAAAGATTAGTAATTTCTCCTTTTTTGCTTAAGTATTTGATACGTAATGCTTCTGCCTCTTCCAGTGTACTTGCTTTGAGAGAATTCACTTCTTCCAATAATTGCTGAATTTTTGTTTTCATCTGATGTCTTAAAAATATATAGTTATTGTTCGTCTGATAGTTATTGAATTATTATTCAGAGTATTTCTCCGGAATAATTTACAAAAGTAAGCATTTTTCACTAATTCTGAAGTTTGAAATATAAAAATCTATACAGGATGCTCTTTTAATACTAAATTTTTGACTATTTTTGTAACAAATTAATTAAGTGAAACAGGATGAAAAACATATTGGATTTTCTTTCAGAGCTTAAAGAAAATAATGACAGAACCTGGTTTAATGAGCATAAAAACGAGTACGAATCAGCGCGTAAGGAATTTGAACAAATCTGTTATTCTCTGATACTCAAAATAGGTGTGTTTGATGAGGATATCAAACATGTTGATGTTAAAGACTGTGTTTTCCGGATTTACCGGGATATTCGTTTTTCAAACGATAAAACACCATATAAAACACATTTTGGAGCATTTATTGCATCTGCCGGAGGCCGGAAAAGCAATCGCGGTGGTTACTATCTTCATCTTGATCCTGCAGGTAGCTTTTTATCGGTTGGAGTTTGGTGTCCGCCACCTGCGGTATTAAAAGCCATTCGTCAAAGCATTTATTATAATATTGAAGAGTTTAATGAAATCAGAAGCGATAAGGATTTTATAAGATTATTCAAAAATTCTTTTTACGAAGAGGATAAGCTTAAAACTGTTCCACAAGGTTTTTCAAAGGACTTTAAGGATGCAGAGTTGCTTAAATTAAAGCATTTTTTGGTATCTTATGATTTGGATCAAAATATGCTTTTTTCGAATGATTTCGTGTATGAAATTGCTTCAATTGCCGAAAAATCATATCCTTTTATCAGGTTCCTGAATTATACAGTGGATGAAGTTGTTTAATAAAAAAAATATATCACTAAACATATGAAAAGTTCCAAAATGTTGCCTTTAGTTGCATCTGATCCCTGGCTTGAACCATATTCTCATGCAATTCAAGGAAGGTATGATTATTTTCTGTCCGTAGAAAAACGGTTGACAGGTGAAAGTGGATGTCTTTCTGATTTTGCAACCGGTTATTTGTATTTTGGACTACACCATACTCCCGATGGCTGGATTTTCAGAGAATGGGCTCCCAATGCTACAGCGATTTATATGATTGGTGATTTTTCTGGCTGGGTGAAAAAACCTGAATATCGGTTAAATAGAATAGAAAATGACGTCTGGGAAATAAAATTGCCAGAAAATGCATTGAAACATTTACAATTGTACAAACTCGTTGTAGAGTGGGAAGGCGGTTTTGGAGAACGAATACCAGCCTGGTCTAAAAGGGTTGTGCAAGATGAACATACCAAAATTTTCAGTGCACAGGTTTGGAATCCTGAAAATCCATTTCAGTTTAAGGTTGACAAATTTGTACCCGATACGAAGCCATTACTGATTTATGAATGCCATATTGGCATGTCAAGTCCAGAAGAAAAAGTTTCAACCTACGAAGAATTCAGAACCAACATATTGCCACGAATAGCCAGAGATGGTTATAATTGTATTCAGATTATGGCTATTCAGGAACATCCTTACTACGGCTCATTTGGATATCATGTCTCAAGTTTTTTTGCCCCATCATCCCGGTTTGGCACTCCTGATGACCTGAAACGACTAATTGATCAGGCTCACGAGATAGGAATTGCAGTCATAATGGATATTGTCCATTCACATGCAGTGAAAAATGAAGTGGAAGGATTGGGACGCTTTGACGGAACTCCCTATCAATATTTTCACGGAGGCAGTCGTCGTGAACATCCAGCGTGGGATTCATTGTGTTTCGACTATGCAAAACCCGCAGTATTGCATTTTCTGCTGTCTAACTGCAAGTATTGGCTCGATGAATTTAAATTTGATGGTTTCCGGTTTGACGGAGTCACTTCCATGTTATACCGCAGTCATGGATTGGGTGAAGATTTCAGCGGATACAGTTCATATTACAATCTCAATCAGGATGGTGATGCAATTTGTTACCTTACACTCGCTAATAAACTTATACATGAAGTTAATCCAAATGCAATAACTGTTGCCGAAGAAGTGAGCGGAATTCCGGGGCTGGCAGCAAAAATAAACGATGGTGGATTTGGATTCGATTATCGCATGGCAATGGGCATACCCGATTTCTGGATAAAGTATATTAAAGAAGTAAAGGATGAAGAGTGGAAAGCCGGACATATTTTTTGGGAATTGACTAACCGCAGGGCTGATGAAAAAACCATCAGTTATGCTGAAAGTCACGATCAGGCTCTTGTTGGCGACAAAACTATAATTTTCCGTCTGATTGATGCCGATATGTATTGGCATATGCAAAGGGGTGATGAAAACTTCAGGGTTGTACGAGGTGTAGCTCTTCACAAAATGATACGGCTGATTACAGCCACAACGATTAATGGTGGTTACCTCAACTTTATGGGCAATGAATTCGGTCATCCCGAATGGATAGATTTTCCGCGCGAAGGTAATGGCTGGTCATACAAATATGCACGCAGACAATGGAATTTGGTTGATAATCAAAACTTTATATATTATGGACTCGGAGAATTCGACCGTGCCATGATCGAAACTATTACATCGGTTAAAGCCTTTAATGAAACTCCAATCATAAAAATCTGGGACAACGAAGGTGATCAGATAATTGCATATCAGCGTGATAAAATGATATTCGTTTTTAATTTTAACGGAACAAAATCATTTGCTGATTATGGAATACTCGCTGAATCCGGAAGTTATAAGGTAATACTTAACACGGATAATCCTGTCTTTGAAGGACATGGATTGATTGATGAAAGTATCGAACATTTTACATGCAAAGGTCCCGGAGATATGCCAGGTAAGGAGTGGCTGAAACTTTATATACCGGCACGAACAGCCTTTGTACTTAAAAAGCAATAATCTTCAAGTTATCAGTAATAAAACGAGTCTGATGCAGTTTGAATACTGTATCCGACTTTTTATTTTATAAAGAACTGATATTTATGGCAACATATAAGTGTGAATTATTAATTTTGCATCCATTTGTAAATATATGAATTTATGAACGATCAAGTATTAAATGAAGCTAAGAAACAGTATGCTGTGGATATGCATACTGCAGAACACATTCTGAATCAGACAATGGTTCGTATGTTTGGATGCGGACGATCCATGAACGCGCACATCGAACGAAAAAAATCCAAGTGCGACTACTTTTTACCGGTATCGCCCACAGAAAATCAGATAACGGAAATTATATCGCGGGTTAATGAGATAATAAATAAACATTTACCAGTAAGTGAAGTTATAATGACCCGGGATGAAGCCTCTAGAATTGTTGATTTGTCAAAACTGCCTGATGATGCTTCCGAAATGCTTCGGATAATTAAAGTCGGTGATTATGATGCCTGTGCCTGTATTGGTCAGCATGTACAGAATACCGAAGAGATAGGTCCTTTTGAGATATTAAGTCATGATTACGAAAATGGCAGGTGGCGTGTTCGTTGGCGTGTTACGGAGAAAAATTAAATTGAACTGAAATGAAAAAGATTGGAAAAATTCTGCGTAATCTGGTAATCTTATTTTTTGCATCAAGCATTTTTGCAGTGCTTATCTTTCGCTTTATTCCGGTTCTCATTACGCCACTCATGGTTATTCGCAGTGTCGAGTCGATTACAGATGGTGATGTACCTAAAATAAAAAAAACCTGGGTACCTCTCGAAGACATATCACAAAACATGGTACAGGCAGTGGTTGCTTCTGAAGACAACCTGTTTATGGAACACAATGGCTTTTCTGTTTCTGATATTAAAAAAGCAATATCGCATAATAAAAAAGGTAAACGTATAAGAGGAGGAAGTACAATATCGCAGCAAACAGCTAAGAATGTCTTTCTTTGGCCTGAGAGGTCGTGGGTAAGAAAAGGTCTTGAAGCATATTTTACTGTACTGATCGAGTTTTTATGGTCAAAAGAGCGAATTATGGAAGTATATCTCAATGTGATAGAAACAGGTGATGGTATTTATGGGGTCCAGGCAGCTTCCAAAGTTTATTTTGGAAAAAAAGCATCGAAACTATCACGTTCGCAGGCAGCATTGATTGCGGTATGTTTGCCCAATCCGCGCAAATTCAATCCGGCAGACCCTTCAGGATATATATTAAGAAGAAAAAATCATATTGTGAACTTAATGGGGAAAATAGAGAGAGTTAATTTTGAATAATAAGCACCAGACATATGATTACTAAAATGAATTTTGAAGATTGGGGTTTGATTGAATATAATCAAGCCTGGGAAAAACAGGAAAAATTATTTAATGTAACTATTCAACAGAAAATAAAAGAATTGCCTACACAAAATTACCTGATTTTTTGCGAACATCCACATGTTTACACCTTAGGCAAGAGCGGAAATGAAAACAATTTGTTACTTGATTATATTCAGTTACAGGCTAAAAATGCAACATTTGTTCACACCAACCGGGGTGGAGATATCACCTATCATGGTCCTGGTCAGTTGGTAGGCTATCCAATTTTCGATCTTGAAAAATATAACATAGGATTGAAGCAATACATATATAATATAGAAGAGGCAATCATCAAATGTCTTGCAGAATACAATATTATATGTGAACGCCTTGAAAAAGCAACCGGTGTCTGGATGGATGTCGGAAAACCTGATTGCCGAAAGATATGTGCGATAGGTGTACGTAGTTCTAGATTTGTTACTATGCATGGTTTTGCTCTCAATGTCAATACACAGCTCGAATATTTCAGTTACATTAATCCATGCGGATTTATTGACAAAGGTGTTACTTCAATGCAGAAAGAATTAGGTGCAGCTGTCGATATGGCATCCTTAAAGACAAACTTAAAGCTTCATATTGAAAAACAATTTCAACAAGTTCAGAAAGAAACTCCATAATTGAGACTTCTTCTTGGTGTTATGTACGATAATTTACTTACATTTTTATAGCGTTTAGATGTCATAAAATCAGACTATTATGGATTTGTCCGAAAATATATTTGAAAATTGCTTATAGTTTATTTGTTCACTTTAAAAACTTTGTTTACCTTTGCACCCGCTTTGAGAGAGAA
>DAONDU010000163.1:0-5593 GCA_035402725.1 Paludibacteraceae bacterium | reverse complement strand
TTTTTGTTTTTAAATAAACATTTATTTAAAAAGGAATAAGGGAAGCCGAGATTCCCTTATTTCTATATGTAGTAAAATATTAGCCTACAAAAAAAGTTCAGAAACAGATGTGATTAATCTGTGATATTTAAGGTGTGTGTTTTTTATTTTGCTTTGATCGTTTCCATTATCTTAGCTTCCAGTTCGGCGGCTAATTCAGGATTGTCTCTTAGCAAATTTTTGGTGGCATCACGCCCCTGAGACAGTTTAGTATCTCCATAGCTGAACCAGGAACCACTCTTTTTGATGATGTTGAATTCTACACCGAGGTCAACGATTTCGCCGGTACGTGAAATTCCTTCGCCATACATGATGTCAAATTCAGCTTTGCGGAATGGAGGAGCTACTTTGTTTTTCACCACTTTCACGCGAACCTGATTACCTGTAGCATCTTCACCATCCTTTAGCTGGCCGATACGCCGGATGTCCAGACGAACGGAAGCATAGAATTTCAGCGCGTTACCACCTGTGGTGGTTTCGGGATTTCCAAACATCACGCCAATCTTCTCGCGTAACTGGTTGATAAAAATACAAGTCGTGTTTGTTTTATTGATATTGGCAGTAAGTTTACGCAGTGCCTGTGACATCAACCTCGCCTGAAGTCCCATTTTCGAATCTCCCATATCGCCTTCGAGTTCGGCTTTTGGTGTCAGAGCAGCTACCGAGTCAATCACTACAATGTCAACAGCTGCCGAACGAATGAGCTGATCGGCTATTTCAAGGGCTTGCTCGCCGTTGTCGGGCTGTGAAATAAGCAGGTCGTTGGTGTTTACTCCCAGTTTTTCGGCATAGTAACGGTCGAAAGCATGTTCAGCATCGATGAAAGCCGCAATTCCGCCCGCTTTTTGCGCTTCGGCTATAGCATGTATGGCAAGCGTAGTTTTACCGGATGATTCCGGTCCGTAGATTTCAATGACACGTCCTCGCGGATAACCTCCGACGCCTAAAGCGATATTTAAACCAACAGAACCCGTAGGTATCACAGCCATCTCTTCAACTTTGTTGTCACCCATGCGCATGATGGTGCCTTTACCATAGTCTTTGTCGATTTTTTCCATTGCCAGTTGCAGGGCTCTCAGCTTCTCACTAACCGGATTGATGGTTTCTTCAGTATTTTTTGCCATATATTTTTTTGTTTTTTAAATTTTCACTTACAAAGGTAAAAAAATAATTCAGAGAAAATTATCCCGTGGAATTATTAATTGAAAGTTTTTAAATCAGTTTCATTTTTTATTACTTGCCAGAATTAATCAGAGTGAAAGTAAGTCAGATATTGACATGTTGTTATTATTTCAAGGTATTTGTCAAAAATCTATTTCAGCACTTCAAGTTTCGCGAATTTCAGGAGCAGCGATTTCTTCCCTTTTTCTCCAAAATCAATTTCAGCTTTTTCATTTCCATCCACCAAACTGGTTGAAAGTACCTTGCCGATACCAAAAATGGCGTGTTTCACGAAAGTTCCGGCAGGCAGATTTTCGTTGATCACGGGTATTATGTTATCAGGTGTATTGCTTATTTTTTTCAGGTTACGATGCACAGTGGCGGGTGGCGGATCGTTTCTTTCCATTCTGTTGAAAGGAGTCTGACGAAAACGGTTTCGTTCGGTTTCCACATCATCATCCCAACTCGGAAATGCTGGTTTTCGTATTAAGTTCTCGGGTTCGTCGTATTCAAGGTATTGTTTGTCAATGTCTTTCAGAAAACGACTGGGATTGGCGAAGTTAGTCTTGCCATTTTTAAAGCGTGATTTAGAATAGCTGATAAAACATTGCTCTTCGGCGCGGGTAATGGCCACATAAAACAACCTGCGTTCTTCTTCCAGTTCGCGCGGCGTCTCTGCAAAAGGAGAGGGAAACAGTTCCTCTTCCAGTCCGACAATGAACACTGTTTTGAATTCGAGTCCTTTGGCTGCGTGAATCGTCATCAGTGTAACTTTATTTTCGTCCTGATCTTTATCGGTGTCCTGATCAGTGAGCAGCGAAACTTCGGAAAGAAATTCAGGCAGGGACACGTGTTCAGCGCCTTCTTCATTAATTTTCATTTCCGAAAACTCGTGTATGGCTTTCAATAATTCCTGAACATTATCAATACGGCTCAGGTTCTCAGCGGTGCGGTCGGTCATGGCATCAGCAAGTATGCCGGTGGTTTTTACAATGCTGTCGGCAAGATCATAGGCATTCTGAGTGGTTACTTGCTGTGCAAAGGTATCAATCATACTCCTGAACTGTGCCAGTTTGTTGGCAGTTCCTGAATTTACCGGAAGATTGTACTTTAGCATATCGGTCAGAACATTCCACATGCTAACCTCATGCAACCGGGCACAATCAGCTATCTTACTGACCGTTGTTTCACCTATGCCCCGTGCAGGATAGTTGATTATACGTTTCAGGGCTTCTTCGTCGTTGGAATTGCTCACCAGTCGCAGGTAGGCAATCACATCCTTTATTTCTTTGCGCTGGTAAAACGATAAACCACCATAAATCCTGTATGGAATATTTTGTTTTCGGAATGACTCTTCCATCACACGCGATTGCGAGTTGGTGCGGTACAGAATAGCTATGTCTTTGTATTGATAATTGTTGTTATGAAGTGCGGTAACCTGAGTGGCTACCCTCAACGCCTCTTCAAAATCGGTAATGACACCCGAAATTTTTATGGGCTTTCCGATTTCTTTTTCAGAAAAGATGGTTTTGCGGATTTGTTCCGAATTTTTATCAATCAGGCTGTTAGCCGCATTTACAATGGTTTTTGTAGAACGGTAATTCTGCTCGAGTTTGAAAATCTGCGCATTTTTGTACGTGGATTGAAATTTGAGGATATTATCAATATTAGCTCCGCGAAATGAATAAATACTTTGCGCGTCGTCGCCCACTACACAGATTCGTTCATGCCGTTCTGCCAGTTTTTTGATTATCAGATACTGTGCAAAATTTGTATCCTGATATTCGTCCACCAGTATGTATGAAAATATGTTTTGATATTTTGCTAGAATATCGGGATGATTGTGAAAAAGCAGGTTTGTTTGCAATAACAGGTCGTCGAAATCCATAGCATTTGCCTGTTTGCAGCGACCTGAATATAAGGAATAAATCTCGTTGGTTTTTGGCACACGGGCTACACTGTCCGATTTGTGCAGTTCCGGATTGTTGAAATATGCCTGGGCGGTTATCAGGTTGTTTTTGGCAAAGGATATCCGAGACTGAATAAATCCGGGTTTATATACTTTTTCGTCCAGACCCAGATCTTTTATGATGCTTTTAATCAGACTTTTACTGTCAGAACTGTCGTAAATAGTAAAATCCTTCGTGTAGCCGACGCTCTCGGCTTCGTTGCGAAGAATGCGTGAGAAGATGGAATGAAAGGTTCCCATCCACAGGTATCGGGAAGTTTGAGATCCAACCATTTGTCCGATACGTTTCCTCATTTCGTTAGCTGCCTTATTGGTAAAAGTAAGAGCCAAAATGGATGCTGGTGAAATTCCCTTCGATAGCAGATAAGCCACCTTGTAAGTAAGTACGCGTGTTTTTCCGGAACCGGCTCCGGCTATCACCAGCGAGGGGCCATCGTTATATGTTACTGCTTGCAGTTGACTATCGTTCAGCTCTTTAAGAAAATCCATGTCTGTCTCTTATTTGTAATCTGTTGCCAGATTTTGTATTACAGGTCTGTTTGTTTACCGATTGCAAAGTTAGTAAAATACAACTAATTTTCAGTAAAATACTTATCAACAAAAGGTATTTTGGTGGAAAAGAATTAGCTTTGCACAAACATATTAATCAATTAAAAATGATGAAGAAAGTAAGTCAGTTTATCCTTGGTTTTTTTGGCTGGAAACCTTATGCATTACCGGAAGAACCTGATAAAAGCATAATTTGTGTTGCTCCGCATACCAGTAACTGGGATTTTATAATTGGTAAATTATTTTATTGGGCCCTGGGTCGTAAGACCGGCTTTCTAATGAAAAAATCTTGGTTTTTCTTCCCGATGGGATATTTGATGCGTGCAATGGGTGGTGTGCCGATTGACCGGTCAAAACGAACATCTGTAACTCAACAGATGATAAAGGAGTTTGACAGCAGAAAGAAATTTCACCTTGCTATCACTCCCGAGGGTACACGTAGCATGAATAATCGCTGGAAACTCGGCTTCTATCATATTGCAGTAGGTGCAGGAGTACCAATACAACTAGCGGTTATTCATTATCAGAAGAAAGAAATGGGAATAAAAGAAATTTTCTACCCGACAGGAAATGAAAAGGAAGATTTGAAATATATTTACGATTTTTACCGGAAAAATGCTGGTCCAAAATCGGACGATAAGTTTGCTGTACCTGAAATCAAGTAAGATGAATTCTGAAAATGAAAGTTTCACTAATACAAACCGATATAATTTGGGCAGATAAAAAGGCTAATCTTACAAAAATAGAAATAGAATTAGCCGGTATAACCGGAAAAACGGATATTGCTGTTTTGCCCGAAATGTTTACCACCGGTTTTTGCACAGACCGGCTGGAACTAGCCGAAACGATGGAAGATGAAACGGTTCAAACACTTATCAGCTGGGCGAAACACTATCAGCTGGCAATCGTCGGAAGTTTTATTGCACGTGAAAACGACAAGATTTTTAACCGGGCATTTTTCGTAAAACCTGACGGAGAAATTCATACCGCAGACAAACGACATTTATTCTCAGTCGGCGGTGAGGATAAATTCTTCTCGCCTGGCGACAAACGGTTGATGGTAAATTACGGAGGATTTAATATTTGTGTACTAGTTTGTTACGATGTTCGTTTCCCGGTTTGGTCGCGCAATGTGGATAACGGATATGATTTACTCATTTACGCCGCCAGTTTTCCGCATGCCCGCATGGATGCCTGGGATACTTTGCTTAAAGCAAGAGCTATCGAAAATCAGGCTTATGTTTGTGGAGTGAACAGGATTGGAGTTGACGGCAACAATGTCGCATATTCCGGACATTCCGTTCTGCGTGATTTCAAGGGGGGGGAAATCTGCGGTTTTGATGAAAACGAAGAAAATGTGAAAACCGTTGAAATATTAAAAGATCCGCTCGTAAAATTCCGGGATAAATACGCTTTCAGGAAAGATGCGGATACGTTTGAAATAAAATAAACAAAACAAGGAGTTCATCAGAACTCCCTGTTTTGTTTCGTGACATTATGCTTATTAATTGTTTTCGGGTCTTAATTTACGGACAACAGCTCCTGTCTGCCACATTTCGCTTTCGCGGAGGGCTTTCAGTTCTGCTTCCAGACCTTCGCGATAATCGGGTTTGGAATTGGTGTCAATGGAACGCTGAGCTTCGTTACCACAGGCAACTTCCTTGTACAATTTCTCAAATACCGGTTTTGTGGCATCGTGGAAAGGTGTCATCCAGTCCAGTGCACCACGTTGTGCGGTAGTTGAGCAGTTGGCATACATCCAGTCCATTCCTTTGGCTGCAAACAGTGGCATGAGGGATTGTGTCAGTTCTTCCACGGTTTCGTTGAAAGCTTCGGATGGAGTATGTCCGTTAGCACGAAGTACTTCATACTGAG